>JBGMQU010000025.1:0-14874 GCA_048060725.1 Gemmatimonadota bacterium | reverse complement strand
GGGCTGCTCCCCGTGAGTCTCGGTGGACTCGGCGTGCGCGACGCGACGCTGGGGGCTGCGCTGTTGCCCTTCGGGATCCCGATGGCGACCGGCGTGGCAGTCTCGCTTCTCTGGCAGACGGTGCTTATCGCCGGCGGACTCCTGGCCGGCGGGGTCTGGATCGTACTGACCCGTGCGAGCGGTGAGGTCGGCGGGTCGCTCATGAACATGGCCAGACGCGCCGGTGCGTCGTCGAACGTCGAGGCGGGGGGGGCAGCGTGAAGATCGCAATTCTGGGTGGCGGTCCGGCCGGAGTGGGGGCCGCGTACCGGGTCAGGACGACGGACCGTGGGGAGGCCGATGTCTTCGAAGCGAACGACTATGTGGGCGGCAACGCCGCAAGCTTCACGCTTCAAGACCAGTTCGTCGACTTCGGAAGTCACCGCCTGCACCCCTCGTGTGACCCCGCGATCCAGGCGGACATACAGACTCTCCTCGGGTCGGAACTGCTCCGGCGACCGCGGCACGGGCGGATCCGGTTGCGTGGGAAGTGGATCCACTTCCCGCTGAAGCCGATCGACCTCCTGTTGCGCCTTGATCGCGGGTTCGCGACGGGCGCACTGATCGATACCGTGAAAAAACGGTTCGCGAGCCGAACCGAGGGCCCGGAGAGCTTCGCGACGGTTCTACGATCGCAGTTGGGAGAGACCATCTGCCGCGATTTCTACTTCCCGTATGCGCGCAAGCTGTGGGGTCTCGAGCCCGAGCAGCTCTCGGCGACCCAGGCCCACCGGCGGGTTGCCGCGAACTCGATCGCGAAGCTGATCCGGAAGGTGCTGGGACAGTTCCCCGGCGTGAAGTCGGTGGGGTTCAGCCACTTCTTCTATCCGCGGGAGGGGTTCGGTGCGATCAGCCGCGGGTATGCCGATGCGGCGGCCGAATCGGGAGCCGGAATCCACCTTGGTGAGAGGATCACGGGCCTCGCGCGAAGAGATGGCGATCGGGGGTGGCGAGTCGAGATCACCGGGCCGGACGGACACGTGAGGGCCGTAGATTCGGACTTCGTGTTTTCGACGCTTCCGATCAGCCTCCTCGCCCGCATCGTGGACCCCGCCCCCGACGCCACGGTTCTGGACGCGGCGGACGGTCTCACCTACCGGTCGATGGTGCTGATCTACCTGACGTTCGCGGCAAATCGCTTTACCGAGTACGACGCGCACTATTTTCCTGGTGCGGAAGTACCGATCACGCGGCTTTCCGAGACGAAGAACTACTCGCTCGTCGATGAGCCGACGGACCGGACCACCGTGTGTGCCGAACTCCCCTGCTCGCCAGACGATGATGTATGGGGGATGTCGGATGAGGATCTGGGCGATCTGGTCGCGAGCAACCTCAGAGCGATGGGGCTCCAGACCCCCGAAGTCGTCGGCGTCCACGTTCGACGGATTCGCTTCGTCTATCCCGTCTATGCGATCGGATACGAACGTCACTTCGAGACCCTCGACCGTTGGGCCAGCGGTCTTCCCGACCTGGTCTCCTTCGGACGGCAGGGGCTTTTCGCCCACGACAACACGCACCATGCCCTGGCGATGGCGTACGCGGCGGTGGAGTGTTTGGGGGACGGCGACTTCGATCGGGCGCGATGGACGGAGTATCGACGCGAGTTCGAGGCGCACGTCGTCGAGGATTGAAGCCCGAAATTGCGGCGTCCACGCCACACCCCCCCGGAGAGGCCGCACCGTGACCGCCGGCTGGCCCCGATCTGTACGGGTCCCGGGTACCCCCTGGTGGGGCAAAACGGCACGTTAGTTGCTCGATCTGCAGGACAATCAACTACATATCGGACACGCGGACATATCAGATGTCGGCGGCCCGGCCGGAGGCCGATCGAATGAAGTTTGCCGAAAGAGTCGCGCGCCACGTGCGCATCACCAAGCAGAATTACGAGAAGCTGCCCAGCCCACCGTTCCTGGTGCTGTTCATCAACTCGATTTGCAACATGAAGTGCGACCACTGCTTCTACTGGCGCAGCCTCAACGGGAAGGACGACCTGACGTTCGAGGAGCTCGTCTCCCTGTCAGAATCGCTCGGAAAAATCGAAAACCTCAACCTGTCGGGCGGCGAGCCGTTTATCCGGAAGGAATTCGCCGACATCTGCCGGCAGTTCATCCAGCACAACGGTGTCCGCCAGATCTACGTCCCGACCAACGGCTACTTCACGAAATGGACGGTCGAGAAGATTTCGGAGATTCTCGAAAACGAGCCCGATCTCGAGATGTTCGTGGCGGAGATCTCGCTCGACGGGATGCCGAGTTTCCACGACGAGTTCCGGGTCGCGAAGAACGCGTTCAAGAAGGCGATGGAGACGTACGACGCGCTCGCGGAACTGCAGAAAAAAGACCCGCGGGTGCGGATCCACTGCATCTCGACCGCGACGCACATCAACATGGACGAGATCCGCGAACTCACGACGTACCTGTACGAGCGGTGCCCGCAGATGGACCATCATAACCTGGCCATCATCAGGGGCGACCGTAAGGACCAGTCGCTCGAGGGTCCCGCGCTCGAGAAGTACGAGGAACTCTACGAGTACATCCAGCGTCTCTGGGCCCCTCGCGAAGAGGGACGCTACGGCGGCATCGTCGAGCCGCTTCTCCAGTGGGGGAAGGTCGAGACGATCAAACAAAAACGGCAGGTCGTTCCGTGTCGGGCGGGGCAACTGAGCGCCGTCGTGTACGCGAACGGCGACGTCGGGTTGTGTGAGATCCACGAACCGGTCGGCAATCTCCGGGAGAATTCTTTCTGGGAGATATGGAAATCCGCCAGGGCCGAAGCGCTGCGGAAAAGCATCGCGGCGAAGGAGTGCTACTGCACGACCGAGGTATTCATGTGGTCGAGCATCGTACACCAGCCGGTGCAGCTGGTGCGCTCGATCAAGCAGTCGAAGGCCTGGAGGAAGACCGTGCCACTTCCCGATGCCGAGCGGATCAGGGTCGAGTTAGGGCCCGACAAACTTCCGATCTCGCCGAACGGGGACGGCCCCGCGGCAGGGCAAGGAGCCGCGGCAGAGCCGGGATCCGTGGCAGAGCCGGGATCCGTGGACGCGTCCGGCGAGACGGTGTCCGATGAGGCCGTATCCGCGCCCCGCCCCGACCTGGTGCAGTTGGAGCCGACGACGGAGTGAGCCTCCCCTCCCACACGGTTACCGTCGCCGTCGTCGCGATCTGCGGCGCGGCCCATCTTCGCCGGTGTCTCGCCGCGCTCGACGCGCAGAGCGGGGCGCCGGCGTTCGACATCCTGGTCGTGTACGATCCGCAGCTCGCCGAGATGGCCGAACTGGCGGGTGATCGGCCCGACATCAGGTTCGTCGCCAACGAGGGGCAGCGCACACCGCTCGAGCTGGCCTCGCGGGCGGTGTCGGAGGCAGCCGGAACGCTCGTGCTGCTCACCGAGGACCACTGCGTGCCATCGCCCGGTTGGGTTCGTGCGATGGTGGGTGCGCAGGCCGAAGACCGCGCCGTCGTGGGCGGCTCGGTGGAACCCCTCGAAGGGACGACCACGCTCGACTGGGCGTTCTATCTGGTCGACTACTACCGCTACATGCCGCCCGTCCGCGAGGGGCCGTCGCCGACGCTGACGGTGTGCAACGCGTCGTATAGAGCCGATCGGCTCGAGGCCGTCGCCGACGTGTGGCGCGAGATCTTCCACGAGACCGCGATCAATGATGCGCTGGCCTCCCGTTTCGGGCGGCTCTGGCTGGCGCCCGCGGCCCGGGTCGCGATGCGCAGACACGTTCGATTCCGGGACGCGCTGCACGAGCGATACGCGTTTGGCCGGCTGTTCGGGTGTACGCGCCTCGAGTTCATGCCGCGCTGGCGGCGGTTGTACTACGCGGTCCTGTCTCCCGCACTTCCCGTCATACTCTTCGGCCGGATGGCGCGGGCGTCGGCGCGAGATCCGGAAAATCTCCGGCGCTTCGGGAGGGCCTCGTTCCATGTCGCCGCGCTCGTCGTCGCGTGGTCGTGGGGGGAGTGGCTCGGATATCTGACGCGACGCCGGCCGGGCTCGGAACTCGTGGCGCCCGAACTCACGACGGGCGTTTCGGCCACCCGCCAGGGTCTTTCGGCCGACTCAAACGTTCCCTAGCTGTAGTTGGGCGGAAAGGGCACCTTCCGGCCATGTCCGCACATACCGGTTGGATCCACACGGCGCGTCGCGTCGTCCCACAGTTCTTCAAGCTGAGCCGTCTCACCGGGGCGACGTGGCGGGTTGAGACCGTTGCCGAGATCGACCCCGATGAGCTTGCGGAGCGCGGCATCGGGGCCGTGCTATGGGACGTCGACGGCACGTTGATGGCCCACCACGCTCGGGACCTCGACCCGCTGGTTCGCGATCGATTCGACGATCTTACGAGCGACGCCCGGTTCCGCCACGCGATCGTCTCGAACTGTCAGTTGCCGCGGCTGCGCGAACTCGGCGAGATGTTCCCCCGGATGCCCGTGGTCCTCGGCTTCACGACGCCCGACGGACCCGCCTTCCGCGCGATGGAGGGAGGGGAGGAGGTGCAGTTCGGGCCCGGGGCGGGCCGGCTTCCGCCCCCGGGTTCGAACGACGTAGGAGAGGGAGTCATCCCCATGCGAAAACCGGCGGGGGAGCTGATCGACGCTGCCCTCGAACGAATCGGACTGGCGGGACAGATCGATCGTGCCGTCATGGTGGGGGACCAGTACTTCACGGACGTCGTTTCGGCGAACCTCGCCGGAGCTCGATCCATAAAGGTGCGAACGATTGATCCCCCGAGCTTTCCGGCGGCGATCCGCCTGTCGCAGAAGTTCGAGACCGCATGGGTCGGGTTGATGCGGGCGCTCGGGCTGACCGGCCGAAGTGGTTGAGGGGCAGGCCTCCGGCTCGGGGAGGCTCGTCGACTGGCTCGCCGAACAGGGTCTGCTGCTCGGTCCCTTCGTCTACGTAGACTACTGGGCGTCGGTCCTGGGTTTCGATGGGGGGGTCAGGACCGAGCACGTCGAGCGCGGGTGGGTAGATCCGGCCCTGTTTCGAGCCGGGGTCCACCGGCCGGATCTCGAGCTTCCCAGGCTTCGCTACTACATCGCGTTGCTTCTCGTCGGACCCTTTCTACTGCCGTTTCGTGCGTTTCGGCGGCTCGGGCGCTCCCCGATCCGTCATCGGAGGCAGGTTGGAGACGAACTCGCGGGGCGCCTCGACCCGTTCGAGCTCGATCTCGAGGAGACGACACCGGGGCGGGTGGCCGTCAGCAAGCACGGGGAGACACTCGCGGCCGATGTCGTCGACCCGCGGCGAACCGCCGCCTTCTCGAGCCTGTTCTACGCGACGTACAAGCTCCCGTTTGCCACGGTGACCGGCATCGTGGCGGTGGGCATCGCCGTGCCGATGCTGAATCGTCTGGGGCTTCTCGAACCTGCGCTCCGTATCTGGCTGCCCCTCGGGCTTCCCGTGCTCGCGCTCGTGTTGTATCTGCTCTATCGCGACGTAGCCACGGCCTTGCTCGGCACCGTTCCGGTGCTGGCGGGTTGGATCATCCTGCTCGCCTTCGGTACGCAGGCGTCCTCCGAATGGAGTCTTTTTTTCGGCGCACTCGCGATCCTGCTGGCGCTGGCTCTCGTCGCGGACTGGTTTTTCGTGCCGCGTCCCGTCCCGCCTTCGCTGCACCTGTACTCGGGCGTCGGTCCGGGCAGTCCATTCGACCGTCCGGACGATGCGCCCTACTGGCTCGAGGGGGACCATTACTGGGTGTGGCGATACCTGATGCTCGTTCCGGCGGAGCTGAACAAGTTCTGGGAGCGGGACTGGGAACGCGCCGAACTCTGGGTGCGCGCCGACGGACCCGATGCCGGGCGGCTCGAGTGGGTGGTCGTCGACGCCCACTACCGGGAGCTGTGGATTCCGTATCATCGCCTCGGTCCCGCGGAACGGCTGGGCCGGCAGGAAGAGGCCGCGCGCGAGAGCGTGTCGGGCGGGGGCACCGGGTTCTGGCTCGTCGAAGTGGACATGAACCTGATCTTCCACAGCCCGTTCGTCCGCACGGTGACGTTCGTGACCGAGGAGGACTACCTGCCGGTGCGTTCGTTCTGGCACCTGCTGAGCGGTCTGTTCAGGCGAGGTCCGAGGGACGATGCGACCGAGTATCTTCCAGCGCTGGATCGAGTCCGTCTCGAGCGGGGGGCTGGAGTGCTCGCGGACCTTCCCGAGGCCATCGTTTCTCTGGCGTCGCGGCACATTCTGTCGATCCCGTGGCGATACTGGAGGTACCCCCTCGGAGCGCACCGACGCCGAACGCGACATCTTTACGAGGGTGATGCGGAGCGATCGGCGGCTCCGCGAGCCGATCGCAGGCTCCAGATCAAGGAGACGACGTGACGTACCGCGATCTCGATGTGCGGCTCATCGAAGCGCTTCGTGAGGATGCGAGGCAGTCGGCGCGACAACTCGCCGAGCGTCTGGCCGTCTCGCCCAGCACGATTACGAACCGGCTGCGCGATCTCCGGGAGCGTGGAGTGATCCTCGGATTCCGACCCGAGATCGACTACCGAAAACTCGGGTTCGGACTCGTCGCGATCACCAAGATCAAGGCCCGGGGCGACGCACTCCCCGCCATCGTGGCCGCGCTGTCGAAAGATCGCCGGCTGACCCACGTGTACGAGATCACCGGCGACTTCGACGTTCTCGTCATCGGGCGATTCCGTGACGAGAGCGAGATGAACACCGAGATCAAACGCATGCTGAGTCTCCCCGGCATCGAGGGGACGAGCACGTCCATCGTGCTTTCGGCGGCGAAGGACGGGGCGGACATCCCGCTGTCGCCACAAGACGTGACAGCGGCGCCCGAGCGCGGTTCGGCCTCATAGCTCCCACTCGCGCGCGGTCGATCGCCGGGCTGCCCGATGTCCAGGCGGTGAGCGACGCCGTGTCGGTGTGTCGCGCGTGCCCGCGGCTCGTCGAATGGCGAGAGCGAGTCGCCGTGGAGAAGCGGGCCTCTTTTCGGGACGAGACGTACTGGGGAAGGGGGGTCCCCGGTTTCGGCGATCCCGACGCGCGGTTGCTCGTCGTCGGGTTGGCGCCCGCCGCGCACGGCGCGAACCGGACCGGCCGAATGTTCACGGGCGACCGGTCGGGAGACTGGCTCTACGGCGCGCTGTACCGCGCGGGATACGCGTCACGCCCGGATTCGACCCGGCGCGACGACGGACTCGCCCTGTCCGACGTGTTCGTGACGGCCGCCGTCAGGTGCGCCCCGCCGGCGAACAAACCGCAGCCAGCCGAACGCGAGGCCTGCCGCCCGTTTCTCGAGCGTGAACTCGAGATCTTCACCCGGGTGCGGGTGCTGGTCGCCCTGGGTGGGTTCGCGTTCTCTCACGTTCTGCGCATCTGGCGTGACCGCTCGGCGTCGGTGCCGCGCCCCGCTCCGAAGTTCGGACACGGCGTGGAAGTGCCGCTGCCGTCTTCAGCGGATGGGTTGCCCGCGCTCACGGTCCTCGGATCCTACCACCCGAGCCAGCAGAACACGTTTACCGGCACGCTCACCGAGCCGATGTTCGACGCGATCTGGCGCCGTGCACGCGAGCTGATCGGGTAGCAGGCTGCCGAAGAACTCCTCCTACGTCGTCGGGTCGCGCCCGATCGCGATCATCCGTTCGACCGCCCGCAGCGCCCGAACTCTCACATCTTCCGGCACGAAGACTTCGTGCTCGAGGTTCTGTAGCGCGGACAGCGTCTTCTCGAGCGAGATCTTCTTCATGTGCGGGCAGATCGTGCAGGACTTCACGAACTCGAGATTCGGGTGCGCCTCCTGCACATTGTCCGCCATGGAGCACTCGGTCACCATGATCACGTGGCTCGACTGCGTCCGGTCGAGATGAGCGATCATGCCCGTGGTCGACCCGACGAAATCGGACTCGTCGCACACCTCGGGTGAGCATTCGGGGTGGGCGATGACCTCGATGCCCGGATACTGGGCCCGGTACGCCCGGATCTCGTCCACGGTGAACTGCTCGTGGACCATACACCGGCCGTGCCATGCAATGACTTCGACGTCGGTTTGCTTCGCGACGTTGAGGGCCAGGTATTCGTCGGGAAGGAAGATCACGCGGTCGCTTCCGAGCGATTCCACGACCTTCGTCGCGTTCGCCGACGTGCAGCATACGTCGGACTCCGCCTTGATCGCCGCCGGCGTGTTCATGTAGGTGACGACAGGGACGCCGGGATAGCGTTCCTTCAGCAGCCTGACGTCCTCGACCGAGATGCTGTCGGACAGTGAGCAGCCGGCGTCCGGATCCGGAATCAGAACCGTCTTTTCCGGGCTCAGGATCTTCGCGGTCTCCGCCATGAAGTGCACGCCGCAGAAGACGATGACGTCGGCATCGGTGTCACGAGCTTCGATCGAGAGACCGAGCGAGTCGCCCGTATAGTCGGAAACGCCGTGGAAGAGCTGAGGCACCATGTAATTGTGTCCCAGAATGACGGCGTTTCGTTCGCGTTTGAGCCGGTTGATCTCGGCGACGATCGGCGCATCGAGTTCCCACTCGAATCGCGGAACGCTTCCCCGCATCTTCTCGTATATGTGATCCGTCACGAGAGCGACGGGGTCCGGTGGGTCGAGCGTGATCGTCATATGACTTCGCGCAGCCCAACTGGACTGCATCCTGGTGCTACTTCGAGTCAGATACTTCACGAGATGGCCCTCTCCCGCAGGAGTAATCCGTAGGTGAAATCGTACCGTCTGTAGCTACCTAATCTCGGAAACGATCGCGGTTCGCGAAAGTTCCGCCGCGCACGTCCCCATTACCCTGAAAAACCGACCTTGTTCGCCACCTGGCTCGTCTCCCGCGTCTTTGAACCTGTCCCGCCGCGATCTATGTTTACGAATGGCAGATACCCTGACGCCGTCGGAAGCGGCCGATCGCATCGAGGCACTGCGAAAGACCCTCCGACATCACTCCTATCTGTACTACGTGCGCAACCAGCCCTCGATCTCCGACGAGGAGTACGACCGGCTGTTCCGCGAGCTTCAGGCGTTGGAAGACGCACATCCGGAGCTGATCGTCACCGATTCGCCGACACAGCGAGTGGGGTCGGAACCCTCTGATGCGTTCGAGTCGGTCGAGCACGCGGCCCCGATGATGAGCCTCGACTCCGCGGACGACGTCGAGGCTCTGCGCCGCTTCGATGATCGGGTGCGGAAGGCCGTGGGCCCCGTCGGCTACGTGATCGAGCCGAAGCTGGATGGGGCCTCCGTCGAGCTCGTGTATGAAGCCGGGCGGCTGGTGAGGGCCGCGACCCGTGGCGACGGGCGACGCGGCGAGAACATCACGGACAACGTGCGGACGATCGCGTCCGTCCCGCTCGGCCTGCGTGGCGATGACTCCGAGGTGCCGCGATTCGCGGCGTTCCGGGCCGAGATCATCATGCGGATCGGCGCCTTCGAGGCCCTCAACGCTCGACTCCTCGCGGACGGAGGATCCCCTTTCGCGAACCCTCGAAACGCCGCGGCCGGTTCGCTTCGGCAGCTGGACTCGCGAGTCACGGCGAACCGACCTCTCGACATCTACGTCTACGATATTCTCGCCATCGACGGCCCCGTGCCGCCCACGCAGCAGGCCACCCTGGCGGCGCTGGGCGCCTGGGGCCTGCCGGTGAACGAGTGGTGCCGCCCGGCGGGCGACGTGGACGAGATCGTCGCGTTCCACAACGAGATCGAGGAGGTTCGCGACGATCTCGACTACGAAATCGACGGAGTCGTCGTCAAACTCGACGACGTGGCTCAACGCGATGAGTTGGGCGAAACGTCCCACCATCCGCGCTGGGCCTTCGCATTGAAGTTCCCGCCGCGGAAGGAGATCACGCGGCTTCTGTCGATCGTTCCGAGCGTCGGCCGCACCGGTGTCGTGACGCCAATCGCGTTCATGCGCCCGGTCGAGCTCGGCGGCGTGACGGTGAGCCGTGCGAATCTGCACAACCGCGAGGAGGTCGCGCGGAAGGACATCCGGGAAGGTGACCGCGTACGCGTGCAGCGGGCGGGCGACGTGATCCCGCAGGTGCTGGAACGCATCGACGAGCCCGGAAGGAAGCGCGCGGACCCGTGGGTGATGCCCGCGACGTGTCCGTCCTGCGGCACGCCCCTGGAGGAGAAGGGGCCCTACACGTTCTGCCCGAATCTCTTCGGCTGTGTGGCGCAGCGGGCCGGCCGGATCGTGCACTACGCCTCCCGACACGCGCTCGACATCGAAGGGCTCGGCGATGAGACGGCCCGCCTCCTCGTCGACGCCGGCGTGGTGGGTCAGTTGCCCGACCTCTACGACCTCGCGGTGGACGACCTGTTGCCGCTCGAGGGCTTCGCGCAGAAATCGGCGGAAAATCTGATCGGCGCGATCCGGTCGGCTCGCCGGACGGAGTTCGCGCGGTTCGTCTACGGGCTCGGCATTCCGGAGGTGGGCGTCACCGCGGCCCGCGAGATCGCGATGCATTTCCCATCGTTCGCGGACTTCCGACTCGCCGACGAAGAGACGTTGCAGGACGTGGACGGCATCGGCCCGATCATGGCGGGGCAGATCGTGGCCTTCCTCGCCCGGCCCCGCGTCGGGGAGATCCTCGACCGGCTCCTCGCCGTTGTCGAGCCGCGCCCGCCCGAGCGGGCAGGCGATGCGCTCGCGGGGATGCGCATCGTCATGACGGGTGGGCTCACGACCCTGACCCGGGGGGGCGCCAGGAAACATCTCGAGTCGCTGGGTGCGAAGGTGACCTCATCGGTGAGCAAGAAGACGAGTTTCGTGGTCGCGGGTGAGAACCCGGGATCGAAGCTCGACAGGGCGCGGGCGCTCGGGGTCGAGGTGATCGACGAGGATGGCCTGCGGGCGCTGCTTAGCGAAGCGGGAATAGAGGTCGACGCATGAGCGCCACCCGCCGGGTCGGCCGATGATGGAGAACGTCGAGATCGCCGGTCTCCTGCGGGAAGCCGCGGACCTGCTCGAGATCCTCGATGCGAACCCGTTCAGGGTGCGGGCGTACCGAAACGCGATTCGGACGGTTCAGGACCACGCCGTTCCCATGCGGAAGCTCGTCGAGGAGGGGGCAGACCTTACGGAGTTGCCGTCGATCGGGAAGGGGATGGCCGAAAACATCGCCGAACTCGTCGAGACGGGGGGTCTGGCGATCATGGATGAGCTGAGCGAGCAGGTCCCCGCCTCGCTGATCGAGTTGATTCGCCTGCCCGGGCTCGGCCCGAAAAAGACGCGCAAACTCTGGGATGAACTCGGCATCGAGTCGATCGAGGACCTGGAGGAAGCGGCGGGCGAGGGTCGCATCGCCGAATTGTCGGGATTCGGCAAGAAGACGGAGGAGCGCATCCTCCAGGGGATCGAGCAGTACCGAACGAACACGAGCCGCTTTCGGTTGGGTGACGTCGACGAGCTCCTGCCGCCCCTGCTCGAGCATGTGCGGAATCTTCCCGGAGTTCGCCGCCTCGAGGTCGCCGGCAGCTACCGGCGGCGGTGCGAGACCGTAGGAGACATCGACCTGCTGGTGCTCGCGGATGACGCGGTGGGCGTTTCCGAGGGACTGGTCGGGTTCGACGGAGTCGAGCGCGTGATGGGAGCGGGGGGAACGAAGACTTCCGTGGTGCTCAGGAGCGGGCTCCAGGTCGATCTGCGCGTCGTGCCCGACGAAAGCTGGGGCGCGGCGCTCGTGTACTTCACCGGGTCGAAGGAGCACAACATCAAGCTCCGCCAGCGCGCGCTCGACCACGGGCTTCGCGTCTCGGAATACGGTGTTTTCGAGATCCCCCCCGAGGAGAAGGACGACGTCGTGGGCGAGCGGGGCGTCGCTTCCTCGGGTGCGATGGTGGCCGGGGCGACCGAAGAGGACGTCTACGCCTCGCTGGAACTCCCCTGGATGGCGCCGGAGATCCGCGAAGACCGGGGCGAGATCCCCGCCGCGCTCGAGGACGCCCTACCTCGACTCCTCGAGGTGGGTGACCTCAGGGGTGATCTGCACATGCATTCCACATGGTCCGATGGTCGAAATACCATCGAAGAGATGCTGGAAGCGTGCGTGGAGCGTGGGTACGACTACTTCTGCATGTCGGACCATTCCAAAGCGCTCGCCATGGTCCAGGGGCTCGACGCGGTTCGCCTGCGCCAGCAGTGGGCGGAGATGGAGGGGATCGTGTCGCGCCACCCCGAGATTCGGCTTCTCCGCAGCATGGAAGTCGACATTCTCAAGGATGGCTCGCTCGATCTCGAAGACGAAATGCTCGAGCAGCTCGACTGGGTCACGGTCTCCGTTCATTCCTACTTCGGCCTGCCCGGCCCCGAGCAAACCGAGCGTGTGCTCACGGCCCTGAGCCACCCGGCGGTCAACGTGTTCGGCCACCCGACCGGCCGGATCATCAACCGTCGCGGTCCGATCGAGATCGAGATCGACGAGATCCTCCAGGCGTGCGCGGAATACGGGGTGGCGGTGGAGATCAACTCGCACCCGAGCCGGCTCGACCTTCGTGACACGCACGCGTGGAGGGCCCGCGAACTCGGGGTGCCCGTCGTCATTTCGACCGATGCGCACCGCACCGATGAACTCGACCTGATTCACTACGGTGTCGAGCAGGCCCGGCGCGCGTGGCTCACGCCGGAAGACGTCCTCAACACGCGGACGCTCGACGAGCTGCTTGCCTGGGCCACGTTCTGACGTGAGTTGTCGCAGGCGGGAGGCTCAGGAGTACGCACACCTACGAACCGCTCCGACCCGGGGTTGAGGGGTAACGGCTAATCGGAAGCGCTCGGATTCGAGCCCTTGCGAACGTCGGTTACGCGTGGGATCATGGCGGCTGGCATACCCACCGGGCACGTCGGCATCGTCGGCTGCCCGTTCTTCAGATGGAGGACCGCATGATCCGTTTCGAACGGTTTCTCGTCGCAGGGTGTCTGGGCCTGATCGCCTCGACGTCGTCCCTGTCGGCACAGATCCCGCCGCCGCCCCGGGACACGCTGCTGTCCAACGCGTATGCCGGGAACAGCTACTCCCCGTATGCGGGGCGCAGCTTCCCGAGCCGTCCTTACTGGGGAGACACACACCTGCACACCGCCCTGTCGATGGATGCCGGGGCGTTCGGCAACCGGCTCGGCGTGCGCGACGCGTACCGCTTCGCACGTGGCGAAGAAGTCGTCTCATCGAGCGGAATCGCCGTTCGGCTCTCCCGTCCGCTGGACTGGCTGGTCGTGGCGGATCACTCCGACAACATGGGGTTCTTCCCCGACCTCCTGGCGGGCAAGCCGAACATCCTCGCCGACCCGACCGGCAAGGACTGGTACAACCGCATCCAGGCGGGCGACGGCGTGAGCGTCGCTCTCGAGCTGATCGGGCTCTTTTCACAGGGCAAGATGCCGGAGGCGCTCTACTACCAGCCCGACTCGGCTCCGTACAAGGCGGTGTGGAAAGACGTGCTCGCGGCGGCCGAGGAGTTCAACGATCCCGGCCAGTTCACGGCGTTGATCGGGTCGGAATGGACCTCGCTCATTACCGGGAACAACATGCACCGCGTCGTCATCTATCGTGACGACGCGAGCTACGCCGGCCGGATGGTGCCGTACACCACGCAGCCGCCGTTCGGCAGCCCGAACCCGCGGGACCTCTGGCGGTGGATGGCGGAGTACGAGAAGACGACCGGCGGTGACGTCCTGGCGATCGCGCACAACGGAAACCTGTCCAACGGGATCATGTTCCCGCTCGATGCCCAGTTCGACGGGCGGGCGCTCGACGAGAGCTACGTGACGCAGCGCGCCCTGTGGGAGCCGCTCTACGAGGTCACCCAGATCAAGGGCGATGGCGAGACGCACCCCTTCCTCTCGCCGGACGACGAGTTCGCCGACTACGAGACGTGGGACCTCGGCAATCTCGACGTGTCGGCGGTCAAGGAAGACAGCATGCTCGCCGGGGAGTACGCGCGCGAAGCCCTCAAGCGGGGGCTCCTGCTCGAAGACCGGCTCGGCACGAACCCCTACAAGTTCGGACAGATCGGGTCGACGGATTCGCACACGTCGCTCGCGACGACCCAGGAAGACAACTTCTTCGGTAAGCACAGCGGTGCCGAGCCTTCGCCCACCCGGATGACGCACCCGTTCATGGAGAACGAGAACGGCGTGATCATGGGATGGCAGCAGGTGTCGTCGGGGCTCGCGGCGGTGTGGACGACGGACAACACGCGCGAGGGCCTGTTCGACGCCATGGCGCGCAAGGAGACATACGGGACGACCGGGACCCGGATGGCGATCCGGTTCTTCGGAGGGTGGGAGTTCACCGACGCCGATCTCGCGAGCCGAACACCGGCGTTCCTCGGGTACGAAAAGGGCGTTCCGATGGGTGGCGACCTGATGGGTGCGGCGTCGGGCCGGTCGCCGAACTTCATGGTGTATGCGCTCAAGGATCCGATCGGCGGGAATCTCGACCGGATCCAGATCGTGAAGGGCTGGCTCGACTCGGACGGCAACACGCAGGAACGTGTCTACGACGTCGTGTGGTCGGGAGACCGGTCGCCGGGCTCCGACGGCAAGCTTCCGCCAGTCGGGAACACGGTCGACGCCGCGACGGCCAACTTCACGAACACGATCGGCTCGTCCGAGCTCGCCACGGTCTGGACGGACCCGGACTTCGATGCGTCGCAGTCGGCGTTCTACTACGCGCGCGTGATCGAGATCCCCACCCCGAGGTGGTCGACGTACGACGCCGTCCGTTTCGGGGTTCCGATCCCCGAGGGGGCCCCTGTGTCGACACAGGAGCGCGGCTATACGTCGCCGATCTGGTATACCCCGTAAACGGAGGGGCTTTCTGCAGCCTCTCGATAACTACGGGAGCAAGAAAAGCTACGGGAGC
>JBGMQU010000024.1:0-33061 GCA_048060725.1 Gemmatimonadota bacterium | reverse complement strand
GAACCCCGAGAGACCCCTGCGCGCGGTGCACCCTACTTGTGCAGAGGTTCCCTAGATCAGGTCGGTCCACACCGTCGAAGATGTGGCTGCGGTGCGACCCGCGCACTTACCCGCATATTGTATCTGCCATCAGCCACGTCCGTTCCGCCCTCTCGCTGTACGTCGGCGGCTCGAATAACGAATCACCGAAGTGGGACAGCAGCATGACGAACACCCTTCTAGTGCAGGCCGCGGCGGAGTACGTGGGCGTGGCCATGACCGGGGCCCTTCGCTCCGTCGGAAGCGGACTTCGGTCCTTCGGCAGCTATTGGGAAGACAACCCTGCCATGCTGGCGGGAGCAGTCATCCTCCTTCTCGTCATCGTGCGCTTGTTGGGACGACGCCGCTGAGTCGGCTGCGTACGCCCCGCCCCTTCCACTTCCACTTCCTTCTATCCGCCTCCGACGATCACGACTCCGGTCATGAACGGGTGCGGGATGCAGTAGAAGGGAAACCGCCCCTCCTCATCGAAACGCTGCTCGAACACCTCGCCCGGACCGATCAGCGCGGAACCCCACGAGTCGTCGTCGGCCGTCGCGGTGTGGCCGATCGGATCCCGGTTGACCCAGCGAACGATGGTTCCAAGCGGCACTCGGATCTCCGAGTCGCGAAACGCCACCTGTGAAATCGTGACTTCCACGACCCTGACGCCTGCGGGGGCGGCGGCGATATCGGCGGGCGGGTCGCCGGGGCTGAAAATCCGGCCCCAGCGGGCGAAGCCGCTGAACGGGACGGTCAACTCGAATCCCCAGTAGACAGGTGCGCGTGCGCCCTCGGGCAGGAAGGTCCCCGCCCCCGCGGACGTCCCGGAGAGCGTCCCGCTCGACACGTTCGTCGCCATGATCGAGAACGTGTGTGGCGTGAACGGAATCCCGACGTGGACCCCGGCGCTCCAGGCAAGGTCAGCATCGGGGCCCGCGACGAGGCTGGCCACATCGCCGGCAAGCGTCACGTATCGATTGACCCGCACGCCCGCCCCGCCCGCGAGGGCCACCGCCTGTCCGCCATCGCCCATCGGCGGGTCGAACACGTTGGTGAAACCGCGAACGGCCCCGGAAAACAGCATCGGGCCAGCCCTCGTCTCGGCCGCAATCTCGCCGTCCAGACTGTTGTTCCCCCCATTCCACGCACCCGTCACTGCAAGCGCGAGCGCACCGTCCGCGACCCCCCGAAGGGGCGCCACCTTGATGTACGGCTGCCATTCATTCGACCGGCCTGCCCCCAGTGAACGGCTCGAATACCGGAAGCCGCCCATCGCACCGTCGAACAGCCCGATCGCGAGGTCGAACGTCGGGTAGTTCACGATCTCGGCGTCGCCGAAGATGTCCGTGACGTTGGCGTCATCCCCCACCGTCTGGAATCGGTGGGCGAACTGGAAGTGGACGTTCCCCGGGGAGGTGACCCAGGCGCCGCCCAGGTTCGGGGTGCGCTCGGTCAGCGGTTGGGCCTGCGCGACGGCCGGGACCAGCGCCACCAGAACGGCGACCGCCGGCAGCATCGGACTCCGTGATACCGTGGGAAAGCGGCCACCTCGAGTTCGACCTCGGGTCACGGAGACCCGTCGTCCGGAGTCGGGATCTGCCGGGTACCGGGCAGCTCGCGTAGATGCAGGTCGAGGAACTCGCGGATCTTGCGGTATCCCGCGATTTGATTCTCCTTCTTCCTGAATCCGTGTCCCTCATCGGGGAAAAGCACGTACTCCACCGCCACCCCGTTGGCCCGTACGGCCGCGACGATCTCGTCCGATTCCACCTGCAGCACCCGCGGGTCGTTCGCGCCCTGAAGCACCATCAACGGGCGCACGATCTGGTCGGCATGGAAGATGGGCGACTTGGCGCGGAAGAATTCCTCGTCCGCGAAGTCACCCATCTCGCTCTCGAGCGCGTCCTTTTGCGCCTCCCACCACGGCGGGATCGAGTTGACGGTTCGATACCAGTTGGAGATGCCGAAGAGGTCCACACCCACAGTGAACTCCTCGGGGCGGAACGTGAGCGCCGCGAGCGTCATGTACCCGCCGTAGCTGCCGCCGATGATACCGATGCGCTCCTCGTCCACCCACCCGGTGTCGATCAGCATCCGCTTGCTCTCCACGACATCATCCAGATCCGCGTCGCCGTGCTTGCGGTCGTCGAGCCCGAAGAACGTTTTTCCGTACCCGGAACTCCCGCGGTTGTTGATCGCATAGACCGCGTACCCGTGGTTCACGAGATACTGGATGAGCCCACTGTAGCCGACCCGTGATTGACCCCCCGGACCCCCGTGCACCCACACCATGGCGGGAACCGGCGTGGAGGCCGATGCCTGGTGGGGACGGTAGAGGATGCCCGGAATTTCGACGCCATCGTACGAGGTGAACCGGACCACCTCACCGTCGACCAGGTGGTCGGCGTCGATCTCCCGGTTGAGCGACTGCGTGAGGGGGGTCGGCCGGGTCCCGCCGATTTCGTAGACGTACAGGTTCTGGGGCGAGCGCGACGAACTCGCGTACATGGCGAGCATCTTCTCGTCATCCGACACGTTGACCGACGTCACGTCCAGTCCGGGCATCGGCGGCAGCTCGACCTCGGCCATCCCCGGCATCTCGAACATGCGGATCGTGGTGCTCGCGTCCTCGTTGATCCCGACGACCATGTATCGATCGGTCTTCGAAAAGCTCGCGAACATTACATCCCAGCCCGGATCCAGGATGGTCTCCATGTCGCCGGAATCGAGGTCCATCCTGACGAGTCGCCGGAACTCCGAACCCTCGTTCGTGGTGAGGTACAATCCCGCGTTGTCCGGCGTGAACGAGAGGGCGCCATAGGAGGCATCCCCTTCATGCGGCGTCAGGTGACGCCGGTCCCCGTCGTCGCGATCGACGAGATAGAGATCGTTGTCCGCGGTGGTGTTCGTCTTCGAGACGACCATCCAGCGCTTGTCGTCGGACAGCGCGGACAGGTTCGAGCCGTCTGTGTTCTCATAGAACAGCGCCCGTTCGTACGCGTCCACCGCGACTTCGTAGATGTCGAGGAACTGACCGCCACGTTCGTTCGTCGCGACGAAGAACGAGCGCTCATCGTCGGCCCACCCCGCGAAATTGGCGATGTGCCCGTCGCCCGGAGTGAGGTCCGTCACCGACCCATCGGGAGCGCGCACGTAGACGTGAGACAACTCGTTCCCACCCTGATCGGCGGAATAGATAAACCGCTCGTCTTCGGGGAAGTAGCCCGCGACGAAGATCGCGTCGGTGTCGGAATCCGTGAGCATCGTCGGATCTCCGCCATCGACCGGGATCGCGTACGCGTTGAAGACCCCGGACTCGTCGCTGCTCACGAGGATGTTCGACCCGTCCGGAGAGAAGGAACTCCCGAACGTGCTCGTCGTCCCGAGGAATTGCTCGATCGTGTACGTGACGAACCCGCCCGGGACCTCATGGGACTCGGCCACAACCTCGGTGCCGGGTGCGTCGGAGCCGCAACCGAAAAGGGCGATGCCAAAAGCAACGAGGCCGAGCGAGGTGAATCGTGGATAGCGCATTGCCATTACCGTTCCTGCCTTTCCGTCGTTCGCAGATGGGTCTGTCGAGCGTTCCGCGGCACCACCTGCCCCCTACTCCCGCTCGATCAACCGTCCATGGCTACGGAGGATCCGCTGGACTTCCGTCTTTGGAAGACCGTCGACCCGGTTTCCGTCCCGACCGATCATCGTCTCGGCGGCGATCATGGCGTTCGTGATCGCCTCCTCCGTGGCCAGCGCGGCGGCCTGGAGGAGCGGAGAGATCGCGTCGTTCGATACCATCTCGACGTGTGAATTCGCGTCGCGGTTCCACGCGCCCTCGTTCGCCGTGGAGAACGCGACGAAGATGTCGCCCGAGCTATTGCTGCCGTAGCCACCCATCCGGCCGATCCCCACCGGTACGCGGCGGGCCATCCGCTTGAGCTGGTGGGGCAGCAGCGGCGCGTCGGTTGCCACCACGACGATGATCGACCCGACATCGGAAGGCGGCTGAGGAGACGCATCC
The DNA here is from genome assembly GCA_048060725.1 of Gemmatimonadota bacterium. GTDB lineage: Bacteria > Gemmatimonadota > Gemmatimonadetes > Palauibacterales > Palauibacteraceae > Palauibacter. The sequence goes on along the minus strand of JBGMQU010000024.1, from coordinate 29,022 downwards.
GCGCCGGTGCCGTCCGGATCGGATTCTCCGCTCCAATCCGCCAGTTCCGCCCCGACCGGCACCCCCGCGATCAGCAGATCGGGCCGGCGGCCGTAGTTGCACTGTACCAGCACCCCGACCGTGTAGTCGCCGACCACCCGCGATGACGTGCCGATTCCACCCTTGAATCCGTTGCACACCATCCCCGTCCCGCCGCCGACCGCGCCTTCCTGGACGACGCCGCCCGTTGCACCTTCGATCGCCGCGAACGTGTGTTCCTTCGTGACGTGGAAGCCGTTGATGTCGTTCAGCCACCCATCCCAGGTCTCCGCCACGACGGGGAGACTCCACCAGACGCCCGGCGCGATCGGGTGACCCGCCCCGTTGTCGCGAGACCACTCGATCACCGCGTCGTGCACGATCCCCACGCTGTGCGTGTTGGTGATCAACACGGGGCCCTCGAGAAAACCGGACTCTTCGATCCACGTCGTGCCCGTCATTTCGCCGTTTCCGTTGAGCGAATACCACCCGGCGAATACCGGCTCGTAGTTCCGGCCGCGCGGCATGATCGCTGTCACGCCGGTGCGGACGGGCCCCTCGCCAACAATGAGCGCCCCGTCTCCGCGGATGATCGTCGTGTGTCCGACCTGGACGCCTGCCACGTCCGTGATGGCGTTGAGCGGACCGGGGTCGCCCTGGAACGGAATGCCGAGATCGCGGGCACGTTGCGCGTCCAGGTCGATCGGCAGAACGAGCGACGCGAAGGTGGCGAGCAGCGCGAGGGGCACGGCCGTGCCGTAGCCGGTGTGGGCGTGGAGGTGCGGCATAGTGATCGCCTTGCTCGGGTGGTCTTCGGATAGTACGCCGTACCCGAACGGTGGTCCTGCCGGTCGGGGCGGGCAAGACCGACGACTTCTCTTGACCTGCGCCCGTCGCCCGGCGATCGTCGCAGGGGCCATTCTCGAGGCGTGGAGGAACCGCGGGTGAAACGCCGGTCTCAGGACACGTACGACGTGATCGTCGTCGGCTCGGGCGCGGGCGGAGGAATGGCCGCCTACGTCCTCGCCTGTCACGGCGTACGCGTCCTCATGCTCGAGGCCGGACGGCATTACGACCCGGTGAGCGAGACCCCGATGTTCCAGCGCCCCATCGACGCCCCCCTGCGAGGGGCCGGCACCGTCGACAAGCCGTTCGGCTTCTATGACGCGACGGTCGACGGCGGGTGGCGGGTCCCCGGCGAACCCTACACGAACGCCGACGGCGTGAACTTCATGTGGTGGCGTTCGCGCATGCTCGGCGGACGCACGAACCACTGGGGGCGCATCTCCCTCCGGATGGGCGAGTACGACTTCAAGCCCCGCACCCGCGACGGGCTCGGGTTCGACTGGCCGATGACGTACGACGATCTCGCGCCCTGGTACGACAAGACCGAGGCGCTCGTGGGAGTGTACGGATCGAACGAAGGTCTCGAGAACACTCCGGGATCGTCCGACGGCATCCTTCAGCCCCCGCCGGCCCCCCGGGCCTACGAGCTTCTCACGAGGAAGACGTGCGACCCACTCGGGATCCCGGTGATCCCGGCCCACCTCGCGATCCTGACGCGCACACAGGACGCCGATCGTCTTTCCCGCTTCCTCTGGCCCGACAACGAGCTGGCCCGGCGGGTCACCCGCGAGTCGATGGCGTCCCGGGCGGCGTGTTTCTGGGCGACGCCGTGCGGACGCGGCTGCTCGATCAAGGCGAACTTCCAGTCGCCGACCGTATGTCTGCCCCCTGCCCTCGCGACCGGGAACCTCACCATCGTGACGGACGCGATGGTCCGCGAAGTGACCGTCGATGCTCGTGGGCGAGCCACCGGAGTCCACTACATCGACAAGCCCAGCCGAAGCGACCGGCGCGCCGAGGCGGGCGTCGTGGTGCTTGCCGCGAGCGCCTGTGAATCCGCTCGGATCCTTCTCAATTCAACCAGTCCGCTCTTCCCCGATGGCCTGGCCAACGGGAGCGGTCTGGTGGGCAAGTATCTGATGGATACGGTGGGCGCCGGTGTGTACAGCCAGATCCCGGCGCTGGAGAACCTCCCCCGCCATGCCGAGGAGGGCGCCTCGGCCATGCATCTGTATATGCCGTGGTGGCTGTATGGTGAGCAGCAGGACGGGAGGCTCGACTTCGCGCGTGGTTACCACGTGGAGTTCGGAGGAGGACAACGCATGCCCGGGTACGGCGCGTTCAACGGGCTCGAATCTCTGACGAAGGGCGCGTACGGTCGACGGTTCAAGGAGGAATGCCGCCGATACTACGGTTCGTTTCTGTTCTTCGACGGCCGGGGCGAGATGATCCCCAACGAGGACAGCTACTGCGAGATCGACGACGATACCGTCGATCAGTGGGGGATTCCGGTGCTGAAGTTCCACTGGAAATGGTCGGACCATGAACTGAACCAGGCGCGTCACATGCAGCAGACGTTCGCCGGAATCGTCGAGGCGATGGGCGGACGGGTCCTGTCCACCGTGCAGACAGACGGGGCCCGCGCCATCGCCGCGCCGGGCCAGATCATCCACGAGGTCGGAGCGGTGCGGATGGGCGCAGACGCCGACTCCTCGGTCCTGAATCAGTATGGACAGTCGTGGGAGGTCTCCAACCTGTTCGTGATGGATGGCGGGCCGTTCGTGTCCAACGCGGACAAGAATCCGACGCTGTCGATCATGGCCATCGCGTGGCGGTCGTCGGAGTACCTGGTCGAGCAGTTGCGGCGCCGGAGCCTTTGATGACGCCAGAGGAGCGAAACGACGCCATCGATGCGAACGACGGCCGCGCCGACGACGCCCCGCAGGGCGTCACCCGGCGAAGGGCCCTCAAGGTGCTGGCCGCCGGAGCGGCGGGCGCCGCCGCCCTTCCCGCCGCCGCGTGCGCCCCGGGCGGCGATCCCCCGTCCGCCGGGGCGGACCGGGCGTCCGGCGGCGAGGACGGAGGCCCGGCGAACCCCGGTGCCGCAAACCCGCTGGCGGCGGGGACGCAGGCCGATCCCGATTTGATCTCTCCCGTCGTCCCGTGGGATCTCGTGTTGACGGAGGGAGAACTCGAGACGCTGGCGGCGCTGTGCGACGTGATCATCCCCCGCGACGAGCGATCGCCGTCTGCCTCCGCCGTGGGGGCCCACGAGTTCATCGACGAATGGGTGAGCGCTCCGTATGACGCGAACCGGGACGATCTTACCCGGATTCGCGGCGGGATCGCCTGGCTCGAGGTCGAGTCCGACGCCCGGTTCCAGGCGCGCTTTCCCGCCCTCACCATCGGGCAGCAGCACGAGATCTGCGACGACATCCGCTACCTGCCCGACGCCGGCCGCTCGTACAGGTCCGCCGCGAAGTTCTTCGACAGGGTTCGCGACCTGACGTCCAGCGCATTCTGGACGACGGAGGAAGGGATGTCGGATCTGGGCTTCGTGGGGAACCGGCCCATGCCCGCGTTCGAGGGGCCGCCTCGGGAGGTGCTCGAACGGCTGGGTCTGATCTGAAGGGTGTTCGATACGAGAGGAGCCGTCCAATGCCACCGTCATTTTCGAAGACCGAGGTCTCCCGGCGAGGATTCGTCCGCGCTTCCGCCACCGCCGGCGCAGGGTTGATGATCGTCCCCCGTCACGTCCTGGGCGGGGTCGGTCACCGTGCTCCGAGCGACACGCTGAACGTCGCGCATATCGGGGTCGGCGGGATGGGCGGCGGCGACGTCCGCGGCATGGCCGACCAGGGCGAGAACATCTATGCGCTCTGTGACGTCGATGAGAACCGGGCCGCCGGTTCGTGGAACGCGTTTCCGCAGGCGAAGCGATATCGCGATTTTCGCGAGATGCTGGAGCGGGAAGCCGACAACATCGACGCCGTCGTGATCTCGACACCCGATCACACCCACGCCGTGGCCGGCATGATGGCGCTCTCCATGGGGAAGCCGACCCGGATCCAGAAGCCGCTCGCCACGACGATCTGGGAGGTGCGTGAGTTGATGCGGGCCGCGGAAGTGGCCGGCGTCGCGACCCAGATGGGGAATCAGGGACACGCGCAGGATGGCACGCGTCAGATCCGGGAGTGGTACGAAGCCGGCGCGATCGGAACGATCCAGCGTGTCGAATACTGGACGAACCGTCCGATCTGGCCACAAGCGATCCAGCGGCCGACCGACGCGCACCATGTGCCGCCCTGGATCGATTGGGATCTCTGGCTGGGGCCGGCTCCCCAGCGGCCGTACCATCCGGCCTACGCCCCCTTCAACTGGCGCGGCTGGTGGGATTTCGGCACCGGCGCCCTGGGGGACATCGCGTGTCACGCGATGGACGCCGCGTTCTGGACGCTCGATCTCGGGACGCCGGAGCGCATCTCGCCTGAGTCGACGAGGTTGTTCCCCGAGACCGCGCCAGCGGCCTCGCGCATCGAGTACGACTTCCCCGCCCGCGGATCGCGACCGGCGGTGAAGGTCGTCTGGCGCGACGGAAACCTGTCGCCACCCCGGCCCGACGAGATCGACAACGATCGTCCGTGGCCAATCGAGGGGAGCGGCCAGATGTGGATCGGAACCGAAGGAAAGCTGTTCGCCGGCATCTACGGTGAGAACCCGCGTCTTCTGAACGCCGCCCGGGATGCCGCGATTCGCGCCGACCCGCCAGCAGAGAAATACCCACGTACCGGGGGCGTCTACGCCGAGTTTGCGGAGGCCGCGAAGGGTGGAACGCCCGCCGGCTCGAACTTCCCCGAGCACGCGGGACCGCTGACGCAAATGGTGCTGCTGGGCAATCTGGCCGTGCGCTCGGCGCGCGAATTGAGACTGGACCCGGCGACCGGTGACATCACGAACGGCGTGTCGATTCCCGAGCACTATCTCCGCCCCGATTACCGGGTGGGATGGGGCTGGTAGCCCGCACGTCAGGGATCGATCGAGTAGCGTTGCCGCAGGTGAGACGGGGGCTCGGCGACATCGCTCTCTTCGGCGCACACCTCGTAGCTCGTGGGGTCGCCCGGCAACTCGACCATGCAGTACCTGGTCAGTTTCCAGACGATTTCCAGCTCGGGCGCGTCGAAGCGCGGCTCGGACTGGAAAATCGTCACGGTCGACCAGTCTTCCGCAACGTCGATCTCGATGTCACGGACCGTCGGCTCCGCGATTTCGAAGAAGCGCAGCGCCGGGGTGATGGTCCCGGTCTTCGCCGAAATGTGGAAGAAGTCGATCCCCACCCGGGGACACGCACCGCACTGCCCCGACCCGTAGTAGCTCCAGGTGACGCGGCTCCCGCTCTTGACCAGAAGATCCCCGTCATCCAGACGTCGTACGTCGAGTTCGCGGGGATCGACCTGTAACCCGAACCAGTCGCCCTCACCCGTCTCGGACCAGTCAGGCCCACCCGTCCGCTCGCCTGCCTTCGCGTAGGCCAGCACCGGCGTACAGATGCGCTCATCTCGACCGACGTCGAGGACTCCGTAGGTCGGCTCGAAGGCGGCGGGCGACCACGTGTCGCCATCGGCTTCGTACAGGTATCCAGCGGCGACGTTGTCGAGGACGATGAGGCTTCTGAGATCACCGGATTCTTCGGGGATCATGTACGGCACGGCTCCCGGCGAAGCCGGTCGCGACAACCGATGGTCACCACCGGGGATCAACAGTCCGGCCAACCCGTAACCGCACGGAGTGATGGTGTGCTCGAGCGGGTTCTGTAGCGGTCGCGCCTCCGCGCCAGCCAGCCAGGCCGCGTCCCACACCTTCGAGATCTCGGGGGCGAGCCACTCGAGCGTGAGCTGGACCGCCGAGAGGTCCGGAGCCCGGACCGGCGGGAAGGCCGACCACGGGATGAGCAGTTCGACGCCGAGCCCCCCCTGGGTACCGGCGATCGGGCGCGTCAGGGCGGTGGGCATCCCCCGCGGCGCCAACGGACCGATGGCATGCCGTACGGACTCCGGGAGGCGTTCGAACGCGGGCCCGGCCAGGGCCTCCACGACCTCCTCCGGCCGTGTCAGTTGCACTCGCCACTCTCGCTCGAACAGCGGCGGCAGCGCGGCGCGGTAGTCGAGCTGACGCGTGTACCACTCCCGGCAACCCGACGGATCGTCGTCGCCGAATTCGCGATCCTCGCAATCCTCTTGATCCTCGAGCACCACGAATCCGAACTGGTGTCCCCAGCCGATGGGGGGGAACTCGAGATCGCCCGCGCCCCGGAGCCCGATCCTCAGCGTCGCACCCTCGTCGGGCGCCACACCGCTCCGGATCTCGGCGGCGACCACGATGCCCTCGGCGACCTGGCCCACCCAGAGGAGCGCCTGCGGGATGTGTCCGGTCGCGGGGAGAATTCGGTCGATGGGGCGGGCCCGCCACTCGCCGACGTTCCCGTCATGTTGAAAATCGTCGACCTGCGGGATCAGGGGACCGGCCGGTGGTCCGGCCGCTCCGGGGGGCGGCTCCTGCGCCCGTGACGTCGTCGGCCACACGAGACCGACGGATACGACGATGGCTGCGATCCCCAACCACGTTGCCGGCCTGACCACGATCGTATTGTCCCGTCGCACCTGATCGCCCGCCTTCGTCCGCTTCGATTCTCGTTCGGAAACAGGCCGCGAAACTATCCCCGTTCCGCACTCATCGGTAGAATGGGCCGATGCCAGTCACCCTCGCCATTCTCGCGGCGGGTCGCTCGAGTCGATTCGGCCGCCCGAAACAATTCGAACCGGTGGGGCCGAGCGGCGAAGCCCTTTTCGAATATGCCGCGTACGACGCCATTCGGGCGGGGTGTCACCGCATCATCTTCGTGGTGAGCCCCGGTGAAGAGGCGCACTTCCGGGCCCAGCTGGTCTCCCGATTCGGCGGCGCGATCCCCTGGGAGATCGTCACGCAGCGGCTGGACGATCTGCCTCCGGGCTTCCGGCCGCCGGCGGGTCGCGAGGCTCCATGGGGAACAGGGCATGCGGTTCTGACGCTCGGCCGGGTCATCCGCGAGCAGTGTCTGGTACTGAACGCGGATGACTTCTACGGCCCCCGAATCATCTCCCGATTGGTCCGGCGCATCCGTGATGCCCGCAACACGGGCGACCCTTCGCATTTCCTCGCCGGCTACCAACTCGCGGAGACGCCGCGTTCGGAGAAAGGTGTGAACCGCGGCGTTTGCCTGGTCGATGCTTCTCTCGTCCTCGAACATCTCGAGGAGGTCAGGGACATTCGGCCCGAGGGCCTGGAATACAGGGGAATCGGCGAGTCCGGAGCGACGCTCCAGTTGAAGCCCGAGGTATTCTGCTCGATGAACCTGTGGGCGTTTCAGCCGTCGATTTTCCGGGCGTTGCAGGCTTCGTTTCAGAAGTTCCACGCGAGGCTTCGCGACCCCGTGACGAGCGAGTTTTTGCTCAGCACCGCTATCGGCGAGATGGTCGGCACGGGACGCGCGAGGGTACGCCTCGTCCCCGCCGAGGAGCGGGCCTACGGTATGACGTTCCCCGACGACGTGGAAAGCGTCGAGTCCGGCATCGCCCTTTCCGTCGCGGTCGGTGACTATCCCACTGATCTCGGTGAGTGGTTCGACGACAGACGCAGCCACGTGCCCGGGTGAGTGCGTGCGGCTGATCGGACTCGACTGGACGGTCCTGTCGATCTACGGCGTCATCGCCGTCGGAGTCGGCCTTCTCTTCGCCCGTCGGGCCGGATCCGGGACGCAGGAGTTCTTCCTGGGAGGTCGAAAACTCCCCTGGTGGCTACTCGGGACCTCGATGGTCGCGACCACGTTCTCGACCGACACGCCGAACCTGGTGACCGACCTCGTCCGCAACGGTGGAGTGAGTCAGAACTGGCTATGGTGGGCGCAACTCATCACGGGAATGTGCACGGCGTTCTTCTACGCGAAGCTGTGGCGGCGCTCGGGTGTGTTCACGGATGTCGGGTTTTACGAGCTGCGCTATGGCGGGAAGCCGGCGGCGTTTCTGCGCGGCTTCCGCGCCGTGTATCTCGGCGTGTTCTTCAACGTCATGATCATGGCGACGGTGACCCTGGCCGCCATCAAGATCTCGGCCGTGCTTCTCGGCGCCGACCGATACACGACCGTCATCGTCGCGGGCACCGTCACGGCGTTGTACTCGGCGACGTCGGGCCTCTGGGGGGTCGTCGTCACCGATCTCCTGCTCTTTGCGGTCGCGATGATCGGCTCGCTGGCGGCGGCCTATTACGCGGTCATCCATCCCCAGGTCGGAGGGCTCTCGGCACTCATCAGCAACCCGCAGATCTCCGATCGCCTCGCTCTGATTCCCGACTTTTCGGATTGGCGGACGGTCTCGACGGTCCTCCTCATCCCCATCACCGTGCAGTGGTGGGCCACCTGGTACCCCGGATCCGAGCCGGGAGGTGGAGGGTACGCGGCTCAGCGGATGCTCGCGGCGCGAGACGAACGCGAATCGATGAGGGCGATGCTCTGGTTCAACATCGCTCACTACGCGCTCCGTCCGTGGCCATGGGTTCTGGTGGCGCTCGCCTCGCTGGTGGTGTACCCGACGCTCGACTCCATCGCGGCGGCGTTCCCCCACCTCGACCCATCGATCATACGGCACGACCTGGCCTATCCGGCCATGCTGGTCTTCCTGCCGCACGGTCTGATGGGGCTCGTCGTGGCTTCGCTCGCCGCCGCCTTCATGTCGACGATCTCCACGCATCTCAACTGGGGGTCATCGTACATCGTCGATGACGTGTACCGGCGGTTCGTCGCATCCGACCGCACCGAGAGGCACTACGTCCTCATCGGACGACTCTCCACGGTGGTGCTCGTCGCCCTGGCATCCGTCGTCGCGCTCTGGCTCGAGAACGCCATGCAGGCCTTCCAGATCCTGCTGCAGATCGGCGCGGGCACCGGCCTGATCTTCCTCCTTCGCTGGTTCTGGTGGCGCATCAACGCGTGGAGCGAGATCTCGGCGATGGTCGTTTCGTTCGCTATCGCCGGCTGGTTCCAGTTCGGACACGAACGGGCCGGTCTCCCGTCCCTGGGCCCCTCGACGGAGCTTCTCGTGGGCGTCGGAATCACGACAGTCGTGTGGCTGACCGTGACGCTCCTCACGCCGCCCGACGATGTCGGCGTACTGCAGGCCTTCTACGATCGGATTCGCCCCTTCCCACGTGGGTGGCGTGCGGCGGTGAACACGGAGAAGACGGCCCCGGGCAGCGCCACCGCGGCGTTCCTGGCCTGGGGCTTGGGAGTGTTGACGGTGTACAGCGCCCTGTTCGGTACCGGCATGGCGCTCTACGGCCGTGGAGCGGAAGCAATCGCCTTCTTCGTCGGATCGGCCGTCGCGGGATACGCTCTGTTCAGAACCCTTCCCCGGATCGGGTTCGAATGAGGCGTCCGGAGATGCGCGTACGACAGGCTTCAGTGCCGCAACCCGACGTGAGTCCCGCGCGCGCCTCGACCGCCCGCCCACGCACTCGGATCGGGCCACATGCGTCCACGGCGATCGTCTGCTTCGTCTTCGCCTCGTGCGCCGCGGAACCCGGCAGTAACGGAGCGGGCGTGCCGGACGCCGCGGACGCACCGGCGGCCGGCTGGGATCAGGTCATCAGCGTGGTAGTCGAGCGACTGCGACTCGCGCCTGGGGAGCGCGTGTTCGCCGCCGGCCTCCCGGGGTTGTTCGACGAGTTGCCCGAGGCCCTCGCGCGCGCGGTCGAACGCTCGGGAGCCGTGTATCTCGGGACGATATCGGCGGACGGGCCCTACGGAGAAGCCGGCGATGATGCGTTCAGGGAGGCAGCGGCAGGTCTTGGCCGCGAGGGTTTCCGTGAGTTGCTTCGCGACGTCCCGGTCGGCGTCATGCTCCCGGGGGCCACCGATCCGGCGTACGGGGCGATGACCGACCTTCTGCGCGAGGGACTGGGCGACCACCGCGCCATCCACTTTCACTGGGGAGGCGCCTACCCGATCGAATCGCGGTCCATCCCCGTCGGTTCCGAAGCGGGGGCGAGCCCGACCAAAGATCCGCTCGCGGCCGCTCTGTACCGGCGGGCCATCATCGACGTGGACTACGAGGCCCTATCGACGAGTCAGGAGGCGTTCGAGACTGCGGCGCGAGCGGGCGAGATCCATGTGACCACGCCTTCGGGCACCGACGTGCGGTTCCGCATTGGCGATCGTCCGGTCAACCGGCAGGATGGCGAAGCGTCCGGCGAGCGTGCCCGGAGGGCCCGGATCATTATCGATCGGGAACTTGAATTCCCTGCCGGCGTGCTCCGCGTGGCTCCGGTCGAATCGACGGTGAACGGCGTGCTGGCGTTCCCCCGGTCTCGCTGGGGAGGCCAGGACGTCATCGACCTGACCCTCACGATCGAGAGCGGCCGCATCACCGCGATCGAGGCCTCCTCCGGAGTCGAAGCGGCGCGCGCCGAACTGGAGGCGGCGGGCGAATCCGCCGCTTTCCGCGAGCTCGGCGTGGGATTCAATCCGCTCCTCGCGATACCGGATGAGGACCCGTGGCTCCCGTACTTCGGGTACGGCGCCGGTGTGGTCCGACTCTCCCTCGGAGACAACACCGAACTGGGGGGTACGATCGGTGGCGGCTACGTGAAGTGGGTGTTCGTGCTCGACGCCACCGTCGACGTCGGTGGAGAACGTTGGGTGGAGGACGGACGCCTCATTCGCTGAAGACGTCCATCAATCGGGCGCCTTCCGCCGCCCGGGCGACGAATGCGGCCCGCGGGGCCCCGACTTCGGCCTCGAAGCGCCGCATCGCGTCGAGTACGTTATCGACCGAAGAGGCGTCGCAGAGCGCCAGCGCGCACCCGCCCAGGCCTGCCCCGGTCAACCGGGCGCCGGACGCTCCGGCAGCACGAGCCGCGTCCACGAGCGCATCCAGGGCGGGCGTACTCACCTCGTAGTCCTCCCGGAGGCTGGCGTGCGATTCGTCCAGGAGTGCGCCCATCCCGACCAGATCGGCGGAGCGAGCACACGCGATGGCCGATGTGACTCGCCCGGACTCGGAGACGATGTGGCGAAAGCGACTCGCCAGCGGCCCTTCGAGGGCCCGAGCGCCGACGTCGAAGAGCTCCGCCGCGGGGCGGGCGCCGACGAGGGCGGGATAGGCTCCGAGACCCTGGCCCTCGAGGCCGTCCGCCCCGAGCTCGGCCGCCACACCGTCGCCCGCGAGCGCCGCCTCTCGCGTACGTGCGTTGTACGCGGCCTGTGCCGCGCCCGATTTCTCCGCCACAACTCCACTGTGACCGATCACGATGCGCCAGTCGTCCGGGATCGGGATCGGCGTTGCCGCCAGCGGATTGAAGGCGATCGCGATCGCGTGGCCCGCCCGCCCGAGCAGGGAGGCGGCCTGATCCATCCCCCCCCCCGCCGTTCCCACGTAGCGCTCGCCCTCGGCCAGGCGGGCGGCCAACCAGAGCCGGTCGGGTTCCTCGCGATCGTTCGACGCGATCCACGCCAGCGCGGAGGCCACGACCAGCGCCGAGGAGGAACTGAGGCCCGATGCCACTGGCAGATCGGCGGCGATCGATGCGTCGAACCCGCGCGAGTCGCCCGGGACGGCGACGGCCTCGACGGCCGCCCGGACGTAGTTCCCCCAATCGCCCGCCGGGCCCGGCGGGATCGGCGTAGTGGCGTCGAATTCCAGAGGCTCGAGGCGGCGGGCGTCGGTACACACCCGAATGCGCGGCCCCGCGACGGGGCGAAACGCGAACCAGACCGCCCGTTCGAGCGCCAGCGGCAGCACCCGCAGTCCACAATAGTCGATGTGCTCGCCGATCAGGTTCACGCGTCCGGGCGCCCGGACGATCGCCGCAGGCGGACCACCGTACGACGCCTCGAATCCAGCCACGGCTCGATCGCCTGCCGCACCACAGCGGTCGATCACGGCGTGATGACGAGATCGTCGACGAGCATCAGGTGACCCGGTGGCCCCCACCCATCGAGTGAGATGCGGTCGATCCCCGTCGGTGCGCGCACGGTCACCCGCTCTTCCCGGAACAGCCCGCGGCCGGTGACGTCGTATTTGCGGCCGTCCGTTCGCTCCACCGCCGTGGTCAGAATCCGGTCACCGGCCCACGCGGTGACATCGAATCTCCGGACGATATCCGGCCCATACAGCGAGAATGAGACGGTGCGCGGCCGCCCGGAAAAATCGAGCCGAATCACGCCCACCTCGAGCCCGCGGTCTCCGCGAAAGGCCGGCGCCAGGGCGTGCAGATCTGGGCCAGGGGGCAGGTAGTCACGACCGTCGAGCACATACGGCCGCTCGGAGTCGGCGGTCCACGATCGGAACGACACGCGCAGCCCCAGCTCGGCCCACTCGTCGGAGACCGGGCACGGGGCGCACGGGGCGCCGCCGTCGCCGAAGGTCTCGAAGTCGATCGCGACGGGCCGGCCAGAGCCGGGTGCCGGCACCTGGTCGTGAGTCTCCGGCGGGGGCTCGAGGACCGTTGTCGTCGAGCGATGTGCGGGCTCGCCCACGGGAACCGCGGTTCGCAGCGTCTCGACCTGACGTGGAGCCCGACGAGAGTCCACGAGCGCCGCCCGGTCTCCTCCTCCCGATTCCCAGCGAAAGCGAAAGCCGGTCTGGCGCAACGCGCGGTATCCCAACGCCACGAGCGCCACGACGCTCAGCACGACCCCGAGCCGCGCCACCCACTCGCCCGGCCCGCGCCGGCTCGACGGAGGAGGCGTCAGGCCCTGACGATCCCCAGCTTCGGCCACGTCTCCCACCGTCCTCTGGTGAAGTCGGGGAAGTCCACCGGCCGGCTTCCCTCGGCAACCGACGTTTCCGACAGCGCGCACACGGCGGACAACGCCGCGGCATCATACACGTTCATGTCCGTCGGCAACCCGTCCCGCAGACACCGAATGAGGCGATGGTCCTCCAGGTAATCCATGCTCCCGTGGCCCCTCTCCTCCCCCGCTCCGGCCATCTCCTGCCAGAGCGGATGCTCGAATTCGTCGAGGTAGTCGCTCGCCTGCTCCCACCGGTGTTCCGGACTTCGTCCCTCCACGTAGACCCGGTCGGGATACCCCTGGAAGATCCCGCGCGTGCCCTGGACGAGATTGATGCGGCTATAGGGACGGGGCAGATTGGTGTCGTGCGACACGTAGATGGTCTTCCCGTTCACCGTCTTGATGAGCGAGATGTTGACGTCGCCGAGGACGAAGCGCTCGCTTCGCTGTGGCGCGTCTTCGGGAAAGTGCTCCTGCGCATACTCCTGCAGACCGCGCGACGGGCCGCTCATCGACACGAGGACGTCGAATCGATCGCCGCGGTTGATGTCCATGCAGTTGGCGATCGGGCCGAGACCGTGGGTGGGGTAGAGGTTTCCGTTGCGGACCATCGCATGAGCGCGGCGCCACAACCCTTCCCCATCGGACGAGAACTTGATCCCCCGGAGGTCGTGAAGATAGCCGCCTTCCCCGTGGAGGATGTCCCCGAACATGCCGAGCTTGGCCATGTGAAGAACCATCATCTCCGAGCGCCCGTAGTTCACGTTCTCCATCATGATGCAGTGCTTCTCGTATGTCTCGGCAAACTCGACGAGCTTCCAGCAATCCTCCAGAGTGTAGGCGGCCGGAACCTCGGTCGCGGCATGCTTCCCGTTTTCCATGGCGGCGGTACAGATCGGGACGTGCCACTCCCACGGCGTGGCGTTGTATACGAGATCGAGATCTTCCTCACCGCACATCCGTTCGAAGTCTGTCTCTCCGGCGGTATACAGCGTGGGGGGGCGCCGTCCCGCCTCCACAGCCCAATCCCGCGCCCGGGTGGCATGCTCGGGACGGATGTCGCAGACAGCCGAGAGTTCTACACCTTCCATGTCGAGGAGATTGCGGACGTGAACGGACCCCATGCCGCCCACACCGACGAACCCGATCCGGACCGTTTCCATGGGTGGCGCGGCGAAGAGTCGCTCCGGTGCCGGCCCGCTCAGCGACGTGGGCGTCCCGCCGGTGTCGTGTTTGACCGCAGAAGCTCCACACCCGGGTAGAAGGGCCGCTCCCGCCCCCACCGCGCCCAGCTTCAGCAGTGTGCGACGATCGATTCCCGGCAGGTCTGCGCTACCTCGCATCTCGCTCATGAACACGCCCTCTATCGTGGGGTTACCTTCCGATATTCTCGGTCCACGCACGCGGATGGGCAAACCTCGGTTCACAGAAGTGGAGGGAAAGTGGGGCGCACCGTTTTTCACGTCTTGATCGCGATGCTCGCCGTCACCGCGTGCCAACCGCCCGACCGGGCGGGTCAGATCCTCGAAGAATCCGCCGCTGCGATAGCGGCCGTGCGAAACGGTACGTATCGGTACGAGTACGAGGGAACCGGTAGCCTCGCGGGCTCGTACTCCGGACGTGTCTCCTTTGAACGTCCGGCGGGTGGAGGGTTCTTTTTCAAGGCGCGGCTCACCCCTTCCCCGACTCCGATCGAGCCGGGCGTCGAGTGGACCGACGGTTTGCCGACGCTCACGATCGCGTCGAACGGGCGCGAAGTGACCGCACGGGATGGGACGACGAGTCGATTCTCCTTCGGCACCTACGCGGGAGGGTCCGGTCACCTCGCGTCGAGCGCCGGATACGCCGTCCTGTTCCAGTTTGCGGAATCCGACCCGTTCAAGGTCGAACTGTCCGGAGAGCTGACGTACGTCGGTCTCGAAACGATCGATGGAGTCGAATGCGAGGTCGTGGGCGCGACGAGTCCGGCGTTCGGCGGGGCCGAGGTGACGTGGTACATCGGGGTCGAAGACAGGCTGCCGCGCGGCCGCGACTGGGTGGCGACCCTGCCCGGTGCGGAGGGCTCCTTTACGTTTCGCGTCTCGGAACTGGCGATCGATACCGCCCTGGGACCCGAGGCGCTCGGCAACATGTCCGATCTTGGTGATGAACTGGTCGACGAGGACGCCCGGGACGTGGGAGTCGGGGCCCGGGCTCCCGAGTGGACGCTCTCCGGGCCATCGGGCGAGCCGGTATCGTCGGGCGCATTTCTCGGCGAAGTCACGGTCCTGACCATCTGGTCCACGTGGTGTCAGTCGTGCTGGGAAGCGATGCCCGCGATCGATGAGGTCGTACGCTCGTTCGAGGGCGAGCCCGTGCGACTGCTGGGGGTCAACGCATGGGAAGACCGCGACGCGTCGCCCGAAACGTTCGTCTCCGGGAGGGGCATGTCCTTCGAGGTGCTCATCCGCGGCGAACGGGTCGCGGCCGAATACAAGGTGGGCGTGCCCCCCGCGGTATTCGTGCTCGACGCGGATGGAACGATCGTATTTGCGCAAAACCCGATCACATCATCCCCCGCCGACCTCACGCGCGAGCTGGAGGCGGCGATTCGCGCGGCGATCCCCTGACCTCGTGACCGACGGCCCGGCGCTGTTTCTGATCTCGGACCTCGAGTTCGGGGGGGCACAGCGGTTTTTCGTCGAGGTCGTCAACCACATCGACGATCCCCGACCGATTCCCGTCGTCTTCCGCCAGGTGTCTGGACTCACAAACGAGTTGCGCGACGACCGGCCGATCCACGTTCTTCCGGGTCCGGCCCGCTCGGCCCCCTGGTACCTGAAGTGGTTCACCGAACCCGTCGGCCTTTTTCGTCGTACGCGTGGCCTCGTGGAGTTGGCCCGTCTCACCGATGCCGTGGCCATCGTGTCGTTTCGCCACCGAGCGCACCTTGTCGCGCTCCTGGCCCGGCTGGCCACTCGGGGACGCATCGCCACGGTCCTCAGCGCGCACGAGACGCTGTCGGAGAGTCTGCAGTACGATCACGGGTTGGTCGGCAGGCTCTGTTACGAGTCGTTCGGATACCGGTTCTTCCGGCAGGCGGACCTGGTCGTCGCCGTAGCGGAAGGCGTCGCGGACGACCTCGCCGAGACATTTGGCGTGCCACGCGACCGCCTGTCGGTGTCGCCGAAACCCGTCCACGCGGAGCGAATCCTCCGGCTCGGGCGCCTTCAGCCCGAGGCATGGCCTCACACTCCTCCGGGCGCTCCGGTGATCCTGGGGGTAGGCCGTCTCGTTCGCTCGAAGGGCTTCGACGTGCTCGTACGTGCGCTGTCGCGACTCGCCGCCCACGTCAACGCCCACGTGGTGTTGGTAGGAGAGGGCCCGGAGGCACCCCGTCTCGACGCCCTCGCCCGGTCGCTCGGAATCGCGGACCGGTTGCACCAGATCGGCTTCACGCCCAACCCGTGGAGCTACATGGCCCGGGCCGACGTCCTCGCCGTCCCGAGCCGGACGGAGGGACTACCCGACGTCATCAACGAGGCGCACGCGATCCGGATTCCAGTCGTGGCGAGCGACTGTTCGACATCGGTCGCGGACGCGCTGGCGGCGGGAGAAGCCGGCATCCTCGTGCCGCCGGATGACCCCGCGGCGTTGGCTGACGCACTCACTCGCACGCTCGAGGACGGGGCGCTTGCCGCACGTTTAATGGAGCGTGGGCACCAGCGCGTGGCCACGTTGAGCCCCGAGATGGCGACAGACCGTTTCGCCCAGATGTTGGAAACCGTGATCGCTCGCCACGGCGGGGATCTGGACGCACGAACGGCGGCCGAGACCGTCTGACCCGGCGGTGCACGTTGAACCGCTGACCTACCGATCCACCTCGAGCCCGCTGGGTACCGTGGCCGGAATCACCCCCATCAGATTTCGGGCGGCGTCGTCGGTCATCGAAAGCAGGAACGCCGTCAAGTCGGCCGCCTCGCCCTCGTCGTATTCGATGGGGATCAGGATCGTGTCGCGGTTGACGAGGATGGCGGCGAAGTTGGCCAGCACGGTACCCTGGAGGGCCGCCTCGACCTGCGTCGCATCGTACGCCATGAGCCGCACATCGATTCCGTCGTAATGCTCCACGATCGCGAACAGATCCGCGAACTGGCCCGCATGCCCGTACGGCGCGGTCAACTCGACGTTTCTCAGTTGGGGGGTCTTGAACGCGCGCCGCTCCGCCGCATCTCCGGTGACGCGCTCGCGTCCGAAGTCATCGAGCCCGCCCGCCCCGTCACCGACGCCCGGCCCCAGTTGCGGCGTGGCGACGTTGTGAAACGCGTCGTCCACGAAGTTGTCCGCCTCGTGGCAACGCAAGCATCGACGGTTCAGGAAGCTCAGGGCGCCATTCAACTGCTCGTTCGACAACTGGCTGTCGTCGCCCATGAGGAACAGGTCCCAGCCGGTGTTCGTGAACGCGAACTCCTCGGTAATGAAGCCCGCGATCGCGTTGGCGGCATGGGCAAACGTCATCTGATCGAACGGCGTCCCGGGGTAGGCGCTTTGGAACATCGTGCGATACTCCGCGATGGCCCCCAGCCGCACCATTAAATCCGACCAGACCCCCGTGAAGTCGTCGTCGGCACGCATGGCCATCTCGTTACCCTGGACGCCGCGCATCTCGTCGCGTGACATGATCGGGAACATGGGAACCGCCGAGAGCGCGCCGAACTCGAACACCGCTTCCATCTCCGGCGTGATTTGATTCCCCGCGGGAGTACGGATCGAACCGTCCTCCATGTCTTCGACCCGCCCGCCCCAGAAATACTTCCCCTGGAGATGGAGATTGAAGAGCCCGGGCGAGTTTCTCGGGATAAACGTGCCGCCCGGGTGCACACGCGCGGGGCCGACGCCTGACGCACCCTGACCGATGGCGAGGGTTCGGGCGTCGCTCGTCCCGAAGGCTGGAGGATGGCAGGTCATGCAGGAGATGTCCCGAGTCCCGCTGAGGATCTTGTCGAATGCGAGGGCGCGCCCGAGCTCCACGAGTTCGGGCCGCACCGGAGCCGGCCCGGCGACCGGATCCAGGTTTCGTTGCTCGGCGAGCGTGCGCACCTGAAGTAGCAACGCGGCTCGATCGACGGGCGGAGGCGGCGGTGGGGGCGGGGGAGCCGGTGGCGGCCCCGTTGACCCATCGCCGCATGCCGCGACCACCCCCACCACCGCCACGATCGCGAGACGGGAGAGACGCCGGCGGGCGGAGGAGCACCAGATGGGACGCAGGCGCATCACTCAGCCCTCGGTGACCGTGATGACAACGTCCATCATGTACTCGTGGTATCGGCAGAAGAACACGTATTTTCCGGGGACGCTGGGTCGGAACTGCCAGGTCGCTCCCGGCTTCAAATCGCGGCTGTCCATCATTTCGGCACCGAAGGGTACCTGGCTGAACTCGACCCGGTGGATGTTCTTGCCGTTCTGCGTCCAGCTGACCATCCGACCCTCCTGGACCTCCGCGCTTCCCTCCTGGTCGTTGTCGCCGTTCTCGTCGACGAACGAATCATCGATGATGTCGAAGTTGGCGGCCGACCCGATCGGGGGCTCGACGCGCTGGCTCGGCGGCGGCGCGGCGGGTGGCGGCGGGTGGACCGGCGGCGGCTGCGGAGTCGGGTCGGCCGTCGGAGGCGCACCCGTCGCCCCACCCGGGGCGCCGCCACCACATGCGGCAACGATCACAAGGGCGGTTCCGAGAACGAATACGGACGAGCGAGCTTTCATACGACCTCCTCACTTCATCCGCCGGTCGGGCCCGGCGGATACTGCGCGTGACGAAGTAAGAAAATGCACGGTACATGACTGCGGAGGCAAGATGCTGCTTCCCCCAGGACCCTGCTCCCCCGGGGTGACGCCGTGCCCGGTCAGTGGGTCATCGCGTAGATGATGTAGTTGATCGCGAGTTCATAGGCATAGGAGGATTCCCTGAACGGATACATCGGGTTCTCGGACCACTCCCACGCGTCGCCGAGGTCCGTGTTGAAATTGATCACGACCATGATCCGGTCCGCCTCGTCGACAACCCCATCCTGGTCATCCAGTATGGCGAAAACCCTCGGGGGACACCCGGCGCATTCCGCGTACGAGCCGCCGCGCACCCCGTTTCCGATGTTGGGCACCTGGAGGATCTCGTCGATGTCGTAGAACTGGTGGAAGATCTGGTGGTCCAGCGGGAGTTCGATGATCCGTCTGTCGGGCAGGACCCTCGACATCTGGTATTCGAAGTTCGCCCATTGCCTGGCGCCCCAGAAGTCGTCAATGACCAGGAATCCACCGGCCTCCAGATAGCTGCGCAACCCCTCGACTTCGGGCTCGGTGAGATCCATGAACCCGACCTCGAGCGCGTAAAGAAAAGGAAATCGACGGAGCTGAGGGTCGTCGAGACGCACGGGGTTTTCCCACTCGTACGCGTCGAGAAGCGTGAGGAGGCGACGGATGACGAAGAGGAACTGGCGATCGGCCTTGGGATAGTCGGTCGACCATGCGCCACGCCCCCGAAAGCCCCGCCCGCCGGAGAAGACCGCGCGCGTGAAGTAGAAGTCGCGTCCACGATCCACCACGGCCTGCTGGGCGCCACCCGTCTCCGCCGACAGCCTTCCCGACACGCCGGCCACACGGGTCACCGGCGGCGACGTGACGTCCACGAAACCACGGTCGCCGGTGACGGCCCAGGGCGCCGGCCCAATCAGGACCAGCACGAGGGCGGCGAGGAGCGGGGCGCCAATGGCGAATTTCACGGGCGTTTCGTCTCGTCGATTCGAGAGGGCGCAGCCGACCAGGGTTTCTCGGCAGCCTCCACGGTCGTGCGCCGCCGTCGCCGCAGCAAGACACGGCTTGCTCGCGGGGGCGACGTCGGGTAGCGTTTTCGACCCCGTTTCGACATCGGTTTTTTGAACGCTACGAGGAGTTCCGTCATGCGAATCCGTGTGGCCGCGCCGGTCGTCGCTTGCGCGATCAGGCTGTTCGCCGACGACACTTTCGGACGTATCCTGTCTGATACGGAATGGACCCCGTTCGGGGTCCGGGCCGCGGCTCTCCGGTGAAGGCCGCACGCTGACTCATCCCCCGGGGGTCGGCGAAGCGGCGTCCGCGGCCCGGCTACGCCTGGAGCACCTCACGCTCCGATTTGGGGGTGTAGCGGCGCTCTCGGACATCACGTTCGAGGTTCGCGACCGAGAGCTACTCGCCTTGATCGGCCCGAACGGCGCGGGAAAAACGAGCCTCCTGAATTGCATTTCCGGTCTCTACCGCCCGCAGGAAGGTGAAATCGTCTTCCTCGACCGTGACCGGAAGCGCCACTTTCTGCACCGCCTGGCGCCACACCGCATCGCCGAACTGGGGGTCGCGCGGACCTTTCAGAACATCGAACTCTTCAAGCACATGACGGTGCTCGAGAACCTCATGCTCGGCCGACATGTCCACATGCGGGGCGGGGTCGTGAGCGGCGGCCTCTATTGGCCCAGCCAGCGGAGTCGCGAGATCGAGCACCGGCGACACGTCGAGTCCGTGATCGACTTCCTCGATCTCGAGCCGTTTCGTCGGTCGGTCGTCGGAACCCTCGCGTACGGCATCCAGAAGCTGGTGGAGCTGGGGAGGGCGCTGGCACTGGAGCCCGATGTTCTGTTGCTGGACGAGCCACTGGCCGGCATGAACGCTGAGGAGAAGGAGTCGATGGCGCGCTTCATCCTCGACGTGCACGAGGAGTGGGGCGTGACGCCGGTGGTGATCGACCACGACATGGACGTCATCATGGATATCGCCGATCGGGTGGTCGTCCTCGACTTCGGCCGCGTGATCGCCACCGGGCCTCCCGCAGAGATCCGTCACGACGCGAGAGTGATAGACGCGTATCTGGGCCCGGCGCCGTCCGACGTGCCGGCCGCCCTCTGATGCCCACGCTCCCCGGCCTCCTCCTCGCGCACGCGGCCGCCCGCGGCGACGAACCGGCCCTCCGCGAGAAGGAGCACGGAATCTGGCAATCGATCACGTGGGCAGAATATGCGGAGCGGGTTCGCTCGTTCTCGCTCGGTCTCAGACGTCTCGGGCTCGAACCCGGCGATCGCGTGGCCATCATAGGCGACAATCGCCCGGAGTGGCTGATCGCCGAACTGGCGACGCAGGCGGCGGGGGGGCTTTCGATGGGCGTGTACCAGGATGCCGTGGCGGAGGAGATTCGCCACGTCATGACGGCCTCGGAGGCCCGGATCGCAGTGGCCGAAGACCAGGAACAGGTGGACAAGCTGCTCGAGATCCGCGCCGACCTCCCGTGGCTCGAGCACATCGTGTACTACGACGCGCGTGGTCTATTCGGCTACGACGCCAGCGGGCTACTGGGGTTCCCCGCCGTCGAGGAATTCGGGCGGGCGGAGAACGCTGCGTCACCCGGCGTGTTCGAAGCTGATGTCGCCGCGTTGGATCCCGATTCCACGGCGCTCCTCGGCACGACGTCCGGGACGACGAGCCGGCCCAAGCTCGCCAGGCTGTCCCACACCAACCTCATCGAGATGGCCGACCGCCTGCAGCGAGTAGACACCATGAGGCCCGAAGACGAGTTCGTCTCGTTCCTCCCCCTGGCCTGGATCGGCGAGCAAATGATGGCGCTCTCCTCGGCGCTCAACGTCGGGTTCACCGTGAACTTTCCCGAAGAGACCGGCACCGTTCGGGAGGACCTTCGGGAAATCGGGCCGCACGTGATGGTGTCGCCCCCGCGGATCTGGGAGAGCCTCGTTTCTGACGTTCAGGTCATGACCGCGGACACGAGCCCGCTCAAGCGGCGCGTCTTCGACTGGGCGTTCAGGACGGGCGAGCGCGTCGCCCGGGCCCGCTTCGAAGGAGTTCACGTTTCGAGATCGCTCGCACTTCGCCGCCGTATCGCCGACCTCGTCGCGTTGTTGCCGATTCGCGATCAGCTCGGCCTTCGCCGCGTGCGGTACGCGTATACGGGCGGTGCTGCGCTCGGACCCGATGTCTTCAGGTTCTTCCACGCCCTCGGCGTAAACCTCAAACAGATGTACGGTCAGACCGAGGTCGCCGGGATCTCGGTCGTTCACCGTGACGAGGACATCCGATTCCAGACGGTGGGCCAGCCGATCCCGGGAATGGAGATTCGGATCGCGGAGGACGGAGAGATCCTGACACGCGGGCCGGCCGTCTTCCAGGGATACTTCGGTGACCGCGACGCACCTGGTGACACGCTTCGCGACGGGTGGTTGCACTCGGGAGATGCCGGGTACCTCGACGACGACGGGCATCTGGTCGTCATCGATCGTCTCGACGATGTCATGAAGCTCGCGGATGGGACGACGTTCTCTCCGCAGTTCATCGAGAACAAGCTGAAGTTCTCCCCCTATGTCAGCGAAGCCGTCGTGTTCGGCGGTAATTGGCCGTCCGTGACCGCGATCATCGCGATCGACTTCGAGAACGCCGGCCAGTGGGCGGAGAAGCGGCAGATCGCCTACACGACATTCACCGATCTGTCGCAGAAGCCCGATGTGTACGAGTTGATCCGGACTCAGGTGAAGGCGGTGAATCTGGACGTGCCCGAGGCCGCGCGCATCACGCGATTCCTGCTTCTCCACAAGGAGCTTCATGCCGACGACGCCGAACTGACCCGGACGCGGAAGGTTCGCCGCCGCTTCATCGCCGAGCGGTTCGATGATCTGATCGGGGCGCTGTACGGAGACGCGGATGCGGTGACGGTGGATACCGAGATTACGTATCAAGACGGGCGCACCGCTACGATGCGCCACAAACTGCAAATCGAGACGATCGTGGTGGCCCCTGCGCCGGCCGGCGAGAGCTGACATGGACGTTTTTCTGCAACTCACCGTCTCGGGCGTCAGCACCGGGATGATCTACGCTCTGGCAGCCGTAGGCTTCGTCATCATCTACAAATCGAGCGATGTCATCAACTTCGCGCAGGGCGAACTTCTTCTGTTCGGCACGTATTTGACGTTCTTCACCGTGGCTCAACTCGGATTGCCGTGGACCGTGGGCGTGGCGCTGACCCTCCTCGTCGCGGTCGGAATCGGACTCGCGATCGAACGCCTGGTGCTTCGGCCACTGATCGGGGAACCGATCATCTCGATGATCATGGTCACGGTCGGGCTCTCGAGCGTACTGCGGGCGATTGTCAACGCCATATGGGGCCCGCGACCCCGCGCCTTCCCCCCGTTCATGCCAACGAGCAACGTCGCCATCGGCCCCGCCGTCGTCAGTGCCGACCGGCTGCTGGCGATTCCGATCGCGTTGGCCCTGCTCCTGCTGCTCGTCGTCTTCTTCAAACGGACGCGCGCCGGAGTCGCCATGCGCGCGATCGCCGACGATCAGATGGCCGCACTCAGTATGGGGATCAGCATCCCGCGCGTATTCGCTCTGGCATGGGCGATCGCGGCGGTTACCGCGGCGGTCGGGGGCATCATGCTCGGCAACATCGTGGGGGTGAGCGGCAACGTGTCCGCCGTTGGCCTGCGAGTGTTTCCCGTCGTGATTCTGGGTGGCCTCGACTCGATCGGAGGCGCGGTGCTCGGCGGAGCGATTATCGGGCTTCTGGAGGTCTACGTCGGCGGGTACGTCGGCCACGGCCTCAACCTCGTGATTCCCTACGTCGTGCTCGTCCTCCTTCTGATGATCCGTCCGTACGGGCTGTTCGGCAAAGAGATCATCGAGCGGGTGTGATTCATGGCGCTTGATTGCGGAGTCTTTCACACCAGTTACGAGTCCGACATGGGGCTCCGGAGAACCCCGCTCGAGCGCGTTCGGTTGGGCGCGTTCATCGTGATTCTGCTGGTCTTCCCGTGGTTCGCGAGCCCCTACTGGCTCAATCTCGCCAACCAGATCGCGATCGCGACGATCGGCGCGATCGGCCTGAACATCCTCGTCGGGTACACGGGTCAGGTATCGCTCGGCCAGGGCGCCTTCATGGCCATCGGCGCGTACAGCGCGGGGTTGTTCACGCTCCGCCTCGGTCTGCCGTGGGGCGTGAGCATCTTCGGTGCGTGTCTGCTCACGGCCGCCGTCGGCACGTTCTTCGGGCTGCCGTCCCTGCGACTGAAGGGGCTATACCTCGCGATCGCCACCCTCGCCGCCCAGGAAATCATCGAGTGGGTAGTCACCCACTGGACGGCGCTGACCGGCGGCACCGGGGCGCTCGTCATTCCGGGACCCAGGATGTTCGGCGTCCGGCTCAACTCCGACTTCGCATTCTACTGGCTGGCGGTGGCGCTCGCCGGAGCTACCGCGCTGTTTACCGCCAACCTGTTCCGGTCTCGTGTGGGCAGGGCGTTCGTCGCGGTACGCGACCAGGACGTGGCGGCCAGCGTGATCGGGGTAAACGTCTACAAGACCAAGCTACTCGCATTCGCGACCTCGTCGTTCTTCGTTGGACTCGCGGGCGCGCTGATCGCCTACTACCGGAACATCGTTACCTGGGAGCGGTTCACGCTCGAGACCTCGATCTTCTACCTCGCGATGATCATCGTCGGCGGGCTGGGTACCGTCAGGGGCTCGTTTCTCGGGGCCGCCCTGATCACTCTGCTACCGGCCGCGATCACGAGTCTCGGTCGCACGCTTCAGGAATCCGCCCCCGCGGTCGCGGTGCAACTCCCCAACATACAGCAGGCGGTGTTCGGTCTGGTGATCATCCTGTTCCTGATCTTCGAACCCGAGGGGCTGTCCAAACTCTGGCGGAATGTGAAAGACTACTTTGACGTTTGGCCGTTCGCGTATCGCCGTGGTGAGTCTCGTGGTGGGTGATCGGTCCTCGGTTCATCGGAGAAGGAGACAGCATCTGATGAGGAAGCGGGCCTGGCTGATGGTGGCGCCGTTCCTGGCGAGCGCCGCGTGTGGCGCGAGAGAGGAGACGGACCCCCGGACCGGCGAGATCAGGATCGGCGCGATTTTCGACCTGACGGGACCGACCGCCGATGTCGGCACCGACTACGCCGACGCCGTCCGGGCATGGGTCGACTGGACGAATGGCCAGGGCGGGATCGGGGGTCGTCAGATCGATCTGATCTTTCAGGACTATGCGTATCAGGTCGATCGCGCGGAGCAGTTGTACAGCCAGTTCATTCAGGAGGGCGCCGTGGTGTTCATGGGGTGGGGCACCGGCGACACCGAAGCGCTCGTGCCCCGCGTGGCCGAAGATCGCATTCCGTTCAGTTCCGCATCGCTGTCCCACCGGCTCGGCGATCCCGCCCAGGCCCCGTACAATTTTCTGACGTCCATCTCCTACAGCCAGCAGTTCATGGTGACGCTCGACTGGATCGCGGAGGATTTCGCGGCCAGCGGAGGGGCCGGGCATCCGGTTGTCGCGCTGATGCACTCCGCGAGCCCCTTCGGGCTCTCTCCGTGGGTGCAACTCGGGGAAGAGTACGCCGAGCAGGCGGGCATCGACGTGACGCTGTTCGAGATGCCGCGGGGGGCGACCGACTACACGGCGGAGATGACGCGAATCCGTCAGTCGGGCGCTGGATACCTGGTGATCCAGAACACCTCGGGCCCCGCTTCGGTGGCCGTCCGGAATGCCCGCAGTCTCGGGCTCGATGTCACGATCGTGTGTCTGAACTGGTGCGCCAATTCCCTGCTCGTCGATCTCGCCGGCGAGGCGTCGGATGGGGTCGTCGGCGGCATGCCGTATCCGCCACCGGGCGCCGACGCACCGGGGCTCACCGATCTCCGCGCCTACCTCGACTCACACGGAGAGGACGTAGCCAGGCGGACGAACGCCTACACCCAGGGCTGGTTCACTGCCGCCATTTTTGGCGAAGGCATACGCCGTGTAATCGAAGGGGGCGATCCGCTTACCGGCGAGAACATACGGGCGGCGCTCGAGACGATCACCGAGTTCGACACCGGCGACGTGACGGTACCGATCTCCTTCTCGCCATCGAATCACCGCGGAGCGAACGGGATGCGGATGTACCGGATCGTGGATGGCACGTGGAGCCCGATCTCCGATTTCATGATCGCCCCCACCGTTCGCTGAAACGCGCCCGATGACACACGTGGCGGCGAACGAAGACGGTACGGCGAACGAAGACCGTGCGACGACCAGAGATGGTTCGGCGACCGCGATCGACGCGCCATTGCTCGAACTCAACAACGTCGAGGTAATCTACGACGGTGTCATCCTCGTCCTTCGAGGACTCTCCCTGTCCGTGGCGGAGGGGAGCATCGCCGCGTTGCTCGGTCCAAACGGGGCGGGCAAGAGCACGACGCTCAAGGCGATTTCGGGGCTCCTGAAGGTCGAGAATGGCGAGGTTACGGACGGTACGATCCGTTTCGCCGGCGAAGACATCCGGATGCTCGACGCGCACCGCGTCGTACAGAAGGGGATCTTTCAGGTCATCGAGGGGCGGCGCGTGTTCGAGCACCTCTCGGTCAAGGACAACCTGATCGCGGGAGCGTACACGCGGCCGGACCGCGCGCGTATCTCGTCCGATATCGAGCGCGTGTATGACTACTTCCCGCGTCTCGGCGAACGTGCCAAACAGCAGGCCGGGTATCTTTCGGGCGGCGAACAGCAGATGCTCGCGCTGGGGCGCGCCCTCATGGCTCGACCTCGCATGCTGTTGCTCGACGAACCTTCGCTCGGCCTCGCTCCGCTGCTGGTTCGTGACATCTTCGAGATCGTCCAGCGGATCAACCGCGAGGAAGGCACGACGATCCTGCTGGTCGAACAGAACGCGCGGCTGGCGCTTTCGATCGCCGACCACGGGTACGTGATGGAGGGCGGGCGGGTCGTGCTCGATGGCAGCGCCGACGTCCTTCGGGCCAATGAGGACGTCAAGGAGTTCTATCTCGGGCTGGGCGATGTCGGGCGGCGATCCTACCGCGACGTCAAACACTACCGCCGACGCAAGCGGTGGCTGTCGTGACCGCACGGGGCGCGTCCCGGTGACGGAAGGGGTGTTCTGGTCGGCCTCCGAGTCCCGCCAGGACTGGACCGATGCGCAGAATCGGCTGGCCGCCCATTCGGTCTCATACGGGCAGGAACACAGCCCGGAGATCCGTCACCGGCTCGAGCGGGCGGGGATCTCCGCCGGATCCGTGCGGACCGTGACCGACCTCTCCGGGATTCCCGTGCTGTCGAAGGACGACCTCCCGGAGCTGCAGGCCGCCAATCCTCCGTTTGGAGGCATGCTCGCGGTGCCCGTTTCGGAGCTGCGTCGCATCTACCGCTCACCCGGCGGCATCTCCGACCCGGAGGGTCGCGAGGAGGACTTCTGGGGCATCGCCCCCGCGCTCTGGGCTGCAGGCTTCAGACCGGGGCACGTCGTTCTCAACACCCTGTCCTACCATCTCACGCCTGGCGGGCACATGCTCGACTCCGGTTTGCGGGCGGTCGGCTGCGTCATCGTGCCGGGAGGTGTCGGGAACACCGGCGAGCAGATCGAGACCGCGTTCCACACCGGCGTCACGGGATACGTGGGCACACCCCAGTTCTTGGAGACGCTCGTCGACCGGTCGCTCGAGGTACGGAACGAACATCCGTTCGAGCGGGCGCTGGTGACGGGAGGGCCCCTCTTCCCGGCGGTCCGCAGCAGACTCGAGGACGACCACGGCATCGATGTCTTCCAGGCGTACGGGACGGCGGACGCCGGCGTGCTCGGGTACGAGTGCGAGACGAAAGACGGGTGGCACGTGTCGCCGCGTGTGATCGTCGAGGTGGTCACGCCCGATACGGGCGAGGTGGCGGCGAACGGAGAGCCGGGCGAGGTCGTGGTCACGAGCTCGAACTTCGTATATCCGCTGCTGCGGTTCGGCACCGGCGACCTGTCGGCGCTGAGCCGAGCGCCGTGCCCGTGTGGGCGCACCACGCCGCGCCTGGCCGGATTCCTCGGCCGTGTCGGCGAGGGCGTGAAGGTGCGGGGGATGTTCGTCCACCCCCGGCAACTGGCGGCGGTGCTCGGCAACGACCCGACGGTCGGCCGGTACCAGGGGGTCGTCTCGACGGACGGGCGCGACGATTCGCTCGTGATTTCGATCGAGCCGGCGGAAGGCGAGGCCCTCGACGTGGAGGGTCTCACCGACGCCGTTGCGCGAGCCGTCGGGCTGCGGGTGACGGTCCAGCCGGCTCCAGCCGGGTCCATTCCCGAGGACGCACGGCCGCTGGTCGACTCGCGAACGCACCCTGGCACCGGACTTGAAGACATCCTTCCCGGCTCATCGGGCGTCTGACCAGAAGTGTGCATCGTCGTCCCGGACCGGAACCACGGGCAACCACCAGTCGTTACGTCTGAAAAGGGGAGCTGGATGCTGATGGGGAAGGTGGGTCTCACACGGTCGTTCTCGACCTTGGCGCGCGCCGTCGCGTTCGGGTCCATCGCGGGAGCCTCGGCCTCGTCGGCCACGGCGCAGACGAGTCCGCAGCCCGCTTCGGCACAGACGAGCCCGCAACCCGCCACCTTCTCCGTTTCGCCGGTATGCGTCGTTCCCGACTCGATCGACGCGGCGCTGGCCCGGATCTCCCGGCGCGTGAATGGAGACGTCGGATTTACGGCGATCCACCTCGAATCGGGCACATCGGTGTCTTTCAACGGGCGGCGGCGGTTCCCCATGGCGAGCGTGTCCAAGGTCCCGATGGCCCTCGAATACCTGAACCGCGTGGACGCCGGAGAGATCGACCCCACGGAACGGATCAGGGTGCCGACCACGGACTTCCGGCCCGGCAACAGTCCCATGGCATCGTGGTCCGGCGGGCGCGCGGTGCACATCACGATCGACAGCCTGTTCGGGCTCATGATCGGCGCCTCGGACAACACGGCGACCGACGTGATCCTCAACATGTCCGGCGGCCCGTCCGCCGCCACGCGCCGGGTTCGGGAGCTCGGCGTGCTGGGAGTCGACGTCGATCGCTCCGAAGCGCGGACGTTCGCGGACCTCTCCGGGATCCCCGAGACCGTCCCGGAGACGGAGTTGTACAGATACCATTACTTCCGGTTGCGAGACGCGCTTCCCCAGGAGCACCGCGACGCCGCGCGCGAAGCGTACGTGACCGATCTCCGTGACACCGCGACACCGGACGGCATGGCGCATCTGCTCGCCGAGATCCACGACGGTGGCGGCCTGACCGCCCCGTCTCATCAGCGACTCCTCGACGTGATGAGCGCGACCCGCACCGGGGCCCGCCGACTCAAGGGCCTTCTTCCGCCGGACACGGACATCGCGCACAAGACGGGAACCATGGCAGGCGCCGTAAACGACGTCGGGATCATCCGCCTGCCGAATGGACGCGGCCACATCGCCATCGCCGCGTTCGTGAACACGCTGCACAGTTCCACCTGGCGTCGCGAGCGTACGATCGCGGAGATGAC
>JBGMQU010000023.1:0-33529 GCA_048060725.1 Gemmatimonadota bacterium | reverse complement strand
GTCGCCTCACCTCTATTCTCCGCTCTCCCGCTGGCTCGTTATGGGCTCGAGTGGGTTCATCCGCCGTTGTGTCTGGCGCACCCGCTCGACGCCGGGCCCGCGGCCTGGCTCGACCGGTCGGTGACGGCGGTCGTCCGCGACCTCGGCACGGATGGTCCGGCGTACCGCGCCTTGATCGGCGGGTTGGCGGACGCATGGGACGATTCGGTCGAGGGTCTTCTCGGACCTCCGCTCTCGCTCCCCGGCGCCGGTCTGGCGAGGTGGTCCACGGGACTGCGTTCGGCGGACGCCGTGGCGCGATCGTTTTCGGGCGCGCGAGGCCGCGCGCTGTTCGCCGGCCTCGCGGCGCACTCCATGATTCCGCTGGAGCGCCGCGCGTCGGCCGGAGTCGGGCTCGCGCTCGCGGCCGCCGGGCACGCCGCCGGCTGGCCGTTCCCGCGCGGCGGGACGGGATCCCTGACCGCCGCCCTCGTCGCGCTGCTGGAAGATCTGGGCGGCGAGGTCATCACCGGCCGACGCGTCCGCTCGCTTCTCGACGTCCCGCCGGCGCCGGCCACCGTACTCGACCTGACCCCCCGACCGATCGCCCGCTTGCTCGCCGACTCGGTTCCGCCGGCGTATCGGCGGGCGCTCTCCCGCTTCCGATACGGACCCGGCGCCTACAAGCTCGATTGGGCCCTGAGCGAGCCGATCCCGTGGACGTCCGAGGCATGTCGCCGCGCCGGAACCGTTCACGTTGGTGGCACGTTCGAGGAGATCGCCCGGGCTGAACGGGCCGCCTGGACGGGGCAGGGCGGCGATCGACCGTTCGTGCTCGTCGCCCAGCCCTCGCGGTTCGATTCGACCCGGACACCGGACGAGGGGCACACCGGGTGGGCGTATTGTCACGTGCCGCACGGCTCGAGCGAAGACTGGACGGATCGGATCGAAGCACAGGTCGAACGGTTTGCCCCCGGTTTCCGCGAGTGCATTCGAGCGCGATCGGTCACCACCCCGGCCGACTTCGAGAAACGGAACGCGAATCTGATCGGCGGCGACATCGGGGGCGGGGCCCTGACGCTCGGGAGGATCATGACCGGGCCGGTTCTACGCCGCGACCCGTACACGACGCCGCTCCCGCATGTGTTCGTGTGTTCGGCGTCCACGCCGCCGGGCGCGGGAGTGCACGGCATGTGCGGCTTTCACGCCGCACGATCGGTGCTGAGGCGGCGCTTCGGCATCCACGTGCCGACGAGCCCGGCGCGTGCGCTCGGCCCACGGTTGCGGGAGTTCGATTCGCGTCGGATCGTCTGATCCATGCTGAATCGGAAGCGGATCGGCCTGATCGCCGGCATCCTCGCCCTCACCGGCCTGTTGCTTACGCCTGCCCCGAGCGGGCTCACGCCCGCGGCCTGGCATACGGCGGCCGTCACCGCGCTGATGGCGATCTGGTGGCTGACCGAGGCGATCCCGATTCCGGCGACTTCGCTGATCCCGATCGTCGCGTTCCCTCTCGTCGGGGCCGGTACGGTCGGGCAGTCGACGGCGCCGTATGCGAACCCCGTGATCTTCCTTTTCATGGGCGGGTTCCTGATCGCCCTCGCGATGGGCCGCTGGGAGCTTCATCGCCGCATCGCGCTGAACCTCCTGTCGCGGGTGGGGTCGCGCCCCACCGCGGTGGTGGGAGGCCTCATGGCGGTCACGGCCTTCCTCAGCATGTGGGTGAGCAACACGGCTGTCGCCCTGATGATGTTGCCGATCGGCCTGTCGGTGATCGACACCGTCGAGGCGAGCGGAGGTCGGGGCGCGAGTCAACCGGGCGAGGCCGGCCCCGCGGCCGGTTTTGGCGTCGCGGTCATGCTGGGAATCGCGTACGCCGCCAACATCGGCGGCATGGGGACGCTGATCGGGACGCCGCCAAACGCGCTTCTCGCCGGCTATAAGTCCGAGGCCCACGGCGGGGAGGTCGGCTTTTTCGGGTGGATGACGCTCGGAGTGCCGCTCGTCATCGTGGCGCTTCCCCTGATCTTCATCATTCTCACCCGGTTCGGGGCGAGGCTCGGCAACGCGCCGATCCCCGGCTTGAGCGAGGTGATCGGGTCGCAGGCCCGGGGCCTCGGGGAGATCACGCGACCGGAGCGGCGCGTGGCTGTGGTCTTCGCCCTCGCGGCCGTGCTCTGGGTGACGCGACCGCTCCTCTCGAACTGGATCCCGGGCCTCTCCGACGCCGGGATCGCGATCGGGTGCGGCCTCCTGTTGTTTCTCATCCCGTCCGGCTCGGACCGGGGCGCCCTGCTCGATTGGGATACGGCGGAGAAGCTGCCCTGGGGCATCCTCATCCTGTTCGGGGGAGGGCTGAGCCTGGCCTCGGCGATCGACCGCACGGAACTGAACACGTGGCTCGGCGGTGCGGCCGCGGGATTCGCGGATTGGCCACCGATCATGTTTGTCCTCCTCATCACCACATTCGTTATCCTCCTCACCGAGC
Source organism: Gemmatimonadota bacterium (assembly GCA_048060725.1). Classification (GTDB taxonomy): domain Bacteria; phylum Gemmatimonadota; class Gemmatimonadetes; order Palauibacterales; family Palauibacteraceae; genus Palauibacter. Next base: position 31,062 of record JBGMQU010000023.1, on the reverse strand, counting down.
TCACGAGCAATACCGCGACCGCCGCCGCGTTTCTCCCCGTACTCGGAGCCGTCGCGTTACAGGTCGGGTGGGACCCGATTCTCCTCGCGGCCCCGGCAGCGTTGGCTGCCAGCTGCGCGTTCATGCTTCCCATCGCGACGCCCCCGAACGCGGTCGCGTACAGCAGCGGAAAGGTCACGATCGGTCAGATGGCGCGTGCCGGCATCTGGGCCAACGTGGCGCTCGCCTTTCTTATCACGGCGCTGACGACCTGGCTGATTCCACTGGTATTGGGGTAGGAGAGCCGACGGTCTGTGCAGGCGGGGTTTCACCGTGAGTTCCTGCTTTCGTGCCGCAACCGGCGCACGTACATTTCTCCGCTTTCGTATTGACGTTTCCATTCGACTCGACGCGATATCAGACTGCGATATCAGACTTTCACGACGGTGACTCTCTAGATGTTTTCCACGGTACGGTGGCGGCTGATCTGGATCGGCCTGCTCGCGGTCATGAGCGGCTGGGCTCTGGTCCCCAAGGATGTCGATGACAGCGGCAAGGCCGTCTGGCCCATCAACCTCGGTCTTGATCTGCAGGGCGGCATGCACCTCGCCGTCGAGATCGACGAAGAGAGGGCGGATCCGGACGCGGACCTGGACGACGCGATCGAGCGGACCGTCACTACGCTGCGCAATCGCATCGATCAGTTCGGCGTTCGCGAACCGAATATCCAGCGTGCCGGCAACAGGATCATCGTCGAACTGGCGGGCGAGTTCGATGAAGAACGGGCCGTGGCGCTCGTGAATCAGACGGCGCACATGGAGTTCAAGATCATCACCAACGGGCAGTCGTTCGTCGACGCGCTCGAGCGAATCGATCGGGCGATCGTGCGCGAGGTGGGGGCCGAGGCGCTCACTCCCACTCCGCTCGAGACGGCCATCGACCTCAGCGACGTGCTCGGCGCCGCGCCGGACACGACGCCTGCCGACTCGACATCCGCAGACGGTGGGCAGGACGCGGAGGCTGATTCGACCGCGGACGCGAGCGCGGCGGCGGCGGCGGCGGATCAGGCCGCCGATCTTCGCCCGCTGACGGCGTTGCTCGGCATCGGCCGAATCCCGGGGGAGTATCTGATCGCCCAGCAGGACACGCCCAGCGTGAAGGCGTGGCTGGAGATCCCGGCGGTCAAAGATCTCTTCCCGCGGGACGTCACGGTCAACTGGGGCGTCGAGGAGGTCGCGACGGCGGGGAACACCTACATCCCCCTCTACGTGCTCGAAGCGGAGCCGCTGATCACGGGGCTCGAGTTGCAGGACGCCGGCCCCGCCAACCGCGACCCGACGTTCAACCAGCCGATCGTTCCGTTCGAGACCACGCGGCGGGGCGCCCGATTGTTCGAGCGCGGTACCCAGCGCAACGTGGGGAACAACATGGCGATCGTGCTCGACGACAAAGTGCAGAGCTACGCCGTCATCCGGAGCGTGCTCAGCCGTCGCGCACAGATCGAGTTGAGTCCGGGCGCGTCGTTTCAGGAGGCTCAGGACCTGGCGCTCGTGCTCCGGGCCGGCGCGCTCCCTCTCCCCGTCCGCATCGCGGAGCGGCGACAGGTCGGCGCCTCGCTCGGTGAAGATTCCATCCGTCAGGGACGGACCGCCTTCATCGTCGGCATCGCGGGCGTTCTCATCACGATGGTCGTGTACTACCGCCTGGCGGGCCTGATCGCGGTCGCGGCGCTCGTCCTCTACGTCCTCTTCCTGCTCGGCGGACTCGCAGGATTGCAGGCCACCCTCACGTTGCCCGGCATCGCCGGGCTCATCCTGTCGATCGGGATGGCGGTGGATGCCAACGTGCTGATCTTCGAACGAATCAGGGAGGAGGTGGATGGCGGCAAGACGGCCAGAACCGCGGTCGAGGCCGGGTTCGCGAACGCGTTGTCCGCGATCGTGGACGCCAACCTCACGACGCTGATTACCGCGATCATCCTGTTGCAGTTCGGGACCGGACCGGTCAAGGGCTTCGCGGTGACGCTCAGTATCGGAATCATCGCGTCGTTCTTCTCCGCGATCTATGTGACGCGGACGTTCTTCATGATCTACCTCGATCGCCGCGCCGCGAGCGATGTGGTCAGCATCTAGGAACGGCTTTGTTTCTTCACCACGCTTCTGACTTGAGACGGGACGGATACACATAGATGAGGCTCTTCAAGGAATCGAAGTACCAGTTTCTCGCGATGCGGCGACGCGCCTACATGATCTCGGCGGCCATGATTCTGGTGGGCGTCGTGGCGCTGCTGGTCCGCGGCGGACTCAACACGGGCGTCGAGTTCACCGGGGGAACGATGATCCAGGTGCGCTTTTCCGAGCTCACGGACGTGGCCGAGATCCGCGGCGTGCTCAATGATGCGGGAATCACCGGCGCACAGATCCAGCCGTTGCGCGCGGGTGTGGGAGAGGACAAAACGAAGCCCGAGTTTCTGCTCCGCCTGCCGACGCCCGAGGGCATGGGCATCGAAGGCGTGAACGAGCAGATCGCGAGCGGGCTCGGCAGCCAATATGGCGAGGACGGGTTCGAGATTCGGGAATCGAGCGGCATCGGCCCCCGGGTCGGTTCCGAGTTGCGTACGAAGGCGGCCATGGCGCTGGGACTGTCCTTTCTGCTCACGTTGATCTACCTGGCGTTCCGCTTCGAATGGAAGTTCGGGTTCGCGGCGATCACCGCGACGCTGCACGACATGACGATCGCGTTCGGGTTCATCGCGCTGCTGAACATCGAGATCAGTCTGGCGACGGTCGCCGCGATCCTGACGATCATCGGCTACTCGCTCAACGACACCATCATCGTGTTCGACCGGGTCCGCGAGAATCTGAAGAAGAAGCGGAAGGAATCGTACTCGGCGACGCTCGACCGCAGCATCAACGAGACCCTGCCACGGACGGTCCTGACATCCGGGACGACGCTTATCTCTCTCCTGTCGCTGTTCATTCTCGGCGGAGCCGTCATCCGCCCATTCGCGCTCGTCCTCATCGTGGGGATCGTGATCGGGACCTACTCGTCGATTTTCGTCGCCTCCCCCGTGTTGTTCGAGATCGAAGAGAGCGGCCGCAAAAAGAGCGCGCGCGCCGCCGCACACTCCACGGGGTGAGCCACCCGGTTCTCTTCGACTCACATCTTCACCTCACCGCCGCGAGGTTCGAAGAGGACCGTGACGATGTGCTCGTGCGCGCCCGGGACGAGGGCGTCCGCGAGATGGTCACCATCGCCTCCAACCCCGAGGACGCGCGCGGGGCGATCGCGATCGCCGAGCGCGAGGAGGGCGTCTGGGCGACCGCCGGACTCCACCCCCACGAGGCTGGCGATACGTCCGGGAAGCTGATCGACGAGCTAGAGCGTCTCGCGGAGAATCCCCGCGTCGTGGCGATTGGGGAAACGGGGTTGGATTTTTTTTACGACAATGCGCCGCGCGCCATACAGATCGACAACTTCCTCGCGCATCTCGATCTTGCCGAGCGACTCGCGCTGCCGATCGTCGTGCACTCCCGGGATGCGGACGAAGACACGGCCCGTGCCATCGAGCGGTACGCCGGCCGGGTGCACGGCGTGCTGCATTGTTTTGCGGGTGGCGAGAATCTCCTGCGGTCGGGACTCGACTCCGGCTGGTACGTATCGTTCTCGTGACTCATCACGTTCGTATCCGAGTTGGAGAGCGCCGCACGTGAAGTCCCCGACGATCGCGTTCTGATCGAGACCGATGCCCCCTACCTCGCGCCCGCCCCGCGCCGCGGGCGGCGTAACGAGCCGGCGTACCTGGCGCACACGTGCCGCCGGTTGGGAGCGATCCGCGGCGTGGAGATGGAGGAGATGGCGAACATCACGCGCGCCAATGCTCGACGTTTCTACGGGCTGGGCGAGGCCGCCTGATGCGGGCGTCGGGAGTGGCCGAAACAGGCCGACGCGTCGAGATATTGCCGGACCATGTCGCGAATCAGATCGCTGCCGGCGAGGTCGTGGAGCGACCCGCGTCGGTCGTGAAGGAGTTGATCGAAAACGCGCTCGACGCGGGCGCAGGCCGCATCGAGGTCTCGCTCCGCGGGGGCGGGAAGAGCGAAATCCGGGTATCGGACGACGGCCACGGAATGGCGCGGTCAGACGCGGTTCTGGCGCTCGACCGGCACGCGACGAGCAAGATCCGCCAGGCGGAGGACCTGCGGTCGATCGATTCGTTCGGATTCCGTGGAGAGGCGCTCCCCTCGATCGCCGCAGTGAGCCGGTTCGAGCTCCATACCGCGGGGGATGATGGAGTGGGAACGCGAGCCCGGGTCGACTTCGGGCGGATCCGCAGCGTCGACGAGGTGCCGCGGCGCCGTGGAACGACGGTTACGGTCAAGGCGCTGTTCCACGATCTGCCGGCGCGCGCCAGGTTCCTCCGCACGTCGGCCGCCGAGACGCGCGCGTCCGGCGAAGCGGTTCTTCTCCTCGCGCTCACGAACCCGACGGTCGGCTTCCGTATCGACTCCAACGGCAAGCGCACCCTCGACCTCGAGGCGAGCCAGGAATGGATTGACCGGATCGAGAGCATATGGGGAGACCTGGCGGCTTCTCTCATCCCCGCTGCCGGGTCGAGCGCGGGCGTGCGGGTGTCTGGACTCGTCCAGCGGCCCGACGCGGCGCGACCGCGCGGGGGCCGAAGGTACCTCTTCGTCAACGGGAGGCCGTTTCGCGACAAGGGTCTGAACCGGATCGTGGACGAAGCCTATCGGACGACCGTCGCCGAGGGCATGCGACCGTCCTTCTTTCTTCGAATCGACACCGACACCGAATCGGTCGATGTGAACGTCCATCCCGCGAAGAGCGAGGTACGGTTTCGCGATCGGGCGGCCATCGAAAAGGCAGTACACGAGACCGTCGTCGCGACCCTCGGAGGACTCGCTTCCACGCGACCCGTCGAGACGGTCTCGTCGCTGCAGAGGTCGAGGACGCCGTCTTTCGAAACGTCGACACCGAGTGAAACGCCGCAGTTGGCTCTGTTCATGTCTGGCTCGACAGACCCGGATGGAATGGCCGGCGCGGGCGATGGACACGACGCAGCCGAGCTGGAAGCGCTCGCGTATCAAGGGCCCGATCTCTGGCAGCTCCATGATCGTTACATCATGGCGGCCACGCGCGAGGGGTTGCTGATCATCGATCAGCACTCCGCTCACGAGCGTGTGCTGTATGAGGAGATCATGGGCCGGTTTCGCGATGGGGGCGCCACCGCGCAGTCGCTGCTGTTCCCCCAGACGCTGCGCTTCTCACCGGCCGAGGCCACCGCGGTAGAGGAACTCGGAGGTCTGTTGACCCGCCTGGGATTCGAGTTGGAGCCGTTCGGGGAACGGACCTTCATTCTCCGGGCGGGCCCACAGCCCCACGCGCGGTTCGACGCCGAGCGCTGCCTGCGCGAGATGGTTCGCGAGTTGACCGACGGGTCGGATCTGGTCGACTCGGCCCGCAACCAGCACGAGCGGGTCGCGAAGAGTATGGCGTGCAAAGGGGCCATCAAGGCGGGAGAGCATCTGAGCGGGGAAGAGATGAGAGAACTCTTCGATCGATTGTTCGCGACCGAACTGCCCGGCCACGATGTACACGGTCGGCCGACGATCGTGCGGCTTTCCGTCGACGAGCTCGATCGGCGGTTCGGCCGATCCTGACCGTGCCCGGTTCGCGGTGCTCGATCGCGATCGTCGGCCCGACCGCGTGCGGCAAGACGAGTCTCGCCATCGCGGTCGCTCGTGAGATCGGAGGAGAGATCATCTCCACCGACAGTCGCCAGGCCTACCGCGGGTTTCGCGTGGGGACGGCTGCGCCGAACGATGAGGAGTTGGCGGCGGCCCCGCACCACGGGGTCGGCATCCTCGAGCCCGACGAGCGGTATGGGGCCGGGCGGTTCGTCGAGTTCGCGGAGGCGACGAGCCGAGCGATCTCCGGGCGCGGAAACGTTCCGATCCTGACGGGCGGAACCGGTCTGTTCCTCCGGGCCCTGACTCACCCGATGTTCTGCGAACCGGAGGTGCCCGCACGCGTGCGCGACGGGCTCAGACACTGGATCGAGGGGGCGGAGAACGCCGTCGTGACGCGATGGGCACAGCGGCTCGACCCGACCGTCGATGCGACGTCGATCGATCCGCAGCGGGCCGGCCGAACCGTGGAGCTGGCGCTCGCGTCCGGACGGCCACTCAGCTGGTGGATCGAGCACGGAGAGCCGTCGAGGGTGCCCTTCGGGGGGGCGGTCTTCCTCATCGAGACGCCTTCGGATCTGCTCCGCGAGCGGATCGCGAAGCGGGCGCGCGGGTTGCTCGACAGCGGAGCGTGGGAAGCGGAGGTGCGCGGGCTCGAGATCGCCGGTCACCAGGCCTCCCGGGCGTTCGACGCATTGGGCTACCGGGACGTACAGGCACTCGTACACGGGCGGATCGACCGCGCGACCGCGTACGAGCGGATCTTTGCAGCGACCTGGGCGTACGCCCGCCGTCAACGAACCTGGTTTCGCCACCAACTGCCCGAGACGGCGGTCAGGCTGGACGGTGCAACGACGACCGAGCACCTTTCGCGGCGCATTCGCGATAAATGGCGTACGTCCACGAGGCTCGGACCGACGCATCCCAATAGACGAGGGACCGAATGAAGATCGGGATCACCTGTCATCCCACCTACGGTGGATCAGGGGCGGTGGCGACCGAACTGGGGATCGAGCTGGCCGATCGTGGTCACGAGATCCATTTCATCTCCTACGCGCAGCCGTTTCGTCTCACGCATTTCCACGAGCGGCTGTTTTTTCACGAGGTCGAAGTGAACCGGTACCCGTTGTTCGAGTACCCGCCGTACTCTCTGGCCCTGGCCGTCACGATGCACGAGGTCGTGAAAAAGGAAGGGTTGGACATCCTCCATGTCCACTATGCCATCCCGCATGCGACGGCAGGCTGGATCGCGCGCGACATGTTGCGAGCGGAGGGCAGAGACGTGAAGCTCGTAACGACCCTCCATGGCACCGACATCACGCTTGTCGGTCAGGATCCATCATACTGGACCATAACGAAGTTCTCGATCGAGAAGTCCGATCGACTTACCGCGGTCTCCGGGTGGTTGCGCGACCAGACGAACCAGGATTTCGCGTGTTCGAAGTGTGCGATCGACGTCATACCGAATTTTATCGACCCTGCGACCTATAACCGGGCTCTCCACTCGTCGGGCCGGGGTGCGCTGGCCGCTCCGGACGAGAAGATCGTGATGCACATCTCGAATTTTCGGACGGTCAAACGGATTCCCGATGTCGTAGAGATCTTCCGCCGGATTCATGAACGAATCTCCTCCAGGCTCGTGCTCGTCGGCGATGGGCCGGAGCGGCAGCCGGCCGAGGAGCTCATCGAATCGTACGGTCTCTCCGACCGCGTCTCGTCGCTGGGGAAATTCGAGTCGGTCGCGGAGCTCCTCGCATGCGCGGATCTGTTCCTCCTCCCGAGCGCGCAAGAGTCGTTCGGCCTCGTCGCCCTCGAGGCACAGGCGTCCGGGGTGCCGGTCGTGGGGACGGGGGATACAGGTCTCGCGGAAGTCGTCGAGCACGGGGTCACCGGGTCGCTTCACGATGTGGGAGACGTGGACGCGATGGGCGCGGCCGCAGTCGAGATTCTGTCCGATGCCGGCCTCTGGGACCGCATGTCGAGAGCGGCGCGCAACCGAGCGACGGAGCGGTTCGCGACGAAGAAGGTAATTCCCCTCTACGAGCGGTTGTATGAAGAGGTGCTCGGTCGAGTATCCGAGGAGACGTCCGCCGCTTGAACGTCCTGCAAGCCCTGATCCTGGGGATCATTCAGGGTCTCACGGAGTTCCTCCCCGTCTCGAGTTCGGGCCATCTCGTGCTGGCCGATGCCATTCTCGGGCTGGAGACGCCTGGTGTGCTCGTCGTAATCGCCCTCCACGTCGCCACCCTCGTGGCGGTGTGCTGGGTATATCGCCGACGGATCGGGGCGCTGATCGTGGGTGTCGTGCGGAGGGACGCCGAGAGCCTGAAGTACGTGGGCCTTCTCGCCGTCGCGTCCGTGCCCGCGGCGGTCGTGGGGATCCTCTTCCTCGACGTGCTGGGCGAGACGTTCGAGCGGCCGGTCGTCGCTGCGGCCCTGCTTCTCGTCACCGGGGCGATCGTCTGGACCTTGCGTGCATCCGCTTCACGTGAAGAACACCGCGACACCGTGACCCTGACGGACTCGGTGGCGATCGGGTTCGCCCAGGCGCTGGCCCTGCTCCCGGGGATCTCGCGCTCCGGCGCCACGGTGTCGGCCGGAACCGGGCTCGGCGTGAATCCCGTCCGCATGGCCGAGTTTTCCTTCCTGATGTCCATCCCGGCCATCGGGGGCGCCGCGATTCTGCAGGCTCCCGAGCTGTCGGCCGCGAGCGCGTCGATCGGCCTGGGGCCTCTGGCCGTCGGGTTCGGTGCTGCGTTGCTCTCGGGAGTCTTCGCCATCCGAATATTCGTGGGCATGCTCGAACGCCGCACGTTTCACCGGTTCGCCTACTATAGCTGGACGGTCGGTACGCTGTATCTCGTCGCCGCCTGGTTCTGGCCGGGGCTCAGATGATTGGAGAGCCCAACGCAGATCTGGACGCGATCGTGCACGCCGCCCTCGCCGAGGATGTCGGAGACGGCGACCGAACGACCGCCTGGACCGTCCCCCCCGAAGCCGAGGGTAGTGCGCGTATCGTGGCGCGGGCGGAGGGCAGAGTAGCCGGGGTCGCGTTCGCCGACCGCGTCTTCGAGGTCGTCGATGACGATCTCGCACGCGACTGGATGCTGAAAGATGGGGCCGGGGCAGGGGCCGGCGACACGCTCGTTCGCATCCGGGGCTCACTGGCATCGATCCTCGTAGCCGAGCGCACGGCCCTGAACGGCCTGGCGAGGCTCTCGGGGATCGCTACGGCCACGGCCGAGTTCGTCCGCGCGGTCGAGGGAACCGGCGCCACCCTGATCGACACGCGCAAGACCACCCCCGGCTGGCGCGCTCTGGAAAAGCGGGCGACGCTGGCGGGCGGCGCTCGCAATCACCGCATGGGCCTCTTCGACATGGTGCTGATCAAGGAGAACCATGTGCGTGCGGCGGGAGGAATTCGGCAGGCCCTCGATTCCGTTCGAGCGGGTGCGGCACGCGAGGGGTTGCAGGTCGAGATCGAGGTGAGCACACTCGCGGAACTCGAAGATGCGCTGTCTCTACCGCCGGACCGTATTCTGCTAGACAACATGGACGTTCACGAACTTCGTCTCGCCGTGCAGCGGGTTTCGCTGCTCGGCGACTCGCGGCCGCTACTGGAAGCGTCGGGTGGCATCGACATGTCCACTGTGCGCTCCGTGGCCGAAACGGGGGTGGACTTCGTTTCGGTCGGTGCGATTACGCACTCTGCGCCCGCTCTCGATCTGTCGATGCTCGTCGACCGATGACCCGACGACGCGTGAAGACCTGGTGTGGCGTGCCGATCGCTGAGCTGCGAGCGCGGTGGAACCGGGACAACGTCTACGTCTATGGCACAATCGACTCTACCAACGCGGTGGCCCGCGACCTGGTAGCGGAGGGAGTCGCGGCCGGGACGGTCGTGATGAGTCGGGCACAGTCGGCGGGGCGCGGCCGGGGCGACCACACGTTCCATTCGCCTGCGGACAGGGGCGTCTACCTCACCATGATCTTCGATCCTCGGGGAGATTGGAGTAGCACACCGGTCACGGTGCTCGCGGGCCTGGGGGTCGCGACCGAGCTGGAGCGAGCGTTCCCCGAGCTGAAGCCGGGCCTCAAGTGGCCGAACGATCTCATCGCCCGCGACCGCAAGCTCGGTGGGATCCTGGCCGAGACGGTGGGGGCGCCCGACGGCCGCGACCGACTGGTCATCGGAGTCGGCGTGAACCTCACGACCGACGCCCTTCCGGAGGAACTCGACGGACGCGCCGTCGGTGTCCTCGAGTGCTGCGATCAGGCCGAGCCATCGGATGTCGCGGACGCGGTGGTTCGCGGGTTGGAAACGTGGCTCCACTCCCCGCCGGAAATCCTGTCGGAGGCGATGTTGGCCGAACTCGACCGGCTCGACCGGCTGAAGAATCACAGGCTGGCCGTGACCGACGTCGAGTCGACGCCGATCCTTGGACGGGCCGCCGGGTTGGCGCCGGACGGCGCGCTGCTGTTTCGTCCCGACCGTGGGGCACTGAGACGCATCACCACCGGTTCGGTCGAAATTCTGGGAGAGCTTTCGTGATCCTCACCGTGGACATAGGGAACACCGAGACTGTGATCGGACTGTTCGACGATCTCACGCCTGTGCGGACGTGGAGGATGGCCACGGAGGCCCACCGAACGGCCGACGAAGTCGCGCTCACGCTTTCGGGTCTCCTCGGGGGAGCCGCCGAGGGCGAACTCGGGGCTCCCGAGCGCCTGATCGTCGCGTCGGTGGTGCCGGTCCTGAACCGGTCATGGTCGGGCGCGGGCGACCGGTTGCGGTTGCCGACCGCGTTCCTCACCGGTGACACGCCGTTGCCGATTCGGCTGGACGTCGACCGGCCGGGCGAGGTCGGTGCAGATCGGATCGCGAACACCCTGGCCGCTTCCACGCTGTTCAACGCAGACACGGTCGTGGTCGATCTCGGCACGGCGACGACTTTCGATTGCGTCTCGAAGGATGGCGTCTTCCTGGGCGGAGTGATCGCTCCGGGGCCCGTGGCGCTCGACCAACTCACGCGAGCGGCGGCTCAGTTACCGAAGGTCGAGTGGGGAGCTCCCGAGCGCGTCATCGGACGCAACACGCTGGATTGCCTGCGTAGTGGCGGGTTCTACACGGTGGTTGACGGGATCGACGGAATCGTCGATCGCATCCTGGAGGAATGGGCCCCGGTGGACCCCGTCATTGTCGCTACGGGCGGTCTGGCGGAAGTCGTCGCCCAGTATTGTCGAACCGTCGGCCGGATCGAACCGGCCCTGACGATCACCGGTCTCGCGATCGCTGATCGGTATCTGTCGGCAGGCGACTGACCTTCGCAGATGGCCGCGGGTCGAAGAACCGCCCGCGACTCACTCCGTGGTTCCGCAGCAGCGTTCTTTCAGATCCTGCGCCAGGTCCGGCTTCACCATCCGCAGCACCAGGTACACGATCACGCAGAAGAATGCGACCTTGAGCGCCAGGAATACCAGCGGCAACACGAGTGCGAATACGACCTTCGTCACCGCGAGTCCCACGACGCCGGCGGTCGCCAGCACCAAGAATCCTCTTACCATCTCACTCTCCAGAGCCGTGAACGACATCGGCCCCCGCCGTTGCACGCGGCGAGAGCATCATCCTGCACATGCTGGGACTACGGCTGCCAGCCGCAGGCGGTTTCAGGCCGCGACCGGCCGGTTCGGCAGGGGCAGGGGGACAGGCTGTCGAATTGGCTCCTCCGCGCTGCCAAACAGGCGCGAAAAGGGGGGAGTCCGGCGGCACGCAGACTGCATGGAGTATGGGCGGCCCGGTGATCTCCCCGGCTTGATCGGAGGGAGTCGGGTCTTCATATTCGGGTTGCGTTAGCACTCACTCGCTGTGAGTGCTAACAGGAAGTCCCGATTCTCGGGACCCCGAACAGACCAACAGTGAAGGCAAGGAGGCTGGCGGAGATGGCTACCGCTTCGACGAAGGTCAGCATCACGCCGATGGCGGATCGCGTGGTAATCGAGCCGCTCGAGGACACCGAAGAGATGCGTGGTGGGCTGTACATCCCGGACACTGCGAAGGAAAAGCCCCAGCAGGGCAGCGTGGTCGCAGTCGGACCGGGCCGCATGAGCGACGAAGGCGAGCGGATCCCGATGGAAGTCAAGGAGGGCGATCGGGTCCTCTACGGAAAGTACGCGGGCACCGAAGTCACGATCGAGGGCAATCAGTACCTGATCGTCAAGGAAGGCGACGTTCTCGCCATCTTCGACTGACCGATCGGTCGGCGGACGGCTCGATGAGCTGACCGCCCGTGATGCGTGTCACACAGTGAAACAACACAGCGACCCTCACTGAGGGGCGAGGAGAAAGAATCATGGCGAAGGATCTGGCATTCGATACCGAGGCGCGTCAGCGTCTTAAGGCCGGTGTCGACAAACTGGCCCGCGCGGTCAAGGTGACGCTCGGCCCGAAGGGTCGGAACGTCGTGCTCGAAAAGAAGTTCGGGAGCCCGACGATCACCAAGGATGGCGTCACGGTCGCGAAGGAAATCGAGCTCGAGGATCCGGTCGAGGATCTCGGGGCGAAGATGGTGAAGGAAGTCGCCACGAAGACGTCCGACAACGCGGGCGACGGTACGACGACGGCGACCGTGCTGGCGCAGTCGATCTTCACCGAAGGCCTCAAGAGTGTAACGGCCGGCGTGAATCCGATGGCGCTGAAGCGTGGGATCGACAAGGCGGTCGCCGCGATCGTGGCGTATCTCGACGAGATCTCGGTCGAGACCTCCGGTAAGATGGAGATCGCCCAGGTCGCGTCGATCTCGGCCAACAACGACCCGGCGATCGGCGACCTGATCGCCGACGCGATGGAAAAGGTCGGCAAAGACGGCGTGATCACGGTCGAAGAGGCGCGTGGCCTCGAGACCGAACTCGACACCGTGGACGGCATGCAGTTCGACCGCGGGTATCTCTCGCCGTACTTCGTCACCGATCCGGACAAGATGGAGGCTGCGCTCGACGAGCCGATCATCCTGATCCACGACAAGAAAATCTCGGCGATGAAGGACCTGCTTCCGATCCTCGAGAAGGTCGCCCAGATGGGCAAGCCTCTCGTGATCATCGCGGAAGACATCGAGGGCGAGGCGCTCGCCACCCTCGTGGTGAACAAGCTTCGCGGCACACTGAAGGTCTGCGCCGTGAAGGCGCCCGGATTCGGCGACCGTCGCAAGCAGATGCTCCAGGACGTCGCGATTCTGACGGGCGGACAGGTGATCTCCGAGGAGCTCGGATTCAAGCTCGAGAACGCCGTGGTCAGCGACCTCGGGTCTGCCAAGCGGATCGTGATCGACAAGGACGACACGACGATCGTCGATGGCGCTGGCGAAACGGACAAGATCAGGGGCCGGATCAGCGAGATCAAAGTCGCGATCGACAAGTCCACGTCGGACTATGACCGCGAGAAGCTGCAGGAGCGGCTCGCCAAGCTGGCCGGCGGTGTGGCGGTCATTCAGGTGGGTGCCGCGACCGAGACCGAGATGAAGGAGAAGAAGGCTCGCGTCGAGGACGCGCTGCATTCGACTCGGGCGGCGGTCGAAGAGGGCATCGTTCCGGGCGGCGGCGTGGCTCTGCTGCGTAGCCAGGCCGCACTCGACGGCATCTCGAGCGATGACCCCGAGGAGATGCTCGGGGTCCAGATCGTCAAGCGCGCGATCGAGGCCCCGATCCGCCAGATCGCGATCAATGCCGGCGCCGAGGGCTCGATCATCGTGGAGAAGGTCCGCGAGGCGAACGACGCCAACTTCGGCTACAACGCCGGCACCGGCGAGTACGAAGATATGGTCGCCGCGGGGGTGATCGATCCGACCAAGGTGACTCGCACGGCGCTTCAGAACGCCGCGTCGATCGCGGGTTTGCTGCTCACCACGGAGGCAGTCGTGGTCGAGAGGCCCGAGCCGGAAGATGCGGCCGCTGCCGGCGGCATGCCCGGCGGTGGAATGGGCGGAATGTACTAGAATGTAGTAGAAGGATGCCGAAGGGCCGCGGAAGCTCGCGGCCAACGCGTCCGCCGTCCTGTCGGTTGGGATGCGGAGGAGGCCCGGCGGTTTCGTCGGGCCTCCGTGCATCCGAGATTGTACGCGCCGCGTCGCGCACGAACGTGTCGGTGGGGAAGGGGTCCGGCGCCCCTTCACGGCGGTCGGGGGCAGGAGGCTGTTGACGGCAGTCTCCCGGAAGGGGAGTGACGCATGTTCGTAGCGCCATCCGGATCACATGAGCGAGCCTTTGCATCGGCCGTGGCGGTCGCCGCGCTGCTGACATCGTCGGCTTGCGGCAGTCCGACGGCTCCGGACGTGGTGTCGTGTGCGGCCCTCCCGAATCCCGGCATCCCGCTTCGATCGGGGTTCGTCCAGCAGACACCCGTCGACCTCGCTCCCGGCGAGGCGTGCGCCGTTCGAGCGGAGGTCGGAGGTGCCCTGCGTCTGGCGCCCGGCGACGGACCGGCCACCTTCCTCATTGCCGTTCAGAGTGCATCCCGAGTCCCGGCAGCGCGGGCGAGCCTTCGCCTGACCTTCGAAGGAACGGGCGCCACAGCGTCTCGCTCGCCGGCCCCGGCCGCGTCACGGACGACGGGGCCGACCGACCTCGGGACGAGCTGGAGTTCCGACGCGGAGTTGCGGTTCAGGCGGAGCGCCAGGGGCGAACTGGCCCGGGTGCGCGCGCGGCCGGCCCGCCGTCACGCGGCGGACACGAGGGTTCGCCGTGCGCTGGTGGCCGCGCCGCCCGCCGTGGGGGACACGCTGTTGATGCGCAACTCCGTCGACGCGGAACTCGGCGTCGACTGCGAGCGCCCTGACCGCGTCCCCAGCGTGGTGCGGGCCGTCGGACAGCAGTTCGCGATCGTGGAAGACGTGGAGGCGGCCGGACACCTGACGGCGGCGGACTACGCTCAGATCGTGGCGACGCTGGATGATCCGCTCTATCGGGTGAGCGAGGCGTACTTCGGGTCGCCCGCGGACCTCGACGACAACCAGCGCGTTCTGGTCTTCGTCACGCCGATCGTGAACCGCGCGACCCCACGCGGCAGTAGCACCTTCATCGCGGGGTTCTTCAACCCGAGCGACCTGTCCGACAGCGTCACCTGTCCGGCCTCCAACGTCGGCGAGGTGCTCTACGTGCTCGCCCCCGACCCCGATGGCCAGTTTGGCGACCCCGTCGAGGTCGATTTTGCAGCCGTCAACGTCACTGGCGTTTCGGCCCACGAGTTCACGCACCTGCTCTCGGCTCAGCAGCGTATCACGATCGGTGGCGGCTCGTTCGCAGATCTGGAGGAGTCGTGGCTCGATGAGGGGTTGGCACATACCGCCGAGATGGTCGTGGGGTTCGCGGCCGCGGGACTGACGCCGGGTGCAAACCACGGTTTCGTCGATCTTGTCGCGGACACGGACATCTTCAATACCTATTTCCTGGCGAACTTTCGGCGTGCCGGGTTCTATCTGCTCGAGCCCGGCCGGACGCTCGCTCTCGGGGACGAGTCCGGTTCGGATCCCGGCGGAGCGGAATCGCTGAGGATGCGCGGGTTCTCGTGGTTGCTCTTGCGCTGGATCGCCGATCACGCCGAGTTGCCCGCCGGTGGGATCCTCGGGGGACCGATGGAGGAATCGGTGTTTCGTGACCTGACCTCGGGCGGCGTCGGACGCGTGCGGGGCATCGAGAACGTCGAACGGGTCGCGGGTCCCGCGGTCGGTTCGTCGGACTGGCGCGAATTGATCGCTCGATACGGGTTGGCCCCCCTGGCCGACGACGCCCCGGGGCAGCCGACGGGCGACTCGCAGGTGACCTCGCTGCACCTGCCCGATATCTTCGCAGGTATCCATGGTGCGCTGCCCGATAAGGACCCGTTCCGCGACGAGTATCCGTTGCAGCCCGGCGAACACGGCCTGAACGGTTCCCGACGATCGTTCGCGTTCGAGTTGTCTGCGTCGGCGAGCGAGTACTTTGTCGTGACGAGTACCGCGGCGTACGGTCCGGTCTCCGTGACGCTGACGACGCAGTCCGGGGCCCCGATTACGAGTGGGGTTCAACCGCAGATCGTCATCCAGCGGACGAGATGAACGTTCAGGGACGGGTTCGGGCGTGGAACCGAGCGGCGAGGTCTGGTTTTTAACGTTCGCCGGGCGATCCGTGTCCGATGAGTGGAGCAAAACAGCGCGTTGAATTCAGGACACCTGAATATGAGACAGACGTGGGGAGGCGTGATGAGAAGAAGGGAAGTGCGGCCGTTCGCGGCGCTTGCTGCGGTCCTGCCGTGGCTGGTGTCGGCATGCGGTGGCGACGGCGGATCGATGAACCCGCCACCGCCGCCACCGCCGCCCGGGGGAACGGTCACCCTCGACCTTGGCGTGGGTGAGTCGACGACCATCACCGATCCTGCCCAGCTGCGGTCCTTCGGCATCACCGGGGGCGTCGGACCGCGAGAGTTCCAGGTCGTGATGCACAGTGCATCGGAGAGTCCCGGGGCCTCTACGACCATGCGATTCGCGGTCAGCACGACCTCCGCCTCCGCGAGCGTCGCGGACGCGGGGCCGACCCGTCGGGACCCGAGTTTCGGAGCCCTGCCAAACTGGTCCGAGCGTCGACAGCGGGGGTTTCTCATGGAGGACCGCCTCCGACGGAACACTCGGCTCGAGCTCGGTCGGCGAGGTGCGCGCCCCGTGGCCGCACGCACCCGGTCCGGTGTCGGCGCCCGCTTCAGCGTGAGGAACAACCCGCCGATGGTGGGTCAGTCCGTGTCGTTCAAACTCGCGGTGACGTCGGATCTCCAGGTCGACTGCGACCGCACCGACACGATCGACACCGAGATCAAGTGGGTGGGGAACAACTTCGCCATCGCCGAGGACGTCCAATCTGCGGGGCACTTCACGCAGGCGGACTATGACGACCTGGGCCTGCTCCTCGACTCCACCGTCTTCCCGGTGGAGACCGGCTATTTCGGGAATCCAGCGGACATCGACGGCAACGACGTCGTCATCGCCCTGATCACCGCCGAAGTCAACCGCATGACGCCAAGGGGGGCCAGCTTCCTGATCGCCGGTTTCTTCTTCGACGGCGACCTGTTCGATGCGGCGGACTGCGCCGCGAGCAATGAGGGAGAGTTGTTCTATCTGATCGGGCCGGATCCGGGCGGCGTATACAGCGACCCGGTAAGCGTGTCTGAGGCGCTGAGTCTCGCGCGGACGACCATCGGTCACGAGTTCCTTCACCTCCTCAACACGCAGCAGCGGCTCACCATCGGAGGAGGCGGCCCGCTCAGTGACGAGGTCGCGTGGCTCGACGAGGGGCTCGCACACTTTGCGGAGGAACTCGTGGGGCTGGCCGTCGCGGGCCTCGGTGTGAGGGACAATCTCGACCTCCTCGACGTCGCGCCCGACGGCGACGTCGAGGCCGGGGCGGCCTTCAACGATTTCCATCTCCTCAACCTGCAGAGGGCCGCGCGGTACATGCTCGATCCGAGCGGGACGCTGGCGCTCGGCACGTCGATGGGAGGCGATCCGCCCGGGGCCGAATCTCTCAAGATGCGAGGGTTCGCGTATCTGTTCGTCCGCTGGCTGGGTGATCAGTACGGGCCCAGCGGAAGTGGGCCCGTCCCGGGGAGCGGCGAGAGCGCGCTCTTCCGTGAGTTGTCGTCCGGCGGGCCCGCGTTTCTTGCCGGCCCCGACAACGTCGAGCGAGCCGTTCAGGTCGTCGGCGGCCAGACGCGCACCTGGGATCAGTTGCTCGCCGATTTCCTGGCGATGCTCACCATGGATGACAGGGGAGTGGCCGGTGTAGATCCGGCGTTGTCATCGCTCACCTGGAACTATCGCGACCTGTTTCGTCAGTTGAGCGAGGAGGAGTTCGTGGACGGGGGCGGCAACCCGGTTCCGCCACCGACGGAACTCCGGAATCCCTATCCGCTCCTGCCGGACTTCATCTCGATCAACACGACGACGAACGTTTCGCGGAGCGTCGCCGTGAACGCCTCGACCGGTGCGTTCTTCCTTCTCAGCAGCTCGAGCGACACCCCCGACATGCTCGTGGAGGTAACCACGAACACGGGCGCTGAACTGCCGACATCGGCGGTCCCCCAGGTCACCATCATCAGGACGAAGTAGCCTGTGAATTCCTTTGCCCGCACGGCGCTGTCACGAAGCATCGTAGAGAAGCGTCATCGAGTGATGCGCTACCTACGACCGTCGCTACTCATCGCGTTGCTCACCGGAGCGGCGAGCTGCGGGGGGGGCACGACGCAGCCGCCGCCGCCACCGCCGCCGCCACCCCCGCCGCCCATCGGGGCGACGCTGAACATGTCGCTCGGTGAAGTACGAGTGCTGTCAGACGTCGCCTCCATCCGCGCGTTCCAGATCGCCGGGGCCGCCGACGCCCGCGAGTATCAGGTCATCGTGATGAGTGGCAGCGAGGTCGATGGGGGCATCACGCCGATCAGTTTCACCGCGAGGCCGTCTGGCGCGGACGCGAGCGTGGCACCGGGGGTCACGACGCGGCTGCCATCGACGAGCACGGGCGAGCGTCGCGCGGCCCGTGAACTCAGCGCCCTCGAGCGGTTGCGCGTGCGGCCCAGGCACCTCGAGTTACAATCGCGGATGGAACTGGAGGCACGCCGGGTCGGTGCTCGCTTTTCGCCGAAGGCCCGCGGACAGAACTCGACGGGGGCCGCTCCGCGCGGCGTATCCGCAAACGTCCTGACGACGTCTGCGGTGCCCGCGGTCGGAGAAACGATCACGATTCTGTCCGCGATTACGCCGCAGGGTGGCCTCACATGCAACGCGTCCACTCCGGTCGACGGCATCGTCCAGACGGTGGGGCAGAACTTCGTCATTGTCGAAGATCCGGCGGTGGCCGGGCATCTGACGGCGCAGGACTACGCCGATCTCGACACCGAGCTCGATGCCTTCGTCGCGCCGATCGACAACGAATACTTCGGGATGCCGGCCGATCTCGACGGCAACGAACGCGTCATCGTGTTCTTCACGGGTCAGGTGAACCGTCTCAGCCCACCCGGGAGCAACAGCCTCGTGATCGGGTTCTTCACTGCACTCGATCTTCTCGATCCGGTGGATTGCCCGTCGAGCAACGAGGCGGAGATCGTCTGGCTGATCGGTCCGGACCCGGGCGGCACCATCGGTGCGAGAATTCCGGCCAGCCTGGTGAAGACGATCGCCCGCGGCCTCGTGGCCCACGAGTACCAGCATCTCCTGAACGCGGAGCAGCGCTTCATCCTGGGCAACGGGGAGTTCGGGGAAGAAATCTGGTTGAACGAGGGCATGTCGCATATCGCAGAGGAGACGGCCGGCCTCTTCCGGATCGGATCGCGCACGCGCGGGGGTCTGGGGTTCAACGAAATCGGCGTGGGCGGCGTCAACCGGGATGCGTTCGAAGATTTCCACCGGGGCAATTTCCGAAACCTGGGATCGTATCTGAGCGCCCCCACGGAGGTCGCGGCCCTGTCAGAAGGGAATCCCCCCGACTCGTTTCCGATGCGCGGGTGGGGCTACCTGTTCCTGCGGTGGCTCGGTGACCGGTACGGCCCTCCGGGGCCCGTAGGTGTACTCCCCGGAAGCGGGGAGCAGGCGCTCTACCGGGAACTCGCCCGGGGAGGAGCCGCCCACCTGACCGGAATCGCGAACGTCCTCAACGCGATCAACGTGGTGTCGGGAGAAAGCCCTACGTGGGGTGAGGTGCTCGAGCAATATTTTGCTGCTCCGGCGACCGACGAGGTGGCGAGCGTTCCGGCCGCATTCCAGTTCAGCACCTGGAACTTCCCGCGCCTGTACAGCGAGATGACGGCGAACTCGGTCCAGGGTTTGTCGTCCGGGTTTCCGCTCAAACCCACGCCGGTGGCCATGGGACCCGGTGCATCGTCTTCGGCGAGCTTCGATCTCGGGGCTTCGACCGCGCGTTACTTCCTCTTCCGGGCGAGCGGCCCTCATTCCGACATGCGGGTCGAGCTCACCGCGCCGTCGGGCGCGAACGTCCCCAACGGCGCGCGCGCGCGTGTGATCGTGGTCCGCACGGGGTGACCTTCTTCGGTCCGACCGCGATCGCGGTGGCGCTCCTGGCCACGGGGTGTGCAGCCGATCCCGGCGTGGGGAACGGCCTTGCACGTGTGGGGGAGATCGGACCGGATCGAATTGAAGGACGCGTACGGGTGGTCGGGAGCCGTCCGTTCGCGAGGACGGTCATCGACGAGGGTGAGGGCGGCGGCACGACCATCACGGGCCCGCTCGGTGCGGAGATCGGACGGCTCATGGGCGCGCAGGCTCGCGTCACCGGGACCTACGAAGACGGGGGCCTGACCGACCGTTCGCTCGTGGCCACCTCCTACGAAGTCGTATCCGTCGATGGCGAGAAGGTCCTCGTCGGCTTCCTCGAACGAGATGATGCAGGACACTACCTTCGTCAGGGAGACGGGGAGACCCGGGTCGGCGTCGTTCCGGCGACCCTCGGAGGCCGGCTGGGAGCGCTGGTGTGGGTCGTCCTCGACGAGAATGAAGGTGTCGCCCGCTACGGTATCCTCAGGGAGCCCCCGAAGTGAGCGCGCGCCGCGGAGCGAACGCGTTCATGGTCATCGGCACCGCCTTCACCGCCAGCGCGTGTGAGAGCGAGCCGTTCACTCCGCCGCCCGGGTTCGAGAGCCCGAGCCCCGGCGCGGTCCTGAATCTCGCGGTGGGCGAGCGAATCACGCTGAGCGCCTCCGCCATTCGGGGGTCGCTCGAGATCCCCGGCGCCGACGCGTCCCGCTCGTATCTCTTCGTGATCCACGACGTACGGAGCGAGCAGGGCGGACCGACCGACGTCCGCATGGAGGTGACCCGGGTGCTGGCGACGCTGTCGCGCGAGCCGCCTTCCCGTGTTCGGACCACGTCGAGCGACGCCGGTGGGTCCGTCCCGCGGAGGGCCGGGGCCCGATCGGACGACCCGTTCGATCGCTGGTTCACTACGGGCGAGTCCGATTTCCGCACACGGGTTGCCGCGGATCTGAGACGAGCGTCGGCCCGGTCCGCCGAGCCCCGGTCGTCGGGCTTCGACCCCGGGGTCAGAGCCTCGATGGCCGCGTCGGTCCCGAAGACCGGCGAACTCCTCGAGTTCGGATCACCGGTCGAGGCGGACGGGAGCCTCGCGACGTGTACGTCGCAGTCGCGCGTGACCGGACGGGTACGCGCCGTAGGCCCCCACTTCGCGATCGTCGAAGACACGCTCGTGGCCGGACCGTTCACCAGTACGGACTTCGCGGAGCTGCTCGCCGAAATCGAGACGGTGGCGTATCCGGTAGACAGCGCGTACTTCGGCACCCCGCACGATATCGATGCGAACGGACGAGTGATCCTCCTGATGTCGGGCGAAGTGAACAGGCTCGGCGCGGCCGGATTCTTCACGTCCTCCGACCTGGCGCTCAAGGAAGACTGTCCGACAAGCAATGAGGGGGAAGTGCTGTGGATGCTCGCGCCCGATCCCGCGCGGCAATTCGGCTTCGATCCGATTCCCACGGATCTGATCCGCGCGCGGATCGCGGGCGTCGTGGTGCACGAGCTCCAGCATTTGATCCACCTCGAGCGAAGAGTGTACGAGTCGGGAGGCGGCCTCGACTCCGCCGATCTTGTCTGGCTCAACGAGGGCCTGTCGCACATTGCCGAAGAGGTCGCCGGTTTGTTCGCCGGTGGTCTGCGGACGGGACAGAACTACGCCCTGCCCGATCTGCCCACGTCGGAGGGGCGTGAGCGGTTCGAGCGGTATCACCTGAACGATTTCCGCTTCATGCGGGAGTACTTCCAGGACACGGGTGGCGTCCCTCTCTTGCTGGACGGACAGGTGACCCGGGGCCAGCTCCAGAAGGCGAGGGGATTCGGGTATCTGTTCTTGCGCTGGCTCGCCGACCAATACGCTGGCGGGGGAGCGCCGGGCCTGGTCGGCACCGAACGCGAGCAGGCGTTCTTCCGTAGCCTCGCGATTGGCGGTCCCGATCTGCGACAGTCGGTGGAGAACATTCTCGGCAGGCTTTCCGAACTCGGCATCGACGAATCCTGGGAGGCGCTCTTCAGTGCCTATGTCGCGGCGCCCGCGCTCGACGACCTCACGCAGGGCTTCAATCTCGAGACCGAACTGCAGATTCTGTCATGGGACTTTCCGCAGGCCTATGAAACAGCTTCTCGCAACGGCTTCTTACTCGATTTCCCCAGCGGGTTTCCGCTCGATCCGAAGTTGATCCTGCTTCGCACGATTCCGTTCATCGGATTCAGAGACGACTTCACACTCCTCCCGAGCACCGCCGCGTACTTCAGGCTCGAAGGGGCGTTCGCGACCCCCGTGTCGCGCGTGGCCGTCACGGGCCTGGACGGCCGGGCGCTGCCCCCCGAACGCGACGTTCTGATCACGATCGTCCGGACGCTCTGACCCGGCAGCGTTGCTCCGCAGCCTCCCAGGGTTGAGGGCGGCGCCCGCGGGGCCTAGTCTGTTGCGCTCCCGGACGCCGCCGGCAGCAGGGTAGCCTCCGTATCAACTGACGCATCCATCGACGGGTAGGCCGATGAGCGACTCCAGCATTTCGATCACACTCCCGGACGGTTCCACCAGATCGCTTCCCGACGGCGCCACGTCGGCGGATCTTGCCGCCGCGATCGGTCCGGGTCTCGCGAAGGCCGCGATCGCGGCGAGGGTCAACGGTGAGCTGACCGACCTCGGCCGCCCGCTGGCCGATGGGAGCGAGGTGGCCATCGTCACCCGCAAGGACGACGACAAGGACGCGCTGTACGCGCTCAGGCACTCGGCGGCTCACGCGCTTGCCACGGCGGTCCGCGAACTGCACCCGCGGGCGGGCATCGGGTTCGGGCCGCCGATCGACAACGGGTTCTACTACGATTTCGACGTCCCGGAGCCGTTCACGCCCGAGGACATCGAGAAGATCGAAGACGCCATGCGGGGCGTGATCGCGGCCGACCACGACTTCGTGCGTCGAGAGGTGTCGCGGTCGGAGGCGGAGGAGTTGTTCGCGGACGACCCGCTCAAGCTCGAACGGCTCTCGGAGATTCCGGATGACGAGACCATCACCGTGTATGCAGACGGGCCGTTCGTCGATTTGTGTCGGGGGCCGCACGTTCCCGCAACCGGCGAGATCAAGCACTTCAAGCTGCTGCATGGGGCCGGCGCGTACTGGAGGGGAGACGAGACTCGCCAGATGCTCCAGCGGATCTACGGCACTGCCTTCTTTTCCGACAAGGCGCTCGAGGCACACCTGAACCGGCTCGAAGAGGCGAAGAAGCGAGACCACCGCAAACTGGGAAAAGAACTCGATCTCTTCTCGATCCAGGAAGACATCGGCCCCGGTCTGGTGTGCTGGCATCCGAAAGGTGCGCGCATCCAATTCCAGTTGAGACGCTGGATCGAGGACCTGCTCATGGCCCGCGGGTACGAGTTCGTCTTCACGCCGCACATCGCGAGCGAGGCGCTCTTCCGCCGTTCCGGTCACCTTCCCAACTACGCGGAGAACATGTACCCGCCCATGCAGGGCGAGGGGGAGGCGGAAGCCTTTCGGGTCAAGCCCATGAACTGTCCGGGACATACGCAAATCTACGCCGCGCGTCCCCGAAGCTACCGCGATCTGCCGCTACGGCTCTCGGAGATCGCCCAGGTGTATCGGTACGAACGCTCGGGGACGCTGCACGGGTTGCTGCGCGTGCGCATGCTCACCATGGACGACGGTCACATCTTCTGCACGCCCGATCAGGTGGAGGACGAGATCTTCACGAGTCTCGATCTGGTGGCCGAAGTCATGGACACGCTCGGCCTGAGTTATCGATTCGACCTCGCGACGCGCCCCGACGGCGACAAGCGGATCGGTGATGACGACGTGTGGGATCGAGCCGAGGTCGCACTCCGGCAGGCCCTCGACAGAGTCGGTCTCGAGTACGGCCTGGACGAGGGTGGAGGCGCATTCTACGGCCCCAAGATCGATGTCAAGTTTCAGGACGCGATCGGGCGCGAGTGGCAGGGAGCGACGATTCAACTCGATTTCAATCTTCCGGAAAGATTCGAGCTCGAATACATCGGGTCCGACAATCAGCCGCACCGCCCGGTGATGATTCACCGTGCGATCCTTGGCACGCTCGAACGATTCACGGGCGTGCTCATCGAGCACTTCGCCGGGGCGTTCCCCCCGTGGCTGGCCCCCGTTCAGGTACGAGTCCTTCCGATCACCGACGGACAGGAGGACGTGGCCGCCTCTGTCGTCGAGCGACTGGCGGCGGCCGGCGTCAGGGTCGAGATCGACGCGCGCTCCGATACGCTGGGGTACCGCATCCGGGACGGCGAACTGCAGAAGGTCCCGTATCTGCTCGTGATCGGTGAGCGCGAAGCCGAGGCCGGCACCGTCGCGGTTCGCGCCCGCGGCGTCGAGAAGAAGCAGGTGGTCGTTGCCCTCGACGAGTTCATCTCACGGGTCGGCGAAGCGGTGGAGACTCGCGCGCTCACGGCCTGAACGCGCGCCCCCGGAAGGGCCGACGCAGGGTCGATGATGGGACGCCTCGCTCGTTGACACGTTCACCGGCGTCGTCTACCTTCGCCTTCGTTGAAAAACTAGCCAAGTGGGGCGTTTTCGCCCCCACCCTCACGGCGCAACCACTGTTGCTGACGGGTCAGAACGACGGATTCGCTCCTTCCGGGCCGGATTCGTACGCCTGGTCGCGTTGTCGCCCGGGCTTTTTTTTTAGCGGGAGGTCGAGTGCCCCCATGCCCGGCGCGAAGGCGGTCGGGTTCGTAGGGACAGGATGACTGGAGACAACGAGGTGCAGTGAACCAGGAAGAACTAAGGGTCAACGAACGGATTCGAATCAGCCCCATCCGGCTGATCGATGACAACGGCGATCAGTTGGGTATCGTCGCGACCGATGAAGCTCGGGCGATGGCAGCCGAGCGCGGGCTGGACGTCGTGGAGGTGGCGCCGCAGGCGCGACCCCCTGTGTGCCGGCTCATGGACTACGGGAAGTTCAAGTACGAGCAGGCGCGAAAGAACAGGGAAGCGAAGAAGAAGCAGCACGTCATCAACGTCAAGGAAGTGAAGCTTCGCCCGAAGATCGAGACCCACGACATCGAGTTCAAGCTGCGCCATGCGAGGAGATTCCTCGAAGAGGGTCACAAGGTGAAGTTCACGCTGATGTTTCGGGGCCGGGAGGTCACCCACCCCGAGCTCGGCGTTCGCCTGCTCGAAGATGTGAAGCAGCAGCTACTGGATCTCGCGGTCGTCGAGGCCGACATTCGGCATGAAGGCCGCACCATGACGATGTTTCTGGCTCCGATCAAGCAACAAGTGTAGGCCGCTCCAGCGGGAGCGGAACGGGAAGAATCCGCTCGCGGGAGTGCCCGCGAGCAGAAGAACGGGAGCATCCCCACGATGCCAAAAATGAAGACCAACCGCTCGGCCGCGAAACGGTTCCGCAAGACGGGAACCGGGAAGTTTCGCCGTCAGCGCGCGTTTGCGAGCCACATCCTCACCAAGAAGAGCCCGAAGCGTAAGCGACGGCTCCGAAGCGGGACCCTGGTGTCGAAGGGTGATCTGAAGCGCGTGAAACGGCTTTTGGGCGAGTAGTCGGCCCGAGCAGGAGTCGAGGGGGTCCCCTCGACTCGTTCCAAGACAGAGAACCCGATCGAGTGTCTGCACCCATGGGAGGGTCGGCGGTCACGACGATCGATGAAGCAGGAGGAGCGACATGCCTCGGGCAACCAACAGCGTCGCCAGAAACCGTCGCAAGAAGAAGATTCTCAAGGAAGCTCGCGGGCAATTCGGCGCGCGTTCCAAGCTATACCGCACCGCCAAGAACTCGGTCGAGCGCGGGTGGGCGTATGCCTACCGCGATCGGCGTCTCCGGAAGCGTGACTTCCGGCGTCTCTGGATCGCGCGGATCAACGCGGCGGCGCGACAGAACGGCATGTCCTATTCCCGCTTCGTCTTCGGTCTGAAGGGCGCGGGCGTGGAACTCAATCGAAAAATGCTCGCGGATCTGGCGGTCCGTGACCCAGGCGCGTTCAGCGAGCTCGCGGAGGTTGCCAAAGCGCACGTCCCATGACGGGCGACGCGGCGTCCCTCCTCGAGCGGCTTGCAACGCTCGAAGCGAATGGGCTGACCGCGATCGGAAAAGCGGGCGATTCGGAAGAGCTGGAAGCGGCGAGGGTCGCGTACCTGGGGCGAAACGGGGAACTCGCCGATGCCATGAGCGCGATCGCTTCGGTCGAGGCCGAAGAGAGACGGTCCGTCGGGCAGCGTGCGAACGCCGTCAAGAAGGCGCTCAACGCGGCGCTGGAGGCCGGGGCGGTCTCGCTGACTTCCGCCGATGGACAGGGAGGCCGAAGCGTCGACCTCACGTTGCCGGGCCGTCGGAGGTGGCGCGGTGGCGTGCACCCCGTCACGCGGGTCATCGATGAGATCTGCGACATCTTCGGCGACATGGGGTTCACCAGGGTGCAGGGGCCGGAGATCGAGACCACGTGGTACAATTTCACCGCGCTCAACATCTCGCTCGACCACCCCGCGGCCGACATGATGGACACGTTCTATCTTGACGACGGCGTGCTCCTCAGGACCCATACGTCGCCGATGCAGGCCCGGGTGATGGAAGAACACCGGCCGCCGGTGCGCGTCCTCGTTCCCGGACTGGCGTACCGCCGCGATTCGTTCGACCCATCCCACGCCCCCGCGTTCGAGCAGATCGAGGGGCTGGCGGTCGACGAGGGGATCGACTTCATCGAGTTCCGATCTTCGATCGAACATTTCGTGCGCCGTTTCTTCGGGAGGAACACGAAGAGCCGTTTTCGGCCCTCCTTCTATCCCTTCACGGAGCCCTCGGCCGAAGTCGACATCACGTGCAGCGTGTGTGAGGGCAGCGGGTGCTCTACGTGCAAGCGCACGGGGTGGATCACGATCATGGGTAGCGGGATGGTCGATCCGGCTGTCTTCGAGGCCGTCGGGTACGATCCGGAGCGCTACACGGGATACGCGTTCGGCATGGGCCCCGCCCGCATCGCGATGGTCCGCCATGGAATTCCGGACATGCGGCTGTTGTACGAAGGTGACATCGGGTTCCTGGAGCAGTTCGCGTGAACGTGTCGGTGAACTGGCTGAGGGAACTCGTCCCCGGTCTCGACGACGCGCCTGAGGCGCTCGCCGCACGCTTCAGCATGGTTGCCGCGGCGGTCGAGGGGATAGAACCGGTCGGCGACGGCCTGGACGAGATCGTCGTGGCGCGCGTGCTCCGGGCAGAGAAGCACCCCAATGCCGACCGGTTGAGCCTTTGCGTCGTGGATGTGGGGAAGGACGAGCCCGTCGTCGTGGTGTGCGGCGCCCCGGTCATCATCGAGGGGGCGCTGTATCCGTACGTTCCCGTAGGGGCGACGCTGCCCGCCGGATTCACGATCGAGGCGCGCAAGATTCGCGGTGAGATGAGTAGTGGTATGTTGTGTTCAGAAATAGAGTTAGACCTTGGACGCGACAAGAGCGGAATCATGCGTTTACCCGACGACCTCGAGCCCGGTACGCCGCTCACGGAGGTCCTCGGTCTCCCGGACGTCCGGCTGGGACTCGATCTGAATCCGAACCGGGTCGACCTCGCGTGCCACCTTGGCGTCGCGCGCGAGTTCGCCGGGCCCGATGGTGCGTTGAACGAGCGTGACTTCGGCACGTCATGGTCGCCCGAGTGGGTCGACGGTGACGCGCAGGCCGTCGGCGCCGGGGTCAGCGTGGTGGTGGAGGCTCCCGATCGGTGCCCGCGCTACCTGGCGGCCGTGGTCCGTGGTGTGAAGGTCGGACCGTCGCCCGCGTGGCTCGTCGGGCGCTTGCTCGCGGTCGGGGCGCGGCCCATCAACAACGTCGTCGACGCCACGAACTACGTTCTCCTCGAGCGAAACCAGCCACTTCACGCGTTCGATCTGAGGAAGCTCGAGGGCTCGGAGATCCGGGTCCGTGCAGCGGCTGACGGCGAGACCCTCGAGACGCTGGACGGCGAGAGGAGAACCCTGAGCGCCGCCGACACGGTGATCGCCGATGGAGATCGGGCGATCGCGCTTGCCGGCGTCATGGGCGGGGCCGACACCGAGGTGTCGAGCGATACGGTCGACGTGCTGATCGAGTGCGCCTCGTTCGATCCGCTGAGCGTGCGGAAGACCTCCCGGTCCGTCGGTCTCTCGACCGAAGCCTCGTATCGGTTCGAGCGCGGAATCGACGGCCGGGCGCAGGAAACGGCACTCGCGCGCTGCGTCGAGCTGATCCTCGCGATCGCCGGCGGCGAAGCCGACGACGTCGGAATACGGGTGGGAAATGCGCCTCAGGCGCTCGCGGATCGACCGCTCCGCGCGGCGCGCGTGAAGCAAGTGCTCGGTCTCGATCTGTCGGACGAGGAGATCGCGGCGCTTCTCGAACCCATCGGATTCCGGCGACGTGGCGAGGCGGGTCCGGATGGCGCGGTCATGTATGGGGTCCCGGGATGGCGCGGTGACGTTACCCGCGAGATCGATCTGGTGGAGGAGGTGGCCCGCCGCTTCGGGTACGACAACTTCCCGGACGAAGATCGCCGCTTCCGCAGCAGTACCGTGCCCGAGCACCCCGGTTTCGAACAGGCCGACCGGGCGCGCCGGCTCCTCGTCGGCCGTGGCCTGTTCGAGGCGCGCAGCCTCAGCTTCGTGCCCGAGGAACATCGGGGGAACCGGGCCAGCGTGGCGATACCCAACCCGCTTTCGGCTGAGGAGAGTTATCTGCGCGGCGGGCTGGTGCCCGTGCTGCTCCGACGCACCGAGCACAACTATTCCCGCGGCCGGCGCGACGTACGGCTCTTCGAAGTCGGCACCGTGTTCGATGTTTCGGAGCCCGTAGACGCCCCGTCAGGAGGCGACGACGCCAACCGAAACGCCGGACTCGATCGCTACGTCGAGACGTTGCGCCTGGGGTTTGTGGTGACCGGGGCCCGTGACCCCGCGCACTGGTCGGGAGCCGCGCCGGACTTCGACGTATGGGACGTGAAGGCGCTCGCGGAAGAGATCGCCACGGACCTGTGCAACGCGCGTGTCGTGCCGTTCGACGATGCGGACGATGCGGTCGCGGACTCGCTGGGCGGGTCGTGGATCGCCCCCGACAGCTTCCGCATCGTTCGCGACGACGTCACCGTTGGAGTTGCGGGTGCGGTCCTTCCGTCGGCGATCGATGCGCCGCCGTGGGCGGCTGCCGCGTGGGGACTCGAAATGACGCTCGCGGCCATCGCTCCGCGCGCCGTCGCGGCGTACCGGACGCTGTCGGCGTACCCGGCCGTGCGTCGCGATCTGGCGATCACGGTTCCGGTCGAGGTGCCCGCTGCGGAGGTCGATGCGGTCGTTAGAGAAACGGCCTCGGCCCTGCTCGAGTCGGCCCGTCTCTTCGACGTGTACGAAGGGGACGGAGTGGGGGAGGGTCGTCGGAGTCTGGGCTGGGCATTTCGTTTCCGGGCAGACGACCGTACGCTGACAGACGAAGACGTCGAGGCGGAGATGAACGGGCTCTCCGAAGCACTTGAGAAACGGTTCGATGCCAGAATCCGATCGTCCTGAACGAGTTCGCGAGATAGACGAGGTGCTCGACCGCCTGACGGCTGCGGTCGAGCGCGTCCTGGCGGACTACGAGACCATTCGGTCGCGCAGCAGCGAGATGCAGCAGGAGTACCGCTCGTTGCGCGAGGCCGTCAGCGAGACCGGCGGTGCGGATTCGGGTGATATCGAACAGCGGCTCTCGATGCTCGCTTCCGAAAACAAGGCACTCCGTGAGATTCTGGTGCAGGCGCGCGAGCGGGCCCAGCGGATTCGCAGCCAGCTGGTCGTGGTGGAGGACGAGATATGAGCGGGGACAACACCACCGTGCGCGTCACGATTTTCGGAGAGGACTATCAGATCCGCACGGATCTGGGGGAAGAGTACACGAAGGAATGCGCCCGGTACGTCGACGACGCCATCCAGGAAGCGCATGTCGGGGGTCACGTCACGGAACCGCACAAGGCCGCCATCCTGGCAGCGCTCAAGATCACCGACGAAATGTTTCGGGCGAGGGCCGAGGCGGCGGGGCTGACGGAGACCGTTCGGGCACGCGTCGTCGAACTGGCCTCACGGCTCGAGGGAGCGAGCAGGGGAAGCGAAGAGGGCGGCCATGCCGGAAACGTGGAGTTACCGCTCGATTCGTAACCAGCCGGTTCCGCGGGGGCTGCACGCGCGACCAGCGATCGCTTGCGGGGGCACAGGGCCCGACTCAACTTCAGTCATGTAAGGTGCGTAACGGAGTCCGTTCGTAAGCTCGACGGCTTTCTAGATAGATAGATGGTGACCGGCGGAACGTCGGCGCCTGGCGTCACGCACCGGTGGACGAGTCCACCGGTTTTTTGTTGATAGATGGTTGAGGTGCCGGATGACTATTCAGACGGTGGCGTTGGTATCCATCGCAGCCGCCGTTGTCGGGGTCCTTCTAGGGATCGTCGTAGAACGGCGTGGTCTTCATAGAATTCGCGGGCGACTCGAAGCCGAGGCTCGGTCGATTCGCGAGGCCGCGGAGAGGGACGCGGAGAGCGTGCGGAAGACCGCGGAACTCGCGGGTCGTGAGGAAGCTCAGAAGCTCCGTGAGGAGTGGGCGGGCGAAGCCGAGCGACGTCGTGGCGATCTCGAGAAACTCGAACAACGGGCGGCGGAGCGTACGGAGACCCTCGACGGAAAGCTCGAGGCGCTCGACCAACGTCAGGAGCGTGTCGACGAGCGGCGAGAGGCGGTCGAGCGCGATCGCCAGAAGCTCGAGCAGACCGAACGTGACCTCAGGACCCGCGCCGACGGGCTCAACGAACGTCTGGAGAAGCTCTCGGGTCTGAGTCGCGATGAGGCCCGCCGCGAACTGATCAACCAGATTCAGGACGAGGCGAAGGCAGACGCCGCCCAGCACCTCCGCGAGGTTCGCGAGCGGTCTCGCCGCGAGGCCGAGCGCGAAGCGAAGAAGATCATCTCTCAGGCGATCGAGAAACTCGCCGTCGATCATTCCTCCGAGGCCGCGGTGTCCGTCGTCGCGCTGCCGAGCGACGACATGAAGGGGCGGATCATCGGCCGTGAGGGCCGTAACATCCGCTCGTTCGAGGCCGCGACGGGCGTGGACGTGGTGGTGGATGACACGCCGGAGGCGGTCATTCTGTCATGCTTCGATCCGGTTCGGCGTGAGGTCGCCCGACTGGCGATGGAGCGTCTCGTCGTCGACGGGCGGATCCACCCCGGTCGTATCGAAGAGGTGGTCGAGAAGGCTCAGGGCGAGGTGCAGAAATCCATGATGGAGGCCGCCGAGGAAGTGTTGTACGAACTCGGCATTCATGAC
>JBGMQU010000022.1:0-35039 GCA_048060725.1 Gemmatimonadota bacterium | reverse complement strand
GATAGGCCTCCGGGACCTCGTCGTTCATCTCCGCGGCGTCGGTCATCACGTCCAGGGCCTCGAGGCCGTGCCTCCGCCCGATGTCGAAGTCGTTTGGATCGTGCGCCGGGGTGAGCTTGACTACGCCGGTACCGAACTCGGGATCCACGTAGTCGTCGGCGACGATCGGCAGGGCCCGACCCACGAGCGGGAGTGTGGCCATCTGTCCGACCAGTCCCACGTAGCGTTCGTCACCCGGGTGCACCGCGAGGCCCGTGTCGCCAAGCATGGTCTCCGGCCGGGTCGTGGCGACTTCGACCGTCCGCTCCCCCTCGCCCTGCAGCGGGTACCGGATGCGGTAGAGCTTCCCGGCGTGATCGCGGTGCTCAGCCTCCTCGTTGGAAAGCGCGGTCCCGCACCGGGGACACCAGTTGATGATATAGCGGCCACGATAGATGAGACCGCGCTCATAGAGCTGTACGAACACGTCGCGGACGGCCCGCGAGAGACCCTCGTCGAGGGTAAACCGCGTGCGCTCCCAATCACATGAGCAGCCGATGACGCGCAGCTGTTTGATGATCGTATCGCCGTACTCGCCCACCCAATCCCACACCCGTTCGACGAACGCATCGCGTCCGAGATCGAACCGGGTCTTCCCTTCCTTCCGGATCTGGCGTTCGACGACGTTCTGCGTAGCGATCCCGGCGTGGTCCGTCCCCGGCAGGTAGAGCGTATCGTAGCCCTGCATCCGCCTGCGTCGGATCAGCACGTCCTGGATCGTGTTGTTCAGCCCATGACCCATATGGAGCGCGGCCGTCACGTTCGGCGGCGGGATCACGATGACGTAGGGGTTGTCGACGTCGCCCGGCTCGACATGGAACAGGCCAGCATCGACCCATTCGTCATAGAGGGCGCCCTCTATCCCCGACGGGTCGTAGCGCGAGGCGAGTTCCAACCCCTTCTGATCCCCCAATGCCTCACCCATCGAACGGTGTGCTCCCTGGTTTCGGGGCAGTACTTGTCTTCAAAAAATTGCCGGGATCCGATCTGGTCCCGGCGCGAGGGTCATTTTACTCGTCGGGTTACGCGGGCGAAATGCGGGGGCCCCGCGTCCTCCGGCAGCCTCCTACGGCGGCCCCCGCGATCGAGGCGGGTCGAACCCGGGGCGACGGACGAACAGGGTATCACCCGCGCGACGCCGTATTTCCTCTTCTCGCCGCTTCTCGATCGCCCGCAGGCGTTCCTTCGCGACCTCCTCCACATCCGCCCGGAAATTCTGGCGTTGGATCTCGGTCAGATCGCGGATCGCCTGCTCGAACTCGCGCTGCTGTGGCCCCGAAGGAGCAAAACCGAAGGGGATCGGTATCGTGATGTTCCCGAGATGGAGCCCTTCGGGAGATATCCCCCAGCGTTCCCCGTTCTTTCCCTCGAACGTCCAGTCCATGGCCCGCCGACGAGCCTCATCATCCAGTTGGAGGCTGTCCAGCCACTCACGCAGAATCGCGCGTACGGCGCTGTCGGCCCGTGCGAACCGGGCCAGGCGTTCGCCGAACAACAGGGGATCGCGCGGATCGAACCAGATACGCCCATCGACGAACTTCGGAGTGAGCCGCTCGGCGTTCGTCCTCCCCAGAGGCGTCGCCTCCGGGGGCGCACCCTTCGGGCCCTCTACGCCGGGTACACCGGGCGCCCCGGCGATCTCCGTTTCCGGCAGATCGATGACCCGACGCTCCCGGGGCGCGGTCTCCTCCCGAGACTCCCCCGGTTCCGGACGCGGATCGTCGACCCCATCGGACAGATCCGTCTCCGCGACGTCCACGACGACGAGGCCCTCCGGCGCCGGCGTGGTCTCGATCGGCGGCAGCGAATAAGAGGCCGCCCGGAAGCCCACGCCACTCATGATCCAGAGCAGGAGGCCATGCAGGATGATCGACGCGAAGACCGAGATCGCGGTGATGCGCCGTTGACGCCGTTCACGCGACTCCCGGCCGACCCCCCGCCGGCCTTCGGTGTGCATGATTGTTAGAGCGCCCGGGCGATGCGGGCTGCGACCTCGCCGTACCGGTCCCGGGGCAGCGTCAACGACGCGCGTACGTATCCTTCGCCCGCTGATCCGAGCCCCGAACCCGGCAGGAGAACCAGGGCCTCCTGCTCGAGCAGGCGCAGGGTGAACTCCCTCGACGATTCTTCACTCGGAACTTCGAACCACAGATACAGCGTCGCCCGGGGAGCGCTCACGCCGAGACCGATCGCGGACAACGCCTCGACCGCCGCGTCCCGGCGAGCGGAGAGGCGCTCGACTTGACCCACGAGGAACGATTCGGCCGCGTCCAGCACTGCCGCCCCGGCGTACTGAATGCCAAGATACGGGCCAGTGTCGAAGAAGCCCTTCACCCGCGTGAGCCGTGCGATCAACTCGGACGACCCGCAGGCCCATCCAAGCCTCCACCCGGTCATGTTGAAGCTCTTCGAGAGCGAGTGGAACTCGATCCCGCACTCCTGCCACCCGTCGATCTCGACCAGACTGGGCGGTCGATATCCGTCGAATGCGATCTCTGCGTACGCGTTGTCATACGCGAAGACGCCGCCCCGTCGCTTCGTCGCCTCCATGATCTCCTGCACGTACGACGCTTCCGCAGTCGCGCCCGTCGGATTGTTCGGGTAATTCACGTAGGTCAGACCCACGTTCCCTGGAGCCGCCAGCACGGCTTCGGGCGGGAGCAGGAACCCTTCGTCCGCCCGCAACGGCACGGGCTCGATGACCGCGCCCGCGAAATGCGGTCCGCCGAAATAGGGCGCATATCCCGGGTCGGGTACGACGACCGTGTCACCCTCGTCCAGCGCCGCAAACGCCAGGTGGGCCAGACCCTCCTTGGACCCGACCAGCGGCAGAACTTCATGGTCGGCGTCGAGCGCTACGCCGTACCGACGGCGCATGAAATCGACGATCGCTCGACGAAAGTCGGGGAGCCCGCGCTGAAACGCATATTTCTGGAGTGCGGGCCGACCGGCGGCCTCCCGCAGCGCCTCCACGGCGACAGCCGGGACGGGCAGACCCGGGTCTCCGGCTCCGAGGTCGAGGACCTTCCGCCCTTCAGCCGCCAGCCTCGCCTTCGCCTCCGGGATCCCGGCAAGCGGGTACGGGGGCAGCGATCGCAGGCGTTCGGGTGGCGCGGGCGCCGGGGTCGACCCTCGCTTCATGTGATGAGTTTCTTCTTCTTGGCCGCCGGGAACAGGACGTTGTTCAGGATGAGCCGGTATCCGGGTGAATGGCGGTGTAGATCCAGATCCGTCGGGGCGTCGCCGATGAGATGCCGCGGATCCTCCGGATCGTGCCCGCCCAGGTATGTGAAGCTGCCTTCGCCGAATGAGCCATGCAGATACTTGACCCGGCCGCGTCCTTCCTCTTCGGCGAGGACCGTCACACCCGGTTTCAACCGGTCGCGTCGGAACGTCGTCGTCAACCCGTAGAAATCGGGCAGGACACGTGTATGGTTCTGCGTGAGCATCGCGGGCACCGGGTCGAACTTCGCCGAGAAATCGAAAAGCGAATAGCTGCCGAGCTCGACTCGCCAGGGCGTGTTGACCTGGTGACCGTCGATGTCGCTGAACGCGCTGAGGGTCGGATCCGTGACCAGAGCGGCGCCCTGAAACGCCATCGCTTTGGTCCAGTCCATCTGCTGCCCAGCGCTCGGGTCTGGTGGGGAACCATCGGCGAACGATGCCGCGATGTCCGTGTTTTCCGCGGCCAGGGCCAACTCGAGCGTCTCCGTCGCCGTGCACATGGCGAAAAGGAACCCGCCCCCCTCGACGTAGTCACGGAGCCGCCGCGCCACGTCCTTCTTCAGCGCGGGGACGTCGGCATAGCCGAGTTCACGGGCCACTGCCTCGTTGCGGGCCACTTCCTCCTGGAGCCAGGCTGTCGACGCGTAGGTGAGATAGAATTTGGAATACTGACCGGTGAAATCTTCGTGGTGGAGGTGGACCCAGTCGTACGTCTCCAGCGCATCCGAGAGGACTTCCCTGTCCCAGATCTCTTCGTACGGAATCTCGGCGTACTCGAGCGCCATCGTCACGGCGTCGTCCCAGGGCGAGCTGTTGGGTGGCGTGTAGATCGCGATCCTCGGCGCCTTCTCGAGTGGGACGGCTTCCATGTTGCTGCCCTCGATCTCTCGCCTGATCCGCGCGAGCCCCGCGCCGTCGAGCCCCTCCACCGAAACGCCCATGATCGCCGCTCGGCGGCGATTCTCCGGGTTGTCAGGAACCAGGAAAGATCCGGCCCGATAGTTGAGTAGCCACTCGGCCGCCTGTCCTGCCGTCAACACGCCGAACGCGAACCCGTATGCCTTGAGGTGGTTCTCCTGCTCACGATCCATCGGTACGAGGAGTTGCTGGCTCGCGACGGGCCCGGCAAACACCGCGCCCAGCGCGAGCCACACGATCCACGCCGCAATCGCGCGGCGATGTCGATCCCCGTCACCCACCGATCCCCCCGTCGTTCAGTTCGGCCAACAGACGCCTCGCAATCGGAGCCAGCGCGCTCTCAGGATACCCCACGATCAGTCGTTCGAGCCACCGCACTGCGTCGTCCCTGCCCGAAGCTCGGGCAAGTGCCAGCATCGCGGCCGGAGCTTCGGGGGTGCCCGGAAAACCGTCGGCCACGCGCCGCCACAATCCCGCGGCCACTTCTTGCCGGTTTGCGGCCGCCGCGAGACCAGCCAGGTAGGTGAGCGCGGCGGCTCGACCCGCAGATGCGGGTGCGCCGGCCAGCGCGCGAATCGTGGGTGACAGGTCGAACCCTCCAGGGTCACCGTGCAGACCCACCCCGGCGGCTCCGGTGAGAGCCACCTCCGCTGAATCGGCCGACTGGAGCATCGTGAGTAGTTGGATCCGCTTCGTCCGCTCCGACGCCGGGAGTCCGGGCTCCGCCAGCGATCGACCCATCCGCGCGATCGCACTGTCCCGCGACCCGGCCCAGAACGCGAGCCGGCCACCGGCTGCATCGATCGGACCAAGACCCCCGAAGACCTCCGTCTCTCCCCCCAGGGCGTCACGGCCCCGGATGAGGGTCTCCTCGGCCCCCGCCAGATCACCTGCCCTCGCCCGCCCCTCCGCGAGCATCCCGTACATGCTCGCGCGCGGCCGGATGGAGTCGGGATACTCCCGTGCGTAGCGGTCCAGCAGTTCCACCGCCGCGTCAATGCGCGCCGGGTCGGCGGCCAGCAGCCCGAACAGCCGCCTCGTAGCCGCGCCGTGAGGGCCCGCCCCGGGTTCCGTCTCACGCGCGATCGCCGCGAATGCATCCCGGGCCGTCGCCGTATCTCCTGCCGCGAGCGACCGCTGCGCGACCATGTCCCGCCACCGGAGCTTGTCGGCGGGCCGGGGGCTGAGGATGATCAGCTCACTGGCCGCCCAGGCGGCCTCCTCATTCTGATCGGTCAGATCCGCCTCACGAACATACGCCTGCAGGAACTGAGCACGCTCTCTTTCCCCCACCCGCGCGGCCAGCCGGCGCCCGGCCGCGGCGTCCCCCAGACGCACCGCCAACAGGGCGCCGGAACGAGCGCCCGGCCCGGACGTGTCCAGGGCGTCGACGAGCATCCCGAGGGCGACCCGGGGATCGGGCGCCTGTGCGAGGTCCTCGGCTGTTTCGTCGATGGCGGGGTCATCGCCCGAGAGAAGGTCGACCCAAACATCTACCGCCTCGGGGAGACGCTCGACCGCGACGAGCAGGTCGGCCCGTTCCAGCTGGATGGAACGCGTTCCCGCACCCGCATCGGTAGCGTTACGCAGGACGTCGAGAGCACGCGACAGGTTTCCCGCTTCGACGAGGGTGGAGGCGAGCGTCAGGATCGGGGTCTCCTCCCCTGGCGCCTCGTCGACCCACCGCTCCGCCACACTACGGGCAGAGTCCGCCATCTCCGCCGCCAGGAGCCCCCTGATCCACAGTTCCCTGATCCGACCGCCGCGCGGGCGAGCGGCGATGTCCGCCGCTTCCGCGAACCGGAGGAAAACGTCGAGACCGTTCGCAGCCGCGGACAATTCATAGAGGAGGGCCAGCGCGTCGGCAGACGCGGGGGCGCGGGTCAGGAGATCAATCAGCTCGGTACGCGCCTCCTCCGTTCGGCCCGACTGACGGAGCCGCTCCGCGCGATCCACGACCCTCCGCTCATTCGCGGGGGACGCCTGGGCGAGGGCGCCGAGCGGCGAACCGAGAGACACCACCGCCAGGGTCATCGCCAACGCCGGTAACCATCGACCGCGGCGTAACCATGGACCGCGGCATCGACGGTCAGCCGCGTCCAGCACCCGATCCGTTCTCAGGCGCGGGAGGATCCACCCGGGGGGGCGGGCCGGCGACCGGTCGATTGAGCCGGTCGAAGTAATCGAAGACCAGCGGTCGGTAAAACATCGGCAGTTCCCTGAGCAGCGCCTCCGGAGGGAGGGGAAACCTGCGGCCCCTCAGGGCGTCCGGGTCGACCTCCGGCGCTTCCGCCGCCAGGGCCGACGCGGCGGTCGATTCGCGGCGATTCGGATCCAGATCGTCGTCTTCGAGCGATCGGCCGGCGTCGAGCATCCGCTGGAATAGCCTGCGTTGACGCTCTAGCGTCTCCTGGGTCGGACCGCTGTCCGCGAGCTTCCGGGCCAGTTCTTCCGCCTCGGCGGCCAACTCCTCCGGTCTACCCAGCAGGTCACCGTCCGGATCTTCGAGATCGCGCAACTGTTCGGCGATCTGCTGCTGCTGCGCGGAAACCTCCTCCGTTCGCTCCTCCCCCGACGGTTTGGGGCCGGGCATGAGGAGCGAACTCGTCTCCTGAGTGATCGCCTGCTGCTGCTGGGCCAGAGAAGCCATTTGTTCGGCGGCTTCCTGTCCCTGCGATTGTTGCTGTGCAGTCCGCGCGGCCTGCTCGCTCGCCAAAAGCTGGATCGCCAGTTCGTTGAGCGACTCCTGGATCCCCTCGGCTTCCGCGCGCGACGGCAGGCGGCGGGCCCCATCTTCCGCGAGGCGCTGCAGCAGTTGATCCATGCGCTCGATCGCGTCGCCCGCCTGGGCGCCGGTTTGCCGATCCAGAATGGCCCCCTCGTTCCCGGCCTCCGAGAGCCGGTCGAGCATGTTCTCGAGCCCGTGTCTGACGGCGCTCTGTCGCGCCAGCCAACTTTCGGAACTCCGTGAGTTCTCACCCCTGGTCGCCTCGGCGAGCCGCCCCTCCTCCTCGGAGAGCGACAACGTTTCGGCCCGAGCTCGGCCCAACGACTCGGAGGCGGCCTCGCGGCCGGACTGCTCCATGTTCTGCTGCGCCGCACCCAGTGCCTCGGCCGCCTGCTCCATTGCATCGGCAGCCCTGGACGCGGCATCGCGGTTCTGCTGCGGCGCCTGCTGTTCCCCGCTTTGCGGGTCACCGGCCCTTTCCCCCGCTCGAGCCGCGTCATCCATCGCCTCCATCGCCCGGGCGGTCTGTTCGCTCGCCGCGGCCGCAGAGTCGGCGGCCGTCTGCTGGCCACTCTCGCTCAGTCGCTGCTCGAGTTCATCGAGCGCTCTCGCGAGATCCTCCGCCTCCGCGGCGATGCGTTGCTGTTCGTCTACGAAGCTTTCCTGATCTTCGGCGTCCGATTCGGCCAGGTTGCGCTGCGCGCCGGCGAGCTCTTCCGCGTTCGTCTGGGCCGACTTCATCTCCTGGTCGAGAGCAGCCTGGTCCAACATTGTCAACGTCTGTTCCAGCTGTTCGCGCAGCCACTCCGAATCGTCGGACAACTGATCGAGCGCCGCCCGCACCGCCTCCGGATCGAGATCCTGCAGGGCCTCCGCCAGCGCTTCAATCTGTTCGGCGAGTCCCGATTCCATAAGCTCCCGGTACCGTTCGGCGAGCATCTCCAGCTGCTCGGCGAGCGCCTCGTCCGGTATGGCCGAGTCCTCGACGTGATCGCTCAGGCGGGAGAGGTCCTCTTCCAACCCCGAAAGCTCCTCCGCGGCCGCTTCCGCATTCTCCAGGACCGCGCGGGCTTCCTCTGTCGTTTCGAAATCCGTCTCGACCGCATCTTCTCCCGGCTCGACACGGCGGGCAGCGTCGGCAGCCGACTCGGCCAACCGATCCATGGCCGCTTCGAGCGCTTCGGCGGAATCCGACAGGTCTCGGGCGTCCTCGGCTCGAGCATCCCGGATCTCGGTGAAGGTCGGGACACGAAGCAGGTACACGTCCGAGATGGAGAACCCCCGCGTGGGGTGCCCGTCGAACGCTTCGAAACGATAGAACACGGTGTCGCCGGGAAGCAGGGATTCCTCGCTCCGGTCGATGAGATGACGGAAGACCGCGCGCCGGGATCCGTCGGGTCCCGGCGCCAGGGTCTCCAACCGCTCGACCCGCTCCGCGCCGAGTCCGGAACGCCAGGACCGAAGCGCCACCGAGCGGAGCCCGATGTCGTCCTCGACGTCGACCACGATCGGCATCACCCGGCTGGACCCCAGGGTCGTGTCGGGCGCCGGGAACAACAGGCGGATCGTCGGCTCGAGATCGGGGACTACCCGGACACGAATGGGGTCGGGCAGGATGGGATCGCCGACCGCGTCCGCGGCGTCGAGATGCCACTCCCAGGCTCCCGATACACGAGGCGTCAATGTTCCGCGAAAGCGAGCCCCATCGAGTTCGAGGACGAGTGCGTCCGGTCGTGTCGCTGCCCGTGCGTCCGACGGAGCGTCGGAGCCGCTCCACCGCAATTCCCCCAAATCGAGCGGAAGATTCGTTTCGCCCGAAATGTCGAGGCGGGTACCTTCGGGTGTCACCAGCGGCGGGATGTGCCCGCGATAGGTCTCGGAGTCGCGACCAAGGTAGGGAGGGTATTCTATCCGCACCTCCACGTCCTGAACGAACAATGGTTCCAGGGGTCGGACGAGGACCGTGTCGCTCACCGCGCCCGATTCATCTTCGACCCATACTCTCGTCGGCGATCCGACCGGCCCGACTCGCTCTCGCGCCGATCCGGCCTCATCGATCGGTACGTCAAGGCGGGCAGGCGGCTCGCCGGCTGGCCGTATGACGAGCACCACAGCCGAACGACCGACCGCCGAGATACTCACCAGGGCCGCTTCGCCTCGTGATACACGGCCTTCCACCACGACCTCGAGCGGCGGTAGAGGGGGTGGGAACGCGGTCTTCCAGGGGGCACCGAGCGCGAGGGCCGCAGAGAGGGTTGGCCCGGGGCGAACGACGGCCGAGCCGGCGAGCGCCAGCCCCGCGATCGCCGCCGCAGTGAGGGCCGCGCGCAAGCGACGTGTCCACCGCGGCCCGGTCGTCGGGAGGAGGTCCTGCACCGCTGCCGCCTCGAGCCGCCTCGATACGCGACGCCGGTGGTGTTCGGCCAGATCGACGGATCGGCCATCCGGGGCCGCACCCAGTTCCAGCGCCCCCCTGATGTCCCCCGACCCCAGGCCGGCCGCCGCGTCGGCTTCATCCGCGAGGGCCTCGCCATGGAGGTCCGCCATGAGCCGGCGCGAAAAGACGAAGCCCAGAACGATCAGGACGACGACCAGAATGCCGACGACCAGCGGCACCAGCGCGCCCCGCGCCTCCCGGAACGCAGGTGGCAGGAGCGAGAGAAACAGGATGGAGGCGGTCACGAGAGAAACCGCGAGCGACACGGTCGTGGCCCGCAGACGGGTTCGGACCCTCCCGCACGCAATAGAGAAACGCTCGAAACCGGAGCGCTCAGTCATCTGCCCCCGCCTCCGGGAGTTCCAGGCTCATTCTGTAGGCATCGTTTCGAGTCAGACCGAAACGCTGCTTCAGTTCCTCGGCAATCCGGCGCCTGCCTTCTCCCGCCTCCAACATCTCTTTGACCACCTCCCCAGCGGCATCGGCGACGGCGAGCACGTCGGCCCCTTCCGCCTGGGTGGGTCTGCCGGCCATCACCACCGTCACTTCGCCTTTGACCGTTCTACGTGCGTACACCGTTGCCAACTCGTCGATCGTTCCCGACAGAATCTCCTCGTGAAGCTTGGTCAACTCCCGACAAACTACGGCCCGGCGGGCCCCGAGCCCTTTTTTCTCCAATGTCGCGAGGAGGGATCGTAGCCGGCCGGGAGCTTCGAACATCACGACGGTCGCCCGGGACCCCGTGACGTCCGCGAACCACTCTCCGCGTGCGGTGCCTTTGCGGGGGGCAAAACCGGCGAAGAAACACCGATCCGCGGGGAGTCCCGACGCCGAGAGGGCCGTTGGCACGGCGGAGGCCCCCGGAATGGGCGTGACCGTTCCGCCACGGTCGAGAACGGCCGCCACGACCCGTCGCCCGGGATCGGACACGGTCGGCGTTCCCGCGTCGGATACGAGCGCCACGCTCTCTCCCCGCTCGAGCCGGTCGATGATCTCTGCGGTACGTTCCATTTCGTTGTGCGCGTGCATCGAACGGAGCGGTGCGTCGATCCCGAACTTCGCGAAGAGCCGGCGTGTCCGACGGGTATCCTCCGCGTAGCAAACGCCGACCGTCCGGAGCGTCGCGATCGCCCGATCGGTGATGTCACCGAGATTGCCGATCGGTGTCCCCACCACGTAACACGTACCCCACTCTTCGCGATCACTCATATCGCGGTCCGTGGGACGCCGGCGGAGCGGCCCGGCCCGGGAAGCAGCGGCGCCCACCGGACAGATCCGGCCGGGAGGCGTCGCCACCCCGATCGTGTTTCAGGCGTGCAGCTCGATCTTCTCTTCAAGCACGGACTTCGGATGAGCACCAATCACCGTATCGACGAGTTCGCCGTCCTTGAAGAACAGAATGCTCGGAATCGAGCGAACGTTGAATCGGGTTGCAGTCTCCGGGTTCGCGTCGACGTCCAGCTTGCCGACCTTCACCGTGCCCGCGTGCTCGTGCGCCAGTTCGTCGACGATCGGTCCGACCATTCGACAGGGCCCGCACCACTCGGCCCAGAAGTCTACGATCGCCAGACCACTGTTCGACCCGATCTCGTCGCCAAAATTCTCGTCGGTGATCTCCACGAGCGGGCCGTCGAGTTCTTCCACCATGTGTCTTTTCCTCCCTATCCCTTGAACCGCCCCCGCCGATCCCGCTACCCGATGATCGGCTGGCTGACGGATTGCTGCTCCGATACGTTGCGGTCTCCAGAACCCGGTTGTTTCATCGGCCTCGGATCCGTTCCCACCTTATGACAAATAACACCGAAGCGCCTCCGGCGGTGCCCATTATCGACCACGTCGGAATCGCGGTCAACTCGCTGGAAGCGGCGGTCCCGCGCTGGACGGCCATGCTCGGCGTTCCTCCGGGTGGGGAGGAGGTCGTGTCCACGGAGGGCGTCCGGGTGGCGTTCTTCGGCGACGGGGCAGGCAGGGTCGAATTGCTGGCACCGATCGCCCCCGATTCACCGATTGCCCACCACCTCGAACGTCGGGGAGAGGGAGTACACCACGTCTGCGTGCGAGTGCCTGATCTCGTCGCAGCGCTCGATCGGCTACACGAATCGGGGATCGAGCCGATCCAGCCGGCGATTCGCGGCGGCGCGGAGGGGACTCGCGTTTCCTTCCTCCACCCCGGATCGACCGGCGGCGTCCTGCTGGAGCTCCGTGAGTCGCCCGAAGACGAATGATCGGCGAAGGACCCGATTCTCGGTAATCGTCCCGACGCTCGACGAATCCGAGGAGATCGAGGCCACCCTCGGTCACGCGACCGAGGCGCTCGGGCCACTGACGGAGCTCATCGTCGTGGATGGTGGAAGCGTCGACGGCACGCCCGACCGCGTCCGCGGTCTCGCTCGCGTCCTCACCCGGCCACCCTGTCGCGGAGACCAGATGAGGGCGGGAGCCGAGACGGCGCGGGGAGACATACTGTTGTTCCTGCACGCCGACACCTGGCTGCCACCCGGGGCGGGAGCCGCTGTCCTCGCGCAGATCGAAGCGGGGGCGACGTCGGGGTGTCTGTACCTCGGATTTCGGGAAGAGGGGCGTCTTCGATACCGGGCCCTTGCGGCGGCGATCAACCTCCGCACCCGCGTCTTCCGCACGGCAACCGGCGATCAGGCGATCTTCGCCACGCGCGAAGCGTACGACGCAAGCGGGGGGATGCCGCCGCTTCGCATCTTCGAGGACGTCCGGTTCGTGAGGCGCCTGCGCGCGACCGGGGTGTTTCGGCCCGTGCCGGCCACCGCGGTCACGTCAACCCGCCGCTGGGAACGGCAGGGGTTCTGGCGGACGATCTTGCAACACCTCCGGCTGCGCGCGCTCCACTCGCTCGGAACGGACCCCGAACGCCTCGCTTCGCGATACCGCTGAACCCTCGGCACCTCTTTCAGCTACCGCCCAGTGCCTCGGTCGTGATCTGCTCGACGAACCAGCGCCCCTTACTCACAGAGGTAAGGAAGGGCACGGCGATGCTCCCGTTCCTCGTCCCGACCATGTCGGCCACCACCCGCCGCTGACCTTCCGCCTCCGCCACCGGCACACGACGCAGCGTATAGGACTCGTGCCTGAGAAACGCGGCCAGCACGTACATTCGCTGCTCGGTCTCGATGCGTCCCAGGGTCTCCGTCGCCGGCCCCTCCCGGGTACCGAACAAGCGGCTCATCAAGTTGTAATCTTTGCGCTTCGCGGCGTCGAGGAACTGTCCTACCGCAGATTCCGCGGAAAGAGCGCCGAACGAACTCTCGATCGTCGCGGCGGACCCACTGCCGCCCGACGAGGCGCAGGCCGTCGTGAGCAGAAGAATTGCAGCCGCCACCCAGGATCCGGGTCTCACATTCATCGTCATCCCTCCCCATTTGCGGATCCAACCCTCCAGATCCTAAGACGGCCCGACCTTCTCTCCAAGTACGCGCTCCCGACGGCGTGCTACGATGCTTCCTTAGAAACGTCAGGTCCCGCCCCCGTAACCCGTGACAGGTCAAGGGTTTCTGCATCTAACCCGATGTCGACCCTGACCGTGTCGCCCTCTTCGAAGTGGCCCTCGAGGAATGCCATGGCGAGCGGGTCGGTGATCAGCCGCTGAATCGCTCGCTTCAGCGGGCGCGCGCCGAACGCCGGCTCGTACCCGATTTCGGCGATTCGACGCCGCGCCGCAGCCGACACGTCGATGGAGATCTCACGATCCGCAAGAGTCTGGCCGACTCGCGCCAACTGCAACACCACGATCTGCTCGAGGTGCTCCTTCGTCAGCGTCCGGAATACGAGGATCTCATCGACCCGATTGAGAAATTCGGGCTTGAACCGACCGCGCAGGGCCTCGCGAACGTCAGCATCTACCTCCTCCCACGGCGCACCCGATTCCGCCTGCTCGAGGATCCGCGAGCTCCCGATGTTGCTGGTCATGATCAGCACGGCATGTCGGAAGTCGACCGTTCGACCCTGACCATCCGTAAGGCGTCCGTCGTCGAGTATTTGCAGTAACAGGTTAAAAACTTCAGGGTGCGCCTTCTCGATCTCGTCGAACAGGACGACCGCGTACGGTCGGCGGCGGA
This sequence comes from Gemmatimonadota bacterium, assembly GCA_048060725.1. Taxonomy (GTDB): domain Bacteria; phylum Gemmatimonadota; class Gemmatimonadetes; order Palauibacterales; family Palauibacteraceae; genus Palauibacter. Next base: position 21,604 of record JBGMQU010000022.1, on the reverse strand, counting down.
CGGCCTCCGTCAACTGACCACCTTCCTCGTACCCCACGTACCCGGGTGGTGCACCTATGAGACGGGCGACGGCGTGTCGTTCCATATACTCGGACATGTCGATCCGAATCATCGCGGCCTCATCATCGAAGAGAAAGTCGGCGAGGGCCCGTGCCGTCTCCGTCTTCCCGACACCCGTCGGTCCGAGGAAAATGAAACTGCCGATCGGACGGTTGGGGTCCTGAAGTCCGGCGCGGCTTCGGCGAACCGCGTTCGCGACCGCAGTAATCGCATGCTCCTGGTTCACCACCCGCTCGTGGAGATGATCCTCCAGCTTCGTCAGTCGCTCGCGTTCGTCCTCGAGCATCCGCGACACGGGGATTCCCGTCCACATCGCCACGACCTCCGCCACGTCCTCCTCGCCCACCTCTTCCTTCAGGAAGGATGTCTTGGCCTGCAGCGTCGCCAGCCGGGCCTCGTCCGCCGCCAGCTCGTCCCTGAGCCTCGGCACTTCCCCGTACGCGATTTCGGCCGAGCGCTGCAGGTTCCCGGTTCGAGTGGCCTGCTCCGCCTCGATCCCCAGTTCTTCGATCTCGCGTTTTCGCTGACGAACCGCCTCGATGGCGTCCTTCTCCGTGAGCCAGCGCGCTTTCAGCGCCGCCAGGTTTTCCCGAGCGTCCGCCAGTTCTTGCTCGAGATCAGCCAGCCGGCTGCGGCTCCGCGCGTCTTCCTCACCCTTCAGGGCCTCCCGCTCGATCTCGAGTTGTGTCACGCGCCGGTCGACCTCGTCGACCTCTTCCGGCATGGAATCGATCTCGATTCGAAGCTTCGAGGCGGCCTCGTCGATCAGGTCGATCGCCTTGTCGGGCAGGAAGCGGTCTCCGATGTAGCGGTCCGACAGCCGCGCCGCAGCGATCAGGGCCGGATCGGTGATCCTGACCCCGTGGTGCACCTCGTAGCGCTCCTTGAGCCCCCGGAGGATGCCGATCGTCTCGTCCAGCGATGGCTCGGCGACGAGAACGGGCTGGAACCGCCGCTCCAACGCCGGGTCCTTCTCGATGTGCTGGCGATACTCATCGAGCGTCGTGGCGCCGATCAATCGGAGTTGTCCCCGGGCCAGCGCAGGCTTGAGCATGTTTGCCGCATCGACGGCTCCCTCCGCTGCGCCGGCCCCCACCATCGTATGGAGCTCATCGAGGAAGATCACGTACCGCCCGCCAGACTCCGTGATCTCCTTCAGGGTCGCCTTCAGCCGTTCCTCGAACTCGCCGCGATACTTCGCACCGGCGAGCATCGATGCGATGTCGAGTTGGATGAGTTGCTTCTGCCGCAACGACTCCGGCACGTCACCGGAGACGATTCGTTGCGCCAGGCCTTCGGCGATCGCCGTCTTGCCGACACCGGGTTCCCCAATCAGGACGGGGTTGTTCTTCGTGCGCCGTGACAGCACCTGCATGACCCGCCGAATCTCCGTGTCTCTGCCGATCACGGGGTCGAGCTTCCCCGCCCGCGCCTGTTCGGTCAAGTCGACGCCGTAGCGCTCGAGCGCACCATACTTTCCTTCCGGATCCTTGTCGGTCACCCGGTGCGGACCCCGGACCTGATCGATCGCGCTGCGGATACTGTCGGCGTCGCCACCCAACTCATCGAGGAGGGGCCGGGTCGTGCTTGCGGCCCCCGAGACCAGACCCAGAAGCATGTGCTCCGTCGACACGTAGGAGTCGGTCATGTCGCGCGCGGAGACGTCGGCGTGGTCGAGCACCTTCTGGAGCTCTCGGCTCGCTTGAGGCTGTGCTCCCGATTGCTTCGGCAGCCTGCCGATCGCCTCGTCGATCCGCCCTTCGAGGTCGACGACGTCGACCCCCACCTTCTGGAGGACAGGCACCACCACCCCACCCTCCTGGTCGAGGAGGGCCCGGAGCAGATGTATGTCCTCCACGGCAGGGTTCCCCTCGCGGGTCGCAGACAGCGTGGCGTCACGGAGTGCCTCAGCCGCTTTCACCGTCAGTCGATCAACCGGAATCATTTATATCTCCAGGTCAGGCCTTTTCGAATCGATGGCGCGTCAGTCGACCTTGATCCGCTGGGCGTCCTCGGCATGCCGCAAGGGAAGCCGAATCTCCAGCACACCGTTGGTCATCTTCGCGCGGATCCCGCCCATGTCGACGTTCCCCGGGACGCGAACCGTTCTGCTGAACCGTCCGAACGTTCGTTCGCTACGCTGCACCTTCGCCCCGTCGGGCAGAGTCGGACGCGACCGGGCCCCCTCCACGGTGACGTCGGTCCCCGCGGCGGAGACCTCCACTTCCGACTTTTCCATGCCCGGCAGATCGAAGAGGATCATGTATCCCTCCGAGGGCAGCTCGAGCAGGTCGTATCGAGGGAAGCGCCCCGTCGCCGGTGCCACGTTCTTGAGCGCCGAGTCCACCAGCCCGCTGACGGCGTCCTGGATCTCGGCGAAAGACGCCCAACCAGACCACGGGCGATCGTCCGTGTCTTCATCCGTTTCGCCCCCCTGCTCTTCGGGAGCCGTGTCGGGAGCGGGCTCGTTCTCGGCCCCAGCGGGCTCGCGCCTGTATTCTCCGTGCTCGTCCACGTTGTCCTCCTCCATCGAGTCGTATCCGACGACATCGCCGGAACATGATCCGGGGGGGCAAGTCACGTGCCCTCCACCAGCCTCCAAACCAGGGCGTTTGCGGCGGTTTTGACGCGTCTTCCCGCCGAACCGGCGGCCCCGAGGCCGTCTCGCCGTGGAAGGCTGCCACAAAGGCATGGTCCCCGGTCGGATCGTCACGGATCGCTTGACCCTCGCTACCCCGCGGACTAGCCTCAGGCGACCTTCCGCCCCCCCCTCGACGTGGAGCCGAGCGCATGTCCGACCCGCCGATCACCGGCACCCGAAGGGGCGGCACGGAGCCGTACATACCGGCCTCGCAGTCGCTGCCCGAAATCACCATCAAGGCGGTGGTCCTCGGAGTTATTCTGTCGGCCGTGCTGGGGGGAGCCAACGCCTACCTGGGGCTCAAGGTCGGTCTCACCGTGTCCGCTTCGATTCCCGCGGCCGTCATCTCGATGGCCGTTCTCCGGATGTTCCGGGAATACAACATCCTCGAGAACAACATCGTGCAGACGGCGGCATCGGCCGGAGAATCGCTGGCGGCCGGGGTCATCTTCACCCTGCCAGCGCTCATACTGCTTCATCAGTGGGGGGGCTTCCCGTTTCTCCCCACCATGGGCATCGCGCTCTCCGGTGGGATCCTCGGGGTGCTGTTCACGATTCCGCTGCGCCGCGCCCTGATCGTCGACGCGGGGCTGAAGTTCCCGGAGGGTGTCGCGACGGCCGAGGTACTGAAGGCGGGAACGGAGGGTGGCGCGGGAGCGAAGCTCATCGGCATTGGCGGTCTCGCGGCGGCCGCGCTCAAGCTGACGCAGACGGGGTTCAAGGTCGCGGCAGGCTCCGCGAGCGGGGCCGTTTCGGCCGGTCGATCGACCTTCGGAATGGGCGCCGACCTGTCGCCCGCCCTGCTCGCCGTCGGATACATCATCGGACTGAACATCGCCGTGCTGGTATTCGCCGGCGGCCTGATCTCGTGGCTGTTCGGGATTCCCATTTTCATGGCGGTGACCGACCCGGCAACCCTCGCGGAGATTACGGGTGGGGCCACGGGCTATGATGGGGCGCTGGAGATCTGGAGCGCCGAAATCAGGTACATGGGTGTGGGGTGCATGGCGGTCGGAGGGATCTGGGCGCTGGTCGCCCTGCTCAAGCCCATTCGGGACGGAGTCGCGTCCTCGCTGGAAGCCGTACGGGAGGCGCGACGCGGCGGAGCCGCCTCCGTACCTCGAACCGAGCGAGATACACCGATCACGTTCGTCGGCGTGGGGACGGTGGCCCTGGCCGTCCCGATATTCATTGTCTTCATGGGCGTGATCGATCAGGAGTCGTTGGGGATCAGCACCAGGCTCTACATGAGCGCGCTCGTGCTCGGCACGGTCTTCGCCCTCACCGCGGGGTTTCTGTTCGCATCGGTCGCGGGGTACATGGCGGGGCTCGTCGGATCGTCGAACAACCCGATTTCGGGCGTGACGATCGCGACCATTCTCACCATCTCGCTCATTCTCTACGTTCTCCTCGGCACCGAGATCGACTTTGCGGTCGGAGGTGCCCAGGCCACGGCCGCGGCGGCCACGGCCATTCTGGTCGGTGCGGTGGTCGCCTGCGCGGCCGCCATCGCCGGCGACAACATGCAGGATCTGAAGGCCGGTAGAATCGTAGGAGCCACACCGGTCAAACAGCAGATCATGCAGATCATCGGTGTCGTGGCCGGAGCCCTCACGATCGCGCCGATTCTGGGGCTGCTCTTCAACGCCTACGGGCTGGGCGGCGTGTTCCCGCGCGAAGGCATGGACCCGGCCGAGATGCTCGATGCGCCGCAGGCGACCCTGATGGCGTCGGTCGCCGATGGAGTGTTTACCCAAAACCTGCCGTGGACGATGATCCTGATCGGAGCCGTCATCGCCATCGTGATCATCGCTCTCGACAGGGTCCTCGAAGCACGTGGTTCCGAATTTCGCACTCCGGTGCTCGCGGTCGCGGTCGGAATCTACCTTCCCATCGAGTTGACGCTTCCCATCTTCATCGGCGGGCTCGTGGCGTGGGGCGCCAGGCGGACAATCCGTAACTCCGGCGGAGATGTTGCCGCCGTCGAGCGAGGGGGGCAGCGCGGGCTCCTCTTCGCATCCGGTCTGATCACCGGTGAGGCCCTCGTCGGAATCCTTCTCGCAATTCCGTTCGCGGCGGCACAGAGCACGGACGTTCTGGCGTTGGCGCCTGATGACTTCGGTACGGCGGCGACGTTTATCGGGCTCGCGCTCGCGATCGGATTCACGCTGTGGCTCTATCGGGTCGCCTCGACGAGGGACGCGTAAACGTGCACCGGTTCTTTTGGTTGGGGATCTACCTCGGTCTCGTCGGCTGCAACGCGCCGGCCGGCCCCATAAGTGACGACGAGTATGTGGAGGTCATGGCCCGGCTGTCACACGTCCAGGCACGGTTCATCGACCCGGTACGGGGAGATTCGGCGCGGCAGGCCGTTCTCCATGAGTCGGGGGTCGCCCGGCAAGATCTGGTGGGGTTCGCGGAAGTGTTTGGTGGCGACCCCGCGAAGATGTTCCGACTACACGAGCGCATCCGGGCTCGTGCGGACTCTCTGGACAAACTCGATGGAGGGGCGGTCCCCTCGGTGGGAGAGAATCCCCTGGATTCGGGAGACGAGAAGTGATCACCGGCATCACCATTCGGGTCGGCCATTTCGCGCGAGAAAGTGCCCGGCACGCCGGTCGCGCCGGAATGCTCCTGTGGGCGACGATCTGCTCGCTACGCCATCCCAGGCTCTACGTTGCCGAGACCTTCACGCAGGCCAAGCGAATCGGCGTAGAGGGGCTGGGGCTCGTACTCCTGATGGGGGCGCTTTCCGGCGGCGTGCTTTCCCAGCAGACGGCGAATCAGCTGTCGCCGGGCTTGCCGCTCGAGATCATCGCCGGGAGCCTGGTCGGTGGCCTGCTAACCGAACTCGGTCCGATACTGACCGCGATCGTCCTGGCGGGCCGGATGGGGGCCGGCATCGGTGCGGAGTTGGGCACCATGCAGGTGACCAATCAGATTGACGCCCTCCTCACCCTCGGACGCGACCCCGTGCTCGAGTTGGTCGTTCCGCGCGTCGTGGCCGGCACGCTGATTCTGGTACCGCTTGTCATTCTCGCCAATATCATGGGGATCCTCGCGGGCTATTTCGTTTGCATCGCGCTGATCGGCATGACCCCCCAGGAATTTGCCGCCGGCGCCAAGGGCTACTATCACAATGCAGCTCTGTTCTACACGCTGCTCAAGGCCGTCGTTTTCGGATTCACGATCACCTTCATCGCGTGCTACGTCGGCTTGCGGGCGGGTGGAGGCGCGGCGGGGGTCGGCCGGACGGCGACGAAGGCGGTCGTCGCGATCATCGTCGCGATCATGGTTCTCGACGTGATCCTCGCACCCGCGTACAAGGCGTTCTCATGATCGAGATCGAGGGCGTGAAGAAAGCGTTTTCGGGTAAGGTCGTTCTGGCTGGCGTCGACCTCGTCATCCAGGAAGGCGAGTGCCTTGTGATCATGGGGCCATCGGGCACGGGCAAGAGCGTCCTGCTGAAACACATCGTCGGGCTCCTCGACCCCGACGAAGGCGATGTGAGGGTCGACGGCGTGTCCGTCCCGACTGCGACCCAGAAGGCAATCCTCGAGATACGTTCGAAGATCAGCTATGTGTTTCAGAACTCCGCTCTGTTCGATTCGATGACGGTACGGGGGAACCTGCTGATGGGGCTTCCCCAGGGGGCCTGCGACGATCCCAGCCTCGACTGCGAAGAGCTGGCACGGCGGGCGCTCGGGCACGTGAACCTCGGGAGTGAAGTTCTCGAACTGGTTCCCGCCGAGCTGTCGGGCGGGATGCAGCGTCGCGTGGCGATCGCGCGCGCCATCATCGGCGAACGCCGCTACATCCTGTACGACGAACCGACGACGGGTCTGGACCCCGTAAACGCGACACTCATCAACGAACTGATCGCCCGGGTGAACAGGCGGATCAACGCGACCAGCATTATTGTGACTCACGACGTGGCGTCCGCCTTCTTTCTGGCCGACCGCATCGTCCTGCTGTCGGACGGGGTCGTTCAGGCCGAGGGGACCCCTGACGAACTCCGCACTACGACGAAGCCCGTCGTTCGCGAATTCCTCGACTCGACCCCAACGGTGGAGGTGGCGTGAGAGATCCCGGTCTGCGTGACCGCGGCGATGAACTCCAGGTCGGGGCGCTCGTCCTCGTGACGATCGTGGCGCTGACCCTCGGACTGTTCTGGATCTCGGATCTGAGGGTGGGGGGCAGTGCTCTGCAGATCTTCGGAGTGACAAACGACGCCGGACAGATCACGCCCGACTCACGAATCTTCCTGCGTGGCGTGGAAGTCGGCACGGTTGATGAGGTTCGGCTCGAGGCCACTCGCGTCGTCCTGGCCATGTCCTTCTTCGAGGAGGTCGACCTTCCCTCCGACACCCGGGGCATGATCAAGCCGGCCGGATTTCTCGGGAACCAACTCGTGGAGATGCTGCCCGGGGCCGCACCCGGAAGCCTGGCAAGTGGTGACACCATCCTGTTGGGTCGCAATTCAGACCTCATGTCGCTCGCCTCCAATCTCGGTGACGAGACGGGCGTGCTGCTCGAGCGCGTGGAGGCGGTGTTGTCCGAGCAGATGGTGGAGAACCTGAACGCCAGTTCAGAGGCCTTCACAGGAGCGATGCGAGAGCTGGAGGACCTCATGCGAACGGAACGAGCCGCCGTCCATTCTCTCCTCGCGAACCTCGATGCGGCCACCGCGCAATTGGCGGAGCTGGCAGCCTCTCCGGAGTTGGAGCGGTCGCTTGCGAATCTCGATACACTCTCCTCCCGTCTCGCGGCCGCGAGCGCGAACTTCGACACGACGACGGCTTCGCTCGCCACGATCACGACGCGGCTGGCGGACGGCGAGGGAACGCTCGGGAAGATGCTGACCGATGACGAACTTTACGAGGGGTTGACGGAGACGCTCGCGAACCTGCAGGCGGCGAGCGAAGAAATCGCGTTGCTCACGAAGGACATTCGTGATCGGCCGGACCGCTACCTGAAAGACATCAAGATCTCGATCTTCTAAAGCCCCGTCGGTACGTCGTAGAAGCGATGCTCGACGCCAAAGCGTTTCGCGGTGGAAGCCGCCAGTCTCCGCACGCCGAATGTCTCGGTAGCGTAATGCCCCGCGTACAGGACGTTGATTCCGAGTTCCATCGCTTCGTGATACGTGTGGTGATTCCCCTCACCCGTCAGGAAGGTGTCGGCACCGGCGGCGGCCGCCTCGGCCATCAGCGACGCCGCCCCGCCCGTGGCGATCGCCAGAGATTCCACGCGTTCGGGTCCGCCCGGGATGAGCAGCACCGGAGCGCCGCACGCCCCGGCGACGAGGTCGATCAACTCGTCGCGTGACCGCTCGGGCCGGACAAGGACGCCCAGACCGCTCAGGCGGCCGTATGACCCGAAACTGCCCTCCACCGCCAGACCCAGGGCCTCCGCGAGAAGAACATTGTTGCCGACCTCCTCGTGCACGTCGAGCGGGAGGTGTACGGAGTATAGACCCGTGCCGGAAGTAATGAGGGTGGAGATGCGCCGGAACGTCGCACCCGTGAGCGGCCGAGGGCCGCCCCAGAACAGGCCGTGGTGAACGAGCAGCAACTCACAACCGTCCGACGTAGCCAGATCGATCGTCGTCTGACAGGCATCCGTGGCGGCCCCTATCCGGCGAACCGGGCGAGTCGCTTCGACCTGGAGACCGTTCATGGCGCCCGGGTAGTCCTCGACTTCCGCCACCTTCAGGTACCGATCCCACCATCCAACGATCTCCGCCGCATCGATCATTCGGGCTCCGTCTTCTCCGCTACTCGATCCCCTGCTACTCCCACTCGATCGTGGCCGGCGGTTTCGATGAGATATCGTACGTGACGCGGTTCACTCCGCGTACTTCATTGATCACGCGGTTCGAGATCAGACCCAGCACCTCGTGCGGGAAGGGGAACCAGTCGGCGGTCATCCCATCGCGACTCGTGACCGCTCTCAGCGCGACCACATTCTCGTAGGTGCGCGAGTCCCCCATCACGCCGACCGACCGTACGGGCAGCAGCACCGCGAACGCCTGCCATATGTCGTCGTAAAGACCGGCCTTCCGGATCTCTTCGAGATAGATGGCGTCGACCTCGCGCAACGTGTCGAGTTTTCCCCGCGTGATGTCGCCGAGGATCCTGATCGCCAGACCCGGTCCAGGAAACGGGTGCCGTCCGACGATGTGCTCGGGGAGCCCCAACTCGCGGCCGATCGCCCGGACCTCATCCTTGAAGAGATCGCGCAGGGGCTCGATCAGCTCGAATGGATGATCGGGCCGCAAACCGCCCACGTTGTGGTGCGACTTGATCGTGACCGAAGGCCCCGACACCGAAACGGATTCGATCACATCGGGATACAGCGTGCCCTGCACGAGAAACTTCGCGTCACCGTGGCGGCCCGCCGCGTCCTCGAACACGTCTATGAAGGTGTGGCCGATCCGTACCCGCTTCTCTTCGGGTTCCTCTACCCCTTCGAGCGCGGCGAGGAAGCGATCCGTCGCGTCGACCACTTCGAGTCGCACGCTCTTCTGGTCGCTGAACATCTCCTCGACGGCCTGCCGCTCGTTCTTCCTGAGAAGACCTGTGTCGACGAAGATGCAGACGAGCTGATCTCCGATCGCCCGCTGCACGAGGGCGGCGGCGACCGCGCTGTCGACGCCACCGGACAGACCGCAGATCACCTGGCCGTCGCCCACCCGGGACCGTACGTCCGCCACGTGGTGGTCGATGATGCTCGATGGCGTCCAGTCCGCCTGGCAATCGGCGACTTCGAACAGAAAATTCCGCAGAATGTCGTCCCCGCGGGTCGTGTGAGCGACTTCGGGGTGAAACTGGACCGCCCAGATCTTTCGGTCGGGAGACCAGATCGCGGCGATGGAGTTCTCGGTGGTGCCGACCACCACGAAGCCGGGCGGCGCTTCGGGCAACTCGTCGCCATGGCTCATCCAGACCTGGGTGACCTCGCCCTCCCCGAACCCCTCGAACAGCCCATCGCCACGTTGGACCTGGAGGCTGGCGCGCCCGTATTCGCGACGATCGGACGCCGTGACGTCGCCACCGAACAGCCGGGCGATAAGGTGCATCCCGTAGCAGATTCCGAGGATCGGGACCCCGAGATTCAACAGGTTCGGGTCGGGCGACGGGACCCCTTCGTCGTACACGCTCGCCGGACCGCCCGACAGGACGATAGCCGATGGATCGAACCGGCGGATCCATTCGACGTCCCGGGTGGGGGGGTGGACCTCGCAATACACGCGCTCCTCACGGATTCGGCGCGCGATCAACTGCGTGAACTGTGACCCGAAATCCAGAATGAGAACCCGACTCACGCGTCTCCTTCCATGTCATTGCCTCTCAATATGCCTTCGCCCACACGACTTCGTCCGGGGCCGACGCTCCACAGACGAGACACCGTTCGGGGACCTCTTCCGATCGGAACTCCGGGTCCGGAACGACCCGGATCGTGGCCTTCGTCTCATCTTTCACGCGGTCTGAGCACTCCGTCGACCCACACCAGCCCGCGTAGCCGAACCCCGGGCTCTCCTCGATCCACTCGCGGAACTCGTCGTACGATCCGAAGCCTCGACGCGATCTGTCTTCGCGCCGCCGCCTCGACGTCTCCAACATCGACTCCTGTACTTCATCCAGCAGCGCCGGGATGGCTGCGCCGATATCGCCCAAAGCGACCGTGGACTTACGGTCCTGGCCGTCCGAGACGAGCCGTCTGACCAGCATCGCGTGGCCCGCCTCGATATCCCTGGGCCCGAGTTCGAGGCGAAGAGGGACGCCCTTGCGTTCCCATTCGTAGAACTTGGCTCCGGGATTCAGCGTGTCTCGCGCGTCCAGCCGAACGCGGACTCCCGCCGAGTCGAGCTCCTCCTCGATCGACTCCGCCACCTCGAGGACGCTGGCGCGCTGATCATCGCTCTTCCAGATCGGAACGATGACGACCTGAAACGGTGCCAGCCGGGGGGGCAGGACGAGCCCCTGATCGTCTCCATGGCTCATGATCAGGCCCCCGATGAGACGCGTGGACACGCCCCAGGACGTGCTCCACACGTACTCGTGCTTGCCCTGCTCCGTCTGGAACTGCACGTCGAACGCGCGGGCGAAATTCTGACCGAGATGATGGCTGGTTCCAGTCTGCAGAGCCTTCCCATCTTTCATGAGCGCCTCGGTTGCGTAGGTCCGCTGCGCACCCGCGAACCGCTCGTCGGGCGTCTTCTCGCCCGTGATCACGGCGAGGCCCATGGCGTCGTCCATGAAGGTCCGGTAGATCCCGAGCATTCGCCGCGCCTCTTCCTCGGCCTCCTCATCGGTCGCGTGCGCCGTGTGCCCCTCCTGCCACAGGAACTCTGTGGTGCGCAGGAAGGGGCGAGTGCGCAGCTCCCATCGGACGACGTTGGCCCACTGGTTCAGCAGCATGGGAAGATCGCGATACGACTGGATCCAGTCGGCGAGGATCGGCCAGATGATCGCCTCGGATGTCGGGCGGACGACCAGTGGCTCCTCGAGTTCCTTGCCGCCGGCATGCGTGACCACCGCGGTCTGCGGAGCGAAGCCTTCCACGTGCTCGGCCTCGCGGTCGAGAGCGGATTGGGGGAGAAACAACGGAAAATACGCGTTCTCGTGACCCGTGTCCTTGAACATTCGGTCGAGACGGGCCTGGATCAGCTCCCAGATTCGGTAGCCGTATGGGCGGATCACCATGCACCCGCGGACTTGCGAGTGACTGGCGAGTTCGGCGACCTGGACCACCTCGTTGTACCAGGCGGAGAAGTCCTCGGCCTGCGGCATCAAACCCTTCTTGCTCATCCCTCTCTCTCCCCTTCCGGCAAAAGCTCGTCCAGGGCGATTTCGCTCTCGTCGCCGCTCGCCATATCGTGCGTCTTCGCAATGCCCCTGGACACCTCGTCCGGGCCCACGACGATCACCCGCGCCGCTCCCACCCGGTTCGCGGTCTTGAACTGGCGGCCCACAGCCCTCGTCCGGAGATCATACGTCACCCGGCGGCCACGTCGTCGCAACCCGGCGACGACTGCGAGAGCCGCTTCCCGCTCATCCTCCGACACGCACACGACGAAATCGTCGATTTCGACCGCGGCGTCCGGGGCCAGCTCCAGATCCTTGAGTAGTTCTCCGAGGACGACGTCGCCCATGCCGAACCCGAGCGCCGGGAGGTCGACGCCACCGAGAGATGCAAGGAGATCGTCGTATCTTCCCCCACCACACACCGCGCGCAGCCGCCCGGTTCGCTCCCAAATCTCGAAGACCGTTCCCGTATAATAGGCGAGGCCGCGTACGAGGCTCGCATCGAACCGGACATACGGCCCGAAACCCGAGGCCGACAGATGTGAGAGCACGCGGGAGAGCGTCGATGCGGCCTCCATGACCCTCTCTTCACCCTCGTACACACCTTGCACTTCACCGAGGGTCAATCCGGGGAGCGCGAGGAGCCGGGCCCGCGCCTCGTCCCCTACCCCCGCCATCTCGAGTTGCCCGCCAAGCCATTCGGGCGTCTCCCGGTCCGCCTTATCGAGGACCGAGAACACCTTTCCGTGGAGATCTTCGGAGACCCCATTTGCACCGAGGATGGCCGAGACCAGTCTTCGGTCGGAAATTCGGGCGACGATGTTCGTCTCGTCGAGCCCCAACTCACGGAGCGAGTCGAGTGCGGCCGCGATGATCTCAGCATCAGCCAGCGGATCCGTCTCGCCGACGATGTCCATGTTCAGCTGAAAATGCTCTCGCAGCCGACCCCGCTGCGGGCGCTCGTAGCGGAAGAGTTGCGGGATCGAAAACCAGCGGATCGGTTTCGAGAGTGCGCCGGCCCGCGCGGTGATCATCCGCGCGAAGCTGGGCGTCATTTCCGGACGGAGCGCCACTTCACGTCCACCTTTGTCGGTAAACGCGTAGAGCTGTCCCTCGATCTCGGCGCCGGACTTCCGGGTATACAACTCCAGGGGCTCGAGCGGAGGTGCGTCGTACTCCTCGAACCCGTACCGCGCAGCCACGCGCCGCCAGGCCGAGAAGATGTGTCGGCGAAGAGCGAACTCCGCGGGGTAAAACTCGCGAAACCCCTTGAGACTCTGGATCTCGTCAGAGCTCACGCGAGGTCGCCCCCGGTGCGCGATGACCGTCGATCAAGCAGCGACGCAGAACTGATCGAACGCGCGTGCGAGGTCGTCGGCGATGTCTTCGGCCTCACGGCCCTCGATCTCGTGACGTTGAAGCATGAAGACGACCTCGTCGCCGCGTAGCAGACCGAGCGCCGGGGATGACGGACGGAAGCCCGGAAAATAGCCACGTGCCCTGGCCGTGGCCTCGATGTCCTGCCCGGCAAACACGGTCACCACCCGGTTCGGCTGCGAGTTATGCTCCAGCGCCATAGCCACCGCGGGCCGCGCGTTGCGAGCCGCGCAGCCGCAAACGGAGTTGACGACGACGAGGGTCGTACCTTCCCGCGGTTCGAGGATCTCATCCACCTCCTCCGCGGTCCGAAGCTCCTGAACTCCGAGTCGCGTGAGCTCATCGCGCATGGGTTGTACAAGCGTCGGATCGTATAACATTCCTGTCCCTCTCGTCCGCTCAGGTTCCGGTGAGTTCACGTCTCGCGGCACTCACCGTGTACATCGAACCGGTCACGAGAATGGTACCGCCGGCCCCCTCCTGCGCCGCCATTTCCAATGCCCGTCCGAGGTCGGGTTCCACCCTCAACGCCGTCGCTCCGGCGTCCGTCGCACCGCTCACTTCAGGCAGATTCCAGCACCTGTCCTTCGGTGCGGAACCCGCTTGTGTCAGGATGATAGCCTGCATGTCAAGCCGAAGCATCTCGAGCATTCCCGCCCATGGTTTGTCGGACAGAATCCCCACGACCGACACCCGGGGACGCGGAGCATTCACCTCCTCGAGCGTGCCCATAACCGCCTCCAATCCCTCGCGGTTGTGGGCGATATCCAGAACCCACGTCTCCCGACCTATCTTCCGTATCTCGAACCGCCCCGGAATCACCGCGCCCGCGATCGCTCGCCGTGTGCGCCCACGGCCGAGTCTGAGACCCGCCGACTCCAGGGCGAGAATCGCGAGACTCGCGTTCTCCGCCTGGTGCCGCCCTACCAACCCCGTCTTCAACTCGAGACCATCGGGCCACCGACGGGAACTGTATCGAAACTGCGTCCCTTCCAGCCTCGTGGTGACGTCGAGTATGGACCCCTCGTCGCCGAGCGTGGCCACCGGCGCAGCCACGCGACGGGCGGCCTCTTCCAGGACCTCACGGGCCCGATCACTCACATTGCCCAGCACCGCAGGAACGCCCCTCTTGAAAATGCCCCCTTTCTCCGCGGCGATCGCCTCCGGAGTATCGCCGAGCACGTCCGCGTGATCGATCCCGATGGTCGTCACGACAGCCACTCTCGGCTCGATCACGTTCGTCGCGTCGAGGCGTCCTCCGAGCCCGGTCTCGACGACCGCCCAGTCGACCCCGGCCTCGCGAAACGCGGCAAACGCGACGGCGGTCGCCACCTCGAAGTACGTGGCCGGTTCGGCTTCCGGAAGGGCGAGCATCTCTGTGGCGACCCGTTCCAGGATCGTGTCCTCCACCGGCACGCCCCCCACGACGAATCGTTCCCTCAGATCGTCGAGGTGGGGGGACGTGTACAGCCCGACGCGGTGCCCGTGGGCCGCCAACACGCTAGCGGCGAAGGTCGCCGTCGAACCTTTGCCGTTCGTCCCGGCGATATGGATGGTCTCGAAGGCGCGGTGCGGATTATCCAGGGCCGCGAGCAGAGCTTCGATTCGGTCGAGCCCCCACTCCACCGCGTCCATCGGACGCCTGTCGAAGAGCCGCGCCAGCGCACCGGGAACGGGTGACGAGCCTGTGGTCAACGCATGTGTCGCAGCAGACTCGCGATGGACTGCCGAAGCTCCGTTCGCGGAACGATCCGGTCGACCATCCCGTGCTCTTCCAGGAACTCCGAGCGCTGGAATCCGTCCGGGAGATCCTGCCTGATGGTCTCCTTGATCACGCGGGGACCGGCGAACCCGATGAGGGCTCCGGGCTCGGCGAGTATGACGTCGCCGAGCATGGCGTACGATGCGGTTACGCCCCCCGTGGTGGGGTTCGTCAGGACACTGATGTACGGAAGCCGCGCCTCGGACAATTGTTCCAGCGCCGCCGCGGTCTTCGCCATCTGCATGAGGGACAGAATGCCCTCCTGCATGCGCGCGCCGCCCGACGCCGAGATGATGACGAGCGGGCTTCGCGCAACGATCGCGCGCTCGATCAGCCGACGGATTTTTTCGCCCACGACCGATCCCATGGACCCACCGATAAAACGGAAGTCCATCGTGCCGAGGTGGACGGGGCCTCCTTCGATGGTGCCGCGAACGGTCCGAATGGCGTCCAGTGTCGCGCCTCGCGCCTCCGCCTGATCGATGCGATCGACGTAGCGCTTGGAGTCCTCGAACTGGAGTGGATCGGTCGAGCGCAGGGTCGCGTCGAACATCTCCTCCGGTTCGCCGCCATCGAGGAGGAGCGCCTCGTACGAGTCGGCCGTGATCCGGAAGTGGTGTCCACAATTCGGACACACGTGGAGGTTCTCCTCCAACCTTCCGCTGTAGAGAATCTCTCCACACCCCTCGCACTTGTCCCACATGTCGCCGGGCAGCTCCCGCTTCTGCGAAACCAGCTTCTGCTTGGGCTTTTTGAACCAGGACACTCGCTACCCCTCGACTCGACCCATCGGAGAGCGGACGCCCGGTCCGCAACGATCTACCCGCAGGCGAAGAATATACTATGGTTCGGCCGCGACCCGCTGTACGACCCCGAACCCGGCGTAGACCAGGAGGAGGAAACTCCCGCCGTAGCTGATCAGGGGAAGCGGGAGTCCGGTGATCGGCATGAGCCCTACGGTCATCCCGACGTTCACGACCAGGTGGGCGAACAGCACGGAAAAGATGCAGAACGTTACGGTGCTGCCCCAGTCGTCCACGGTCTCGATCGCGATTCGGAGCATCCGCCAGAGCAACGCACCGAAGAGGCCGAGAAACAAAAGCACTCCGATGAAGCCGAGTTCCTCGCCGACGACCGAGAAAATGAAGTCCGTGTGCTGTTCCGGAAGAAACGCCAGGCGCTTCTGCGGGCCCACGGCAAACCCCTGGCCGAACATGCCGCCGGACCCGATCGAAACCTTCGACTGAATCAGATGCCACCCCGCACCGCGGGGATCGATCTCCGGATCGAGAAACACGAGAAGCCGATTCTGCTGGTAAGGGAGCAGGCTGTTCCAGAGCGGAATTGTCAGGGCGCCGGCGGCGAAGTTCGCGAGAATCACGCCCACGGACTCGAGAATGAACGGTCGGTGAAAGTAGAGCACTGCCGCGATCACGATAAACCAGGCGCCCCACACAAACCCGTTGAATCCCAGGAGAAGGCTCACCGCGGGGCTGACCAGGAGGAAGATCTTCAGCAGCGGGACGCCGGCCCAGAACAGCGCCGCAATCAGGATCACTCCGAAGATCAGGGCGCTCCCCAGATCCGGCTGCAGGAGTACGAGCGCAAACGGCACGGCGACGATGGCCACCGGCTTCCACAATCGCGAGAGCCCCGCGAAGTCCTGGTCCTTGTCGCCGAGTGCTCGGGCGAGAAGAAAGATCGTTCCGAGCTTCGCCACCTCGGCTGGCTGCAGTCGGGCCGGACCGAGTTCCAGCCAGCTTCCGTTGGGCCCCGTCCCCACGGCCAGCACGAGCACGAGGAGAGCCAGCGACACCCCGTACAACCACGGCGCGAGCCACTCGATAAACCGTGGCGGCACGCGTGAGGCCACCGCGAACGCGGCGATGGCGACTCCCAGCCACACGAGCTGTCGAACCCAGATCCCGGTGGCTACCGATCGCACTTCCACCTGCCCCGCCGAGAAAATCATCGCGATCCCGAGCCCGGTCAGCAGCAACATCAGGCCGAGAAGAGCGGGATCGCCCAGACCGGGGATACGCCGGGTCCACCCCATTCGCTCATCCACCGCCAGTCTCCACGATGTCCGCCACGCTCGCGACGATACTCGGCTCCATCCCCGGATCCGGCGGCTGTCCGATCGACGTCAGGTAGCGCTCGATGAGGCCCATGGCGAAAGGTGCGGCGAGCGAGACGGTGCCATCCGGGTGTCCCTGCTCCACGAGCGCCGCGATGACGATCTTGGGGTCGTCCGCCGGTGCGAACCCGACCAGCCAGGAGTGGGGCGCCCCCAGTGTATTCTGGGCCGTCCCCGTCTTCGCTGCGACCGCCCACCGCTCGATTCGGTAGGGAAAGGCGGTCCCGCCTGGCTCGTTGACCACCGTCTTCATCGCCGCCACGAGTTCGGCCCTGCGCGCAGATGGGAGATCGAGAGTCCACTCCACACGCCGCGCCGCCAACGTCTCGCTCCGCGCCAGATGGGGACGTACCGGTGACTCGCCGGTGGCCAGCGCCGCATAGAAGGACGCCATGGTGAGGAGGCTCTGTTCGTTTTCCCCCTGTCCGATGGCGAGGTTCCACACGACCGACTCCGTCCAGCCCCGCCTCCCGTACCGCGCGTCATACCAGGCGCGAGACTCGGGGAAGACACCCCGTTGCTCGAACGGGAGATCTATGCCCGTCTTCTCGCCAAACCCCAGGGCGGCCGCTCCCGTAGTGATCGCGTCCAATCCGATCCGTTGCGCAGCCTGATAGAAATACACGTTGCAGGAGCCCTTGATGGCTCCGGCGAGGTCGAGTCCACCGTGTCCCGATGGTTTCCAGCAGCGGAAAAATCGATTGCCGTACATCAACCCGCCCGTGCACGGGTGCTGCATGTACGAGTCGATCGACAGATCGCCCGTCTTCATTCCGATCGTCGACACGACGAGCTTCCAAATGGACCCCGGGGGATAGCGGGCCGAGCTCACCCGGTTGTAGAGCGGCTGCGCCGGATCCGATCGAAGCGCGTCCCAGAGCGAGAACGGAATGCGGCCCACGAAATCGTTCGGATCGAACGTCGGATGGCTGTAGAACACCAGCACCTCGCCCGTCGCCGGGTCGAGCGCGACGACTCCCCCTCGCATCGTGTCGGGGAACGTCGTGGCGGCGAGCACTTGAAGCTCGAGGTCGATGCCCAGGTAGAGGTCTTCGCCCGGTATCGCCGGCGTCCCTCTCCCCACGTCGACGTCTCGGACGATCGACCCCAACGCGTTGACCTCCACGTAGCGGACGCCGGGCGTGCCGGCGAGCGACGCTTCGTACTGGAGTTCGAGCCCCGACTTCCCGACGATGCGGCCGGGTTCGTACCCCTCCCAACGATCCTGGCGGAGTTCCTGCTCCGAGATCTCCCCGACATATCCCACGATGTGTGCGGTAGCGCGCCCCAACGGGTAGAGACGTCGAGGCCGGGACTCGACGACCACGCGTCGGAACTGTGGTCTGCGCTCCTCGATGAACGATACCTGCTCGAAGCGGGCGTTGTCGCGAATCACCAACGCCTCGTTCGGTCGCTGGCGGTTGCGCAAAAGCAACGCATCCCGCCGGTCCGCGGTAATCTCGAGCTGGGCGGAAAGACGGTCGATGGTGGCGGCGATCGTGTCTCGCGGTCCCGGTAGCACCGAGATCACGTAGCCGGGCACGTTCTCCGCCACCACCCTGCCCTCACGATCGTAGATCGTTCCCCGTGGCGCCGGTACCGTAATCGCCCGGAACCGATTCTCCTCCGATCGGAGGACGTACTGGTGCCCCGAAATGACCTGCAGCCGGAAGAAGGCGCCGGCGAGGAGGATGAAGGAGCCAAGAACGATGAGCATGGCGAGCCGTCCCCGCCTTTGGCGAAGCGCGAGCTTCTCCCTGTCCATCATCATCGCCGGGCCTCCGGAGCGGCCACGGCCTCCGCTAGCGATCGGATCATAGTACGACGAAAGCTACGAGCTTCTCGGTACCCCAGCAGACCACTGCGGTCAGCCCGGCCGAGATCGGCGAGAAGATGAGGATCGCCTCGGGGGTAATTCCGTGACCGCCGACCAGTGTCAGCAACGTCTGCACCGCCCACACGCCGACGACGAGGAAGGCCGGGATAAACCGCGCGGAGTCGGAGTAGAAGACGTCCCGCATCCACGATCCCGCGTACCCGGCGGCGGCGAGAATGAGCATCGTCGGGCCCAGCGGACCGAGCGACATCGAGGCTTCCAGCAGGCCCAGCGTGAACCCGAGCACGGCCGCGCGGCTCGCCCTGAGACCCAGCGAACCGAGCAGAAGCCCGCCCACGAGCAGGTCCGGCCCGAGCGGCCACCCCGTCCATGACGGATGGAACGCGAAATGGAGTAAGAGCAACAGCCCGATCACGAACCAGCCGTGTCGACTCCTCACGGCAGGGTCGCCGAGCTATCGACTGCAGAGTCGGCCGACCCCTGGGCGCCCGTGGCCGTGGTGTCGATCGGCGGCGCATACGCACCCACCGACAGGAGGCTGTCGAGCGGCGGGCGAACCCACGCGAGCACGATACCGGTTTCGGCAGGGCGAACCGCGGGCTCGACGTAATAGCTCTTCATCCACCCGGCTTCTTCGGCGGCCAATTCGCGGACCACGCCCACCGGAATTCCGGGGGGGTAGACGCCCGCGATGCCGGTAGTCACGAGCCGTGTTCCGGAGGGCACGTCCGCTTGATACGGAGCGCCTTCGAGAAGGAGGATGGGCTGCCCTCCGTCGCGACGCACCGCGCGCGCGATCCCCGAGATCGAACCGTCCTCGGTTACGACGCTGACCCGAAAGTCGGTGTGGCTCCAGAACTCTCCGCGTGCGCCCGACCCGTGCGGCCCACGGGCGACGCCCACCAGTCCCCTACCCGTAAAGACACCCACCGGAAACTCCAGGTCGGACAGTCGGCTACCGTGGAGAACGAAGACATTGGGATCGCCCACCCGTGGCCGGCCGGGATAGACCTCGGCGGTCCGTACGGTCCCCATCTCCGGGTCGGCGAGTTCCGCTGTCTCGCGCAACTGTCCGGCCTCCTGGGCCAGCCGCCGGAACCTCGTCATGGTGACCACGAGGCTGTCCCGTTCGATCTGCAGCGCGATCGCCCGTCTCCCCATTTCCGAGCGCTCGTTGGACGCCCGGTGAAACTGCAGAAACGGGAACAGCACCGTGGCTCGCACGACGGCCTCTACCTGCGTTTGACGTTCCGAGGAGAGCGACGACGCGAAACTCCCGACGAGCAGCATCGTGATGATGAGGGCCATGTCGCCGCGGCGGCGGCTCGACCGGCGGTCACCGAACGCCGTCACGCGGACATACCCCCGGCGACATCCGCCACGGGCCGTACCGCGCTCACCGGCTCGGGACGGCCGGGGCGACTCCTACTTCGCGAGAACCCCACGGTAGCGCTCAAGGTCGTCCAGGATTTTTCCACAGCCGCGAACCACGCACGTCAGGGGTTCTTCATCGACATGGATCGGCAGCCCCGTCTCTTCGCGGAGCAGCGTGTCCAGCCCGCGAACCATGGCGCCGCCCCCCGTCATCACGATCCCGCGATCGACGATGTCCGATGCGAGCTCGGGAGGCGTGATCTCGAGCGCGCGCCGGACCGCGCCGACGATGTTCTGAATGGGCTCCTGCAGACACTCTCGTATTTCCGCCGAGTGAACCCGTACGGTCTTCGGGATGCCGGAGACCAGGTCGCGACCCTTGACCATCATCTCCTTCTCCTCATCGATGGGATAGGCGGAGCCGATCTGAATCTTGATCGCCTCCGCGGTCGGTTCGCCGATGAGGAGGTTGTAGTTCTTGCGGAGGAAGGTCACGATCGCCGAGTCGAGCTCATCGCCGCCAACACGAATCGACGTGTCCGCCACGGAGCCGGAGAGCGCGATGACCGCGATCTCCGTCGTTCCGCCACCGACGTCGATGACCATGTTGCCTGTCGGGGTCTCCACCGGGAGTCCCACTCCGACCGCGGCCGCCATGGGCTCGGACACCATGTAGACTTCTTTTGCGCCCGCAGCGTGGGCGCTCGACCGGACCGCTCGACGTTCGAGTTCGGTGATTCCCGAGGGGACACCGACCACGATGAGCGGCCGGATCTTGAAGAACCGGGACGCCGTGACGGTCTTCAGGAAGTAGCGGAGCATGATCTCGGTCACGTCCACGTCCGCGATCACGCCGTCCTTGAGCGGACGCACGGCCTCGATGCCGGCCGGAGTTCGCCCCAACATCCGCTTCGCTTCGAGTCCGATGCCCTTGATGCGGCCTGTGTCTTTCTCGACGGCGACGACCGAGGGCTCGTTGAGGACGATGCCTTCGCCCTCGACGTAGACCAGCGTATTCGCGGTGCCGAGATCGACACCGATCCTGTTGATCGGCCAAAAACTGCCGCGCAAGGACCAGTTTGCCATTAGAAGGTGGCCCACAGATGTATGTGGTTCGTGTGCGCGTGGGCGGGGGCCATCGGGCCCGGCGTCTCAGACCGGCAGTACGTCATCGTCGTCCCCCTCCTCCTCCCACACCCTGCTTGCAAGACGCGTGCGACAACAATGTAAGTTGGGCCTACTACTGGGGAAAGGACGATTCGGTTCAACCGGGCAACACCTCGCTCAACGGTGTGTACTCGAGCCCGAACGCCTCCGCGACAGCGCCGTACGTGACCTTCCCGCCGACCGCGTTAACCCCCAGCGAAAGCGACGGGTCCGCGCGACACGCGGCCTCCCAGCCCACGTTCGCGAGCTGCATGACATACGGAAACGTGGCGTTCGTGAGCGCGAGCGTCGAAGTGCGCGGCACCGCACCGGGCATGTTCGCCACGCAATAATGGATCACGCCGTGCACCGTGTACGTCGGGTTATTGTGCGTGGTTGGTCGGGCAGATTCCACGCACCCGCCCTGATCCACGGCAACATCGACGATGACCGACCCGTC
>JBGMQU010000021.1:31842-36048 GCA_048060725.1 Gemmatimonadota bacterium | reverse complement strand
CCCTCGCCACATTTCAACGTCTGGAAGCAAACCGAGTCGCCGTCGGCCGGAATGTGGCCCGTCTCATCAAGAATCCCATCCATGCGCAGATGCGCGACCGATGGGCCGTCGGTCGTCATCCGCACAAGCGTGACGTGGTCAAACGCCGATTCGCTCGGCGGGTTCTGGCTGCCGCCCGTCGTCGCGAGCTGCGTGTACGCGTGTCCGTTTCGAATCTCGTGGGAGAACCGGTGGAAGTGTCCCGCGAAAACGGAATAGGACCGATCGGCAAGCGCGGCCTCGATCGCGTCGAACCCGGTCGGAGCGTCCGCGCGCCAGATCGGCTTATGCATAAACACCATCGTCCACCGCACGTCCGGGTGTTCTGCGATCGCTCGCTCGAAATACGCGGCCTGGTCGGCCCCGATCCCGCCGGTCTGCCGCTCGGGCGTGAGGAAGTACTCCGACTGCTGATAGGCCGCGACCTCGCCCGAGTAGAGGAGTGGCAGCGCCTCGTTTCGGACCGTGCCGAGGTGCTCCCGGAACTCGTCCGGGTAGTCGTCGGTGTCGAGGACGAGAAACAGGACGTCGCGATAGATGAAGTGGTAATGCAGCGGACCGTACCGCTCGTTCCAGATGTCGCGCAGAGGCTGGGCGGTCGCGTCGTGGTTCCCGCTCACCCGGAAGACGGGAGCCGGCACCAGGTCGGCCCGCTCGTCGAAAGAATCCCACTCGGCGTTGAGGGCCACCGAGTCTTCGGTCACCCCGTCGATCAGATCGCCGACGCTCAGGACGATCTCCGGACGGAGGAGCGCCAGCTGCCGCATCCCGATCTCAAACACGCGGTCGCGTTCTCCGCCATTGATGTCTCCGACGATCGCGAACGTGAAGTCGCCTTGCCCCGCGTCGAAGCTCTCGTGCGTCCAGGGAGTGGGCCCGGCCCCCAAATCGTGTTGGAAGACTGGAGCGTTCGGCGCGTCCGGAGGGGCCGGAGCGTCCGAGGGAGAAGGAACCGAGCACGCGACCGTCGATGCCACGGCGACGGCCGCGACGGCGAGGGACAGAATGTTCAGCGGACGACGCACATTCACCTCCAGAGTAGGGCCTTCGAATCTACCGCTCGCGGCCGGCGCGACCCGAGTTGATAGCCGGTTGATCCGCTCGCATAGGATCAGACCAGCGAAGCGAAGACGGCCGGCGTCTCGTGTGGGGCTGAGGGACCCCTGCGGGGCGCCGTTGCCGAGCGGCCCGATCCCGCGCCCGACCGGACCACCGCTTACCCGACCGGACCGAAAATCCGGTCGAGAAAGTCGTTGATTGCGGGCACACGGACCTCGAGCGACGGAACGTGCCCCTCGTAGTCTCTCAGCACGAGCTCCTTCGGTTCGCTCAGCAGGTCGTAGAATGGCTTGGCCCGCGTGAGCCACGGGTTCTCTTCGTCCTGTCGGCCGTTGAGCACCATCTTCGGCCCGCGGATGTAGGGCAGGAAGTTGACGTTGAGCGCTTCCGGGAGCGTGGGGTGCAGGCGCTCGTCGATCCCGGCCCCGATAAAGACGAAGGCATCCCAACGACCATCGATCGCGGCGAGGAGCGAGCGTGACCCCGCACCCCAGCTCACTCCGACATAGGCGAGCCGATCCATGTCGATGTCGCCGCGGGATTCCAGATAATCGATCCCGAGGCTGAGCTCCGTCGCGTGCAGCACCATGAGGTTGCGGAAGTCCACGCTGTTCGACTCGGGGAACCCGGTGCCGGTGGGCCACTCCCGTTCGATCATGCCGTCCATGACGACCGTGAAGGCGGCGCGTCCCGCGCGGACGTTGGGGCCGATGACGGTGGCCAGTTGGTTCGGGACGGGGTCAGCGAAGAATGCGTCCGCGCCGGGGATGTACACCATCGTCTGATACGGAGGCTCACCGCGATTCGGCAGAAACAGGTAGCCCAGGATCGACGCGCCATCGACGCCGTTGAAACGAATCTTGAGGCGCGTCCAGTCTTCCGTCTTCAGCGTTTCGATCGTCTCCGGTTCGAGATCCATCGGATCGTACCGATAGTGGGTGAGGAACGAACGGTAGGTCGCCTCGTCTACCGGCTCGTACGACGGCGCCCGCCGGTTCAGCGCGAGCCGGGCGCCGCCGTGCGCTTCGGCCGAACCGGGACGCTCGACGCAGCGGAACCCGAGCCCCGGAGACGTGAACGTCGCTTCCGGTGTCGCGATCGACGGAAACACATAGGGAGGATCCTGCCACGATCCGCCCATCGCGACGTACCCGTCCTCGGCCTCGTTCAGTGTCCACTCGCGCACGTTGCCGGCCATCGCGTACACGCCGAAGGGGCTCAAGCCGAACGGGTGGGCGTCGATCTCGGCGGTGCCTGACCCGGCGAAGTTCGCCCGGTTCCGGGTGGCGGCGCGGGGCGGCATGAGACCCCAGGGGAAGACGACACCCTCGCTGTGGGTGATCTTCCCGTCGCGGGCCGCCTTCTCCCACTCGAAGAGCGTGGGCAGCGACTTGCCCGCCCACGCGCAGTAGGCCGCCGCCTCGTACCACGTCACGGCCGTG
Organism: Gemmatimonadota bacterium; assembly: GCA_048060725.1. Lineage (GTDB taxonomy): Bacteria > Gemmatimonadota > Gemmatimonadetes > Palauibacterales > Palauibacteraceae > Palauibacter. Next base: position 33,508 of record JBGMQU010000021.1, on the reverse strand, counting down.
ACCGGGTGCCGACCCTCGCCATCGGGAAACTCCTGGGCTGTCCAGCCGCGCGGCCCCGGGAGTCCTGTCCGATCGCGGAACGACGTCAGTGTGCGGTCGGAGTACCCGTCATCCCTCACGAACTCGAGATACTCCCGGTTCGACACCTCGAAGCGGTCCATGAGGAACCCCTCCAGGTCCACGGTCGCTCCGGTGGGCGCGTCGGCGCTGACGAGCGTGTACGTACCCCCGGGCACGAGGACCATGTCATCCGGCACCGTGCCATCCGGCTGCAGTGCCAGATCGAAGAGGATCTCCTTCCCTCCCCCGAACGACGCGCTCTCGATCCGATCGAGTTCGCTCGACGCGGCACGTTCCACAGGCTCGTATCCGTCGAGCGCCACAGTCAGGAAATGGTCGCCGCGCTCGACTCGCACGCCGACGATAGGCGTGGACCCGAGGACTCGTGGTGTCCCCAAGGGCAGTCCCGGGAGCGTCGCATCGCCGACCCCGCCCTGCTCTGCGAGGCTCTCGGCCAGCGAGACCACCGTGACTGTGGCTCCCGGGGGGTCCGTGCGAATCGTAATTCGATCCGACACCTCAGACATCAGGGCCTGGAGCGTCGAATCTCCGCCGAGCACCGCCTCCGCCTCGATCGCGAGCGCGTAGCCCTCCGAATACCGGCCATCCGCCGCCAGGGTCTCGATTTGCGGGAGCAGCGCGCGGGCCGCGTCGACGCGAGCCCGGGTGCGGGCCGGGATCAGGAGCGCCGAGGCGACCAGGATGACCGTCGCCGCCACCCCGATCCAGGTGGTCGGCCGGCGCCATAGAGGCGTGCTCGGTCCGATCCCGGCCGGCTGCCGCAGCGCTTCCAGGCGGGCGACCGCCTCCCCGGCCGTTCCGAGGCGTGACGCCGGATCCTTCTCCAGGAGGGCGCGCACCAGATCGTCCAGGGCCCCGGGCACCCCCTCGCGCGACACACCCGGCGGTTCGGGATCGCGCGCGAGTATCGAGGCCACGGTTTCCGCCTCGCTGCCCCCGCCGAACGGGACCGTACCCGTCAGCATCTCGTACAGAACGACCCCGAGGGCCCAGAGGTCCGCGGCAGGGCCGACGTCGCCACCCTCGGCCTGCTCGGGAGACATGTACGCGAGCGTCCCGAGCGTCGAACCCGTGCGCGTGAGACCCGCCGCCCCCACCAGTTTCGCGATACCGAAGTCGACGATCTTCGCCTCGCCCCGGGTCGTGATCATCACGTTGGCGGGCTTGATGTCGCGGTGCACGATGCCGCCTTCATGCGCCCGCTCGAGACCGGCCGCGATCTGCCGCGCGAAGTCGATCGCCTCGTCGACGTCCAGCGCCCCGTGGGCGAGCCGCGCCTTCAACGACTCGCCATCGTACAGGGCCATCGCGATGAAGAGTCGCCCGTCAGCAGACTCGTCGATGTCGTAGACCGTACAGATGCTCGCGTGGTCCAGGGCGGAGGCCGCTCGGGCCTCGAGCATGAAGCGCTCTCGCGCCTCCGGGTCGCCGGTCAGTTCAGGGGGAAGGAACTTGAGGGCGACTTCCCGCCCGAGGCGGGCATCCTCGGCGCGGTATACAACGCCCATTCCACCCCCACCGAGCTTCGCGGTGATCCGATAATGGGAGACGGTTTCGCCGATCATGTGTCGAAGCTTCCGGGCCC
>JBGMQU010000021.1:29118-31742 GCA_048060725.1 Gemmatimonadota bacterium | reverse complement strand
TTGCCCTTGCCCTTACCCTGGCCCTTCCCTTTCCCCTGCCCGGGAGCGCCTGTACCCCCACCCTTGCCCTGCGACCCGGCCTGGCCCTGCGACCCGGTCTGGCTCGGGGCCTGAACGCAGGCGGCCGCATCCGCATACGTACGATCGAGGGAGGATGCGAACAGCATCATCGTCGCCGCGATCACCAGGCCGATGAGAGTGGCAAGCAGAACGTACTCCGTCGCGTCCTGTCCCCGATCACATCGGAGTCTTCGGACGAACCTGTGAAGGGTCTGCTTCACGGCGTTCCAGTTGCCGGGGGATCGTGAATAGGCATGAGCGAGATGTTCGTTGCGGGCAATAGTGCAAGCGACGATCCGAAACAGACCCTCCCGGACGTTGATTGGAATACCACAGTCATTGCATGGCTTATAATATTCACCTGCAACTACTTAGGATATTCCATCGCAACTGTTTTAGAGATATGGAGACAGGACGGTTCACCTTTCCGGGTGTTGGCCGTGGCCCACAGGTTCTGTCAGATGAGTCGGGTCAGTTCTCGCCCACGGATTCTCTCGCTCGAGAGAGGATGTAGGCCTGGATCTGGCTCACTTCCTCGGCGTCGAGGCGGTCGGCGAACGAGGGCATCCCCAGGACCTCCCGTTGGCCGCCCAGGACGATGTCCGCGAAGACCTCGTGGACGGCAGCCGTCGTGCGGCGCAGATCCGGTGTGATGCCTCCGCTGGCGGCTGCGACACCATGACATGCGAAGCAGTTGTCGCCGTAGAGTGTCTCGCCGGACTCCACGTCCGCGGCCGTCGCGGCGAGTTCGAAGGTGGGCGCTTCGATGGGGGGCAGCGGCGGCAACGGATCAGGGAGCCCGGTCGTGCCGTCGAGTGCGAACACGAGCAGTCGACCGGGACCGACCGCTCCCTCCCCGAGACCGGTATTGAGCAATACCTCGGGCCCTCCCCACCCCGCGAGCACGGCGACGTACTGGGTCCCGTCGACCGCGTAGGTCACCGGGGCCGCGGCAATGCCCGTTTCTTGTTGGAACTGCCAGAGCGACTCACCGTCCGTTGCGCGGTAGGCCGTGAACTGCCCGTCGGCTCGGCCCTGGAACACCAGACCGCCGGCCGTCGAAAGCGTTCCGCCGCTGATCGGGTCGGGGTGCTCGACCCGCCACGCCTCGCGCTGCGCGACGGGATCCCAGGCCACGAGCCGACCGACCATCGGCGTCTCCTCGCCCACGACGTCCCCGTCATAGTAGAAATCACCGCCGATGTTGATCGTCGTCGCGTCGTACTTCCACTCGTCGTCCACCGCGTACAGCATCGAGTGCTCGTAGACCGGGAAGTACACGTATCCGGTCTCAGGGCTGTAGGACATCGGGTGCCAGTTGTGTGATCCGTTGGGGCCGGGCGCGACGTGCATCGGGGTCTCGAGCTCGCGGGCGGCGGGGTTCTCGATCGGCCGGCCGTCGGCGTCGATGCCGGTCGCCCAGTTCACGTTTCCGAAGGCCTCTCCCGACAGGAACTCGCCGGTCTCGCGATCGACGACGTAGAAAAACCCGTTCTTGGGCGCCTGCATGATCACCTTCCGCTCGCGCCCACCGATCTCCAGTTCGGCCAGCATGAGAGGCTGTGTGGCCGTGTAGTCCCAGTTGTCGCCGGGCGTCGTCTGATAGTGCCAGACGTATTCGCCGTCGGAAGCGCGCACCGCGAGAATCGACGACAGGTAGAGGTTGTCGCCGCCGCCGGGGCTCCGGAGTCGTTCGTACCAGGGCGAGCCGTTCCCCACTCCGATGTACACGAGACCGAGCTCGGGGTCGTACACGATGGCGTCCCACGCCGTCCCGCCTCCGCCGGCCTGCCACCAGTCGCCCGACCAGGTCTTGGCGGCCTCCGCCATCGACTCGCTTTCGTGACCCTCGGCCGGATCGCCCGGCACCGTGTAGACCCGCCAGTCGAGTTCGCCGGTCTCGGCGTCGTAGGCCGACACATACCCGCGCACGCCAAACTCGGCGCCCCCGTTTCCGATCAGAATGCGGCCATCCGCGATCCGTGGGGCGCCGGTGATCGAGTACGCGGCTCCCTCGGGCGTCGTCTGCGTCTCCCAGACGAGTTCACCCGTCTCGGCAGCGACCGAGACCATGCGCCCGTCGATCGTCCCGGCGTACACCTTCCCCTTATAGAAGGCCGGGCCGCGGTTCACGACGTCGCAGCACACGTAGCGCGCGTGAGCCCGGTTCACCTTCGGATCATACGTCCACAGATGTGCGCCCGTAGCCGCGTCGAACGCGTACATGACGCTCCACGAGCCGGTGACGAAGATCTTCCCGTCGACCACGAGCGGTGTGGCCTCGAGCCCGCGGATCGTCCTCATGTCCGCCCACCAGGCGAGCCCCAGACGACCGACCGTCTCCTCGTTGACCTGGGTCAAGGGACTGTGACGCTGCTCCTTGTAGGTCCGGCCGGTCGTGAGCCAGTTGTCCCGATCGTCGTCCGCGTCGGCGAGCCGCGCGTCGTCGACGCCGCCCACCCCCGACAGCACATCGAGGTCGCGAGACCCGTCGTCGCAGGCCGCGAGGAACAACGCGGGGAACAACGCGAGAAACACGCAAGAACGAACGGCGAAGCCGGCCG
>JBGMQU010000021.1:0-29018 GCA_048060725.1 Gemmatimonadota bacterium | reverse complement strand
GGACGGCGCCCCTGGCTGGGTTAGCCGGGCTCCTCTACTCCCAGAAGCTGCTCGCCCTTCGCGCCCTTGAATACCTCGAGGGCACGGAGGTGCCCCTCCCGTGCGCGCCCGAACGCGGCCCGGAACCTCGTGGTCGAGCGCACCACGTCGAGCCACGGATCGTCCTCGAGCGTCGACAGCGACCAGAAGCCTCTGTCGATCGCATTCTCGAGGATGTCGAGCGAGAGATCTGAGAGCCCCGCGCGGCCCGCGACGCGCGCGAAGAAATAGGCCGCCTCCGGGTCACGGACCCCGCGTTCCATGATGTCCCGACAACGCTCCTCGCAATCGACGGTGCGGCCTTCCAGGGCGGCGTGCAGGGTTCCGATGAACGAGTCGCGGAGTCCCTCGAACTCCGTCCCCTTGTCGCTCCGGATCAGTTCGAGTGCCTCATCGTCCCGTCCGAGCGTGGCCAGCGCCGATGCGATCAGCACTGGCTCCGTCGCGTGCTCCATGACCCACTCGTACTCGCCGAGGGTCATGTGGGTGTACAGTACTCCGGTCGGAATGCCCGGATCGAGCGCCCGCGCTCGGTCGTGCGCGGCGAGCGACGCCTGGTACAACCCGGTGAACCGGAAACACGGCACGAGCCCGGCCCAGTAGTTCGCGTCCGTCGTGCCCTCCGAAACGAAGCCGAGCAGGCGTTCCATCGCCCCGATCGGATCGCCATTCTCTTCGAGTTGATAGTACGTATACAGGTGGTGGGCCACCGGCGAGTCTGGATCGACGGCGAACGCCCGCTCGAACGACATCTTGGCGAGCTCCTGGTGCCGCGGACTGTCGTCGATGAAGTACTTCGCGATGACGCGGCAGACGCGTCCGTACAGGGCCCAGGCAGGGGCGAACCCCGGGTCGGCGTCGACCGAGCCGCGCAGCAGATCGCGCACGGCCTTCAAGGCCGCGGACGTCTTCACGTCGGCGGCCATATGGAGTCCTCGCAGATAGAGTTCGTACGCCTCCGCGTTTGCGGGCCCGTCCCTGTGCAGCCGCTCCTCTTCCTCCGGCGAGAGGGGGATGGCGAGACCGTCCACGATCTTGTTCGTCAGGTCATCGTGCAGCTGGAACAGGTCGTGGATCGGCGCATCCTCCTGAAGGGACCACACGACGGTGCCGGCGGGAACCTGAACGAGCTGGGCGTTCACCCGGACCTGGTCGCCTCCCCGCATCAGCGTGCCGGACAGCGCGTAGTCGACCTCGACCTCCGCCGCGAGCTTCTTCAGGTCGACCGCCCCGGTTTCATTTCCTGCCAGATGCGTCGAGCGGACGACGAGATGTTTGAGACCGGCAAGCGAAGTCCCGATCGCCTCGGGGAGACTCGTCGACAGGAAGTCGATATCCGGATCAGGGCGCAGCACGCGGAACGGAAGGGCGATCAGGCGCTGGACCGCCTGGCCCGATCGCTCCTCTACTCTCCCAAGCGTGCCGGTCGTCTCGAGGGTTCGCATACGCTGGAAGGCCGACTCCAGGGCCTCGGCAAGCATGGCGGCCGACGGAAACCGTTCAGTGGGTTCCTTGGCGATGGCCCGCCGAACGACGGCATCGAGCCCACTCATGCCGGGGGCGCCGGTGATCGGTGGCGGCTGTTCGTGCGCGGCAGCGTGGAAGATGTCGATCGGATCGTCGCCCTCGAACGCATACCGCCCGGTAAGCATCTCGTAGAGGATCGCCCCGAACGAAAAGAGGTCGCTGTGCGGTCCGACGTCCTTCGCCCGCCACTGCTCCGGCGCCATGTAACGGGGCGTCCCGACGATCGTCGCAGTTTGAGTGAGTCTCGCGTCGGGCACCTCGTCCACCGCCCGCGTGAGCCCGAAATCGAGGAGCTTCAGGCCGAGTGGCGTCAGGAAGATGTTCGACGGCTTGAGGTCGCGATGAACCAGCCCGCGGTCATGGAGGAACCCGAGCGGCCCGAGGATGTCGAGCCCGACCCGGACGGCCTGATCCACGCTGAGCCGCTCGCTCCGCAGGGTCTCATCGAGGCCCTGTCCCTCGAGAAGCTCCATCGCGACCCACAGCTCCCCGTCCTCTTCCTCGACGCCGTAGACCTGGCAGATGCCCGGGTGATTCAGCCCGGCCGCCGCCCGCGCCTCTCGCCACAATCGATCGTGCGCGTCGCCGGAGCCCTCCCCCAGAGTCTTGAGGGCCACCCGCCGGCCCAGCCGCTCGTCCTCGGCGACATACACCACACCCATCCCGCCGCGGCCGAGTTCCTCGACGATGCGATAGGGCCCGATGCGCTCGCGCGCGCCGCTATCGGTCGGGTCGTTGGCTCTGGATCGATGGAACATGAACTCGAAGGTGACCGAGGCGCCCGCTGCTGTCGAGTAGGTAACAACGGAAACGGCTCGGCGAGTTCCCGCACGAGTTTCCATACAGGACCCGACGGGACCCGTACTTCTCGCCGTGCGGGCCAGTTACGGATCGCTCGGGTCGAGGACGCACGCGGGGTTCTGTGCGAGGCGTATGGAACATTACGAATCGTAATGTTCCATACGGGTGTCGGTGGAATGTACATATAGCACAAGGCTTGCTGACCGGTGGAGGGTATCAACTGACCCTCAACCAGACATCCGTCCCGACGGTCAAAGCACCAGGACGACTCCCCGGGCCGGCTCGCCGACGATCGCGCTCAGCATCCGGGTGTACCGGGACACCTGACGCTCGTACAGCTCCCGATACTGCGTCGGGTCGCGGTCGGTCTTGTAGTCGACGACAACCCACTCGGGCCGGCCGTCGCCGTCGACCACGCGATAGGCGAGATCGGCGACGCCCTCGACGAGATCGCCGTCGGGTGACCGCACAAAGAGGGGGATTTCACGACGCGTCTCGCTGGCCGCGCACGCCTCCGTCATCACCGGGTGGGCGAGTGCACGGCCGACGAGGGCGGCAGCGGCAGTCGCCTCACGCACCGGGCACCCGAGGCGTGCCGCCCGCGACGCGACAAACCGGCGCACCGCCTCTTCGTCCGAATCGAACGGAACGACGACGAGCGCCTCGTGGACCAGCGTCCCGAATCGATTCCCACGGGGTCGGTCTTCGCCGGCCGGCCGCGGCACTTCCACCCAATCCACTCCGGGAGAACGACGTCTCGCCGCTTCGGCCTCGGCTTCCGCCTCCGCAGCGGCTTCGACTTCCGCGGCGACGACGGCCTTCACGGGCCGGACCGAGATAGCCGGCGTCGCACCGGTCAGCAGTTTGGCGGCTCGATCACTCTGCCACGCGTCGTGAGCGGCGATCCCCTCCTCCACGCTGAGAGTCGGCTGGACCTCTTCGTCCACGTCGAGCAGTCGCTTCTGGCGCTCCCCGGTCGGAGCATCGACGTCGAGCTCGAGTGCCTCCGGATCCCACCATACGACGTCGTTCCCCGCCTTCGCCGTATGCCGCCCGGGCGCGACCGAGTCTCGGGGAGTGGGCCGATCGGCGCCGTTTCTGTCCTGCCGCCGGACGACCGACTCCGGACCGAATTCGGGAGCCCCGAGATCTTGCGCGCTCGGTTCGGACCGTGGGGTCCGACGTGCGCCTTTCGAGGGATAGAGGGCCGGGTTCAGGGATTCGAGCCACCACTCGGGGCCGTCCTCGTCGAAGCCGCCCTCGCCGTCCCGCCCGTCACCGAGCCCGGGGACGATGAGGAGATCTCGAGCGCGTGTCGCCGCCACGTAGGTCAGCCGGTCGGCCTCGGCGACCTCACGCACCCGCTCGACCTCGATATTGTCGAGGAGGTCGAGCGGAGCGGCGCCACACAGGGCCTCGGCCCAGAGACCCCGCACGGGATCGACGTGCCGGGTCGGCGTCTCGAAGGTCGCGTTGCACGTCATGTCGGCCAGAACGACGACCGGGAACTCGAGGCCCTTCGCTTTGTGTACGGTCATCATCCGGACGCCCTCGGTTCCCTCTTCGACGATGGGCGCTTCCTCCGCCTGACCGCGTTCGGCCTCGTCCTCCAGGCGGTCGAGAAAGGCGCGGAACGACGGGGCGCCGGTACGCTCGAACGCCCGCGCTCGGTCGACGACCCGGAGCACGTTCGCTAGCGCCTGTTCACCCGTGGGCCAGATGGCGATCCCGGCGTGTGCGCGGACGGCTGCCAGGAGGCGGAGGATGGTTTCGGGCAACGGTCGGCGATTCCGGTGTCGGTGCAACGCGCCGAGAATCTCGAGCGCCTCGGCAACCGCCATCAACGGGACGTCAACGCCGGCTTTCCGCATCCCTTCCACACTCTCGTGCTCGCCGAACGGGCGGAGCGAGTGGAGCGGTCCGATTTCGGACGTGAAATGGAGGAGTGTTCCGTCGCCGAGCGAGAACAGCGGCCCGCGAAGCGCTCCGTACATGGACAGCCGGTCGTCCGGCCACTCGATCGCCGTAAGCGCGTTGCGGACCGCGAGCACCTCTTCACGATCGAAATAGGAGCGGCCGCCCACGAGTACGTGGGGGATTTCGCGCGCCTCGAGCGCACGCACGTACGGTCGCGTGACGTCGTTTCCCCAGCTCTGGAAGCGACGAAACAGCAGGCACACGTGCCGCGCCCGAACCGGCACGAGCATCCCTGCATTCTCGCGCTCGGTCACCTTCCAACCCGATTCGTTGACGAGCCAGTCGACGAACGCCCCAACGGCGTCCGGCAGGGAATCCTCGATCGCGCGCTTGTAGATCGTCCCGAACTTCCCGTACGGCCGAGGAACCGGGAGCGCGATGACAGCCGGTTGACCGTCAACGTCATCTCTGTAGCGTGCGAGCGGGACATACGCGGCCTGGCTACCATCGTCGCTCCCGGTCATCCGCCGGGAGAACGCGCCGTTCACGGCGGCTTGAATGCGGGGCTGACTGCGGAAGCTGGTCTCCAGACGAAGGGGGATCGCGCCGGATTCCACGAGACGCCGTCGCGTTTGCTCATAGAGCATGACGTCGGCCCGCCGGAACCGGTAGATCGACTGCTTCGGGTCGCCCACGACAAACAACTTCCCGCGCGACGGACGGATGCGTGTGGGATCGGTCTCGTCCGGATCGTCGGCGCAAAGCAGCATCGCGATCTCCACCTGGAGCGGATCGGTATCCTGGAACTCATCCAGGAACAGGTGTGAGAACCGCTGCTGATAGTGCCGTCTGATGAGCGGGTCGTCGCGGAGCAGATCGCGTGTGCGGATGAGCAGGTCGACGAAATCGAGGCGTCCCTCTCGGCGCTTGAGTTCTTCGTACACGGCGATCACGGGCCGGAGTTCGTCGCGGAGAAGCGCCGCGACGTCGGCGTCGGCCTGTGCGAAGATTCCCTGAAGTTCCCCGTGGATCTCGTCGCGTCGCGCGATGACGTCCGCCTTGTCGAGCCCCTGACCGAAATCTCTGCGCTTGAAGCCGGTCCAGTGCCAGCCGACCCGGCGGTTGCGGATCAGCGAACGAAGAAGCGCCTCGACATAGTCGTGATCGCGTCCGTGCACAGCTTCGCGCAATTCGAGTTCATGAGCCCGACGGTGCAGATTTCGGAGATGCTTTGTCAGGTGGTCATCGGGGTTCGCGGCGCGGGCGGCAAAATCGCCCAGCTCTCGGACCAGTTCGACGGCGCGATCGAGTTCGGATTCGCGATCGAAGTCGGGGCGCCGCCACGACGCTTCGAAATCACGGTGCTCGGTAAGGTTACCGGCAGCCTTGCGCAGCGCCCCGCGGGGCCCACCCACGTTGCGTGCGTATGCCCTGCGCAGCGCGCGGCGAACACCCGGCGGCGGATCCGCCAGCGCCTTCTGGAACCAGCGTTCGAAGGCGTCGTCGAGCAGACGACCCGCCTCGTCCTCCGCCGCAACCTGGAACGCCGGATCGACGCCGGCCTCGATCGGCCGCTCCTTGAGGAGATCGGTGCAGAACCCGTGGATCGTCCCGATGTGGGCGAGTTCGAGCTGCTCGAGCGCCCGATCGAGGTTGGCAACATCGGTCGCGCGGTCGGCCGCGTCCTCCGGCGCGTCGGCCATCGCCAACGCCCGCGCCTTCTCGATCTCGCCCCGCAACCTGAGCTTCATCTCGCCGGCGGCCTTCTCCGTGAACGTGACGGCGACCATGTCGTCGAGCGTGCCGCGTCCGCGCCGTATGACCTCGACGATCCGGCCCACGAGCGCCGTGGTCTTCCCGGTGCCGGCGGCGGCTTCGACGAAGAGCGTGTCGTCCAGGTTCTCGGCGATCGCCCTGCGCGCCTCGGCATCGGGCAGGTCCTCGGGCTGCGGTCGTGTGTCGCCCGGGGCCGGCGGGGTCATCGGGGTCATCGGGCGCCCCCGTCACTCTTGTATGAAGCGGTGCGTACGTTGTGTCGATCGGACGCGATAGCACTCGACTGCTCGGCATATCGAGTCTCGAATCCGCGAGTCTCGAAGATGAGTCTCGAAACCGTGATTCCCGTAGACCGGATCGACCGATGATGCGACGCCTTCTCTCGTTCAGGGCATCTTCCTTCAGGGCCTCCTCGTTCGTAGCCCTCGCCCTGGCAGCGGTGCCCGCCGTCCACGCGCAGGACGTCGATCCCCGATTGATCGAGCTGCTCGAGGCCAATCGCTACCCGGTCTCGATCGAAGCCGGTCGATTGTCCGGTTCGGGCGGCAAGGTGCTCATCGAGGCGGGGCGCACAGCGCGGTTCGCGTTCGTCGGAGAGGAGCACGGGATCGCCGAGATTCCCGTCTTCACCGCGGCGTGGTTCCGAAGTCTGATTCCGGCGGGGTACCGACACCTCGCCATAGAGGTCGGGCCCGACGCGGGGCTGCTCCTCGACTCGCTGGCACAGATCGGCCCCGCGGCCCTGGAGCAGTTTCAGGAGGAGCGCTCGCCGGGGTTCCCGTTCTTCATCCTCGAGTCCGAATCGCGGCTTCTGGCGGACGCGCGTGCCGCGCTTCCGGACGTCGACGAGGTCATCTGGGGCATCGACTACGACATGCTCGGTGACCGGTACCTGTTCCCCATCCTCGAGGCGGCCGCATCGACGGACGAGGCGCGCCAGGTCGTGGTCGACGTAAAACGCGTCGCGGACGAGGCGCTCCGCCAGGTCGTGGCGACCGGGAATCCCGGGCTGTTCTTCCTGTGGGCCGCTCCGGACGAGACGTTCGACCGGCTGCGGGCCGCGCTCGACCCGCTGCCCGGTAGCCGCGCTGACCGCGTGATCGAGACCATGGAGGAGACGGCCCGCATCAACCGGCTCTTCCAGGGGGGCCAGAATTGGGAATCGAACCACGTCCGCTCGACGTGGATGAAGCGTTCGATGGCCCGCCACCTGGACGCCGCGCGCGCAGCCGGCGAAGCCGAGCCCCGCGTCATGGTGAAGCTCGGTGCGAACCACACGTACCGCGGGCTCAGTCAGACGCGGCAGTACGACATCGGCACCATGCTCGCGCAGGTCGCCGAGGCCGAGGGCAGCCGATCCTTCCATCTCCTCGTCGTGGGCGGGCCGGACACGCGGGCCTCGCTGTTCAACCCCGTCGCGATGACCTATGAGACCGAACCGGTGGGGATGCTCTCCGTCGTGCTGCCCACGCAACGACTGGTTCTCCCCGACTCGTGGACGCTCTTCGACTTTCGGCCGCTCCGCGCCGCAATCCACAACCAGAAAGTCGACGTGACGCAGGAGATGTTCGACCTGGCGTTCAACTTCGACGCGCTGCTCGTGATGACCGGAAGCACGCCGGCGAGACCGTGGTTCGACCCCGGGGTGGCGCTGCGACGGTAGCGGCTCGGCGCTCGGCCCGACGTTCGGCTCGGCGCTCGGCTCGATCCTCACTCGAATTCTCGTAGCCGCTTGAGTTCGACCGGCGCGGGCTTCCGCCGAATCCGCCGCTCTTCGTCCGGGCCGCACACCGTCCGGTAGTCGCACCATGTACATGCGCCAGCCCGCGGGAGCGCATGGAACGCTCCGGCCGAAAACGCGTGGGCGAGTACGTCCGAAAGCACCTGCGCGGCCCCGGTGTTGTGCTCGTTGATCGGCACCTCGTGGGTCCGGTATTCCCCGTCGGCCGTGCAGTAATAGAGCCGCCCGACAGCCACGTCGGCTTCGGGAAAGAGTTGCTTCGCCGCGAGCCCGTACAGCAACGGCTGCAGGATTTCGCCTCCCTGGATGACCGAGTTCGGTTTCGCGCGATAGCGACCGGTCTTGTGGTCGGTCACGCGCATCACGCCGGCCGGTGTACGCTCGATGAGGTCGATCGCCCCGCGCAACCGAAGCCCGACGCCGAGGTCGACGGGGTCGGCAACCGAATGCTCGTCCCGATCGGGGTTCGGCGGCAGTCCGAAGGAGAACTCGAACCGATAGGGTTCATAGGGAGATGGGTCTATGCTCTGCCGATGCAGCCACTCGCGCATGTCCTGGCGGATCGATTCGACGCCATCCGCCCACACGCGATCGATGGCCGGCACCAGCCGATCTGCGAAGTCGGCCGCGGTAGTCTTCAGCACCTCATCCAGGGCAGAAAGCGCACTATCCAGGTTCTCGGGCCGCACGGGAGCCTGGAGGCGGGTCAAGAGCTCGAACTGGATCTGATGGACGAGCGATCCGCGCTGTAGCGGATCGAGCGCCTCGATTCCCACGGGCTCCTCGCGCGGGGACAGTCCCAGAATCGTGTACAGGTAGAACCGGTACGGGCAGGCCGCGAAGTGCTGGAGGGCCGTCGCGGAGAAGGGACGGGCGTCGGGAGCATGCTTGGCCAGCGCGGCGGCGGCCCCCTCCGTCAGATCCACGAGCCCGTCGGCCCACGTCCACCGCCGCACCTCCCACCGATACGCCCGGAACCGAAGCGCCCGCGCGAGATGGGGGTTCGTGTGGAGGAGATGACCCGCCGCCTTCACCGCCTCATCGCCGCGGACTCCGAGGTCGGCGAGCACCGCAAGATCGTATTCCGCCTCGTCGATCGCCCGCGTCGCCGACCGCGGGGCCGGCCACCCGATCCGGCCCTCCGAGACATCCTCTGCGCGCTTCGCCAGGTCCTCGAACGTAGGCAGGGTCCCTTCCGCCGCCCGTACCGCCTCGAGCATGTAGAACGACGGCACTCTGGGCCGCGACTTCACGGCCTCGATCCTCGGATAAGACAGCACCACCTGCTCGCGAGCCGCCCCGACAGCGATCTTCAGGGCGAGACGCTCGGCCGCCACGCGCCCCACGTTGGTAACGAGTCCCGGTCCGTCGCCGACCATCGCGGTGTTCAGGGCCGCTCGAACCGGGTCGAGCAGAATCGGATCCTCCGAGATCTTGGGCGGGAACACGCGCTCGGCCATCCCCGGGATGAACACCACGTCGAACACGAGTCCGCGAGCCGCGTCGATCGGCCCGACGAAGACCTTCCCGTATCGGTTTCCGCCCGGAGCCTGCGCGACCTCGAGCAGACGCGGACCCAGCGTGCGGACCACTTCTGTCAGCGTGACCGGCCCGATGGGCCCCATGGGTGACAATTCCTCCAGGGTCGCAAGCACGTTTGACGGGTTGCGGATCGCCCGGCCGGCGAGCGCCCCGAGGCGCCCGAGCCACTCTGCCCACGTCGCGGACTCGGGCAAGTCGGCCAGGTCATCGAGGAGGGGAAGCGCATAGTCGCGGAAGTACGCGAGATCCTGGAGCGCGCGATCGACCCTGGCCACTCGGGGATCGTCCGCCTCTTCGCTCTCGATACCGGAGCGCTTGAGTTCGAGTTCGGCCTTCAGGCTCTCGAGCCGCCGCGACCAACGGTCGCGTCCGCCAACGACGGAGGCCTCGACCAGCAGCTTCTCCCACCGCCGGGGCACCCGGAGGGTACGGGCCCGCACCGCCGGGGCGTCGGGCACCACCGAGGCATCGGGCACCGCCGGGGCGTCGGGCACCACCGAGGCATCGGGCACCACCGAGGCGTCGGGCACCTCTCCGATCGACAGATACTCGGCGAACCGGAGCGCCGAATACCTCTCCTCGCGACATAGCAAGAGCGACCGGAACGCGCGTCCCGCCGGATCGGGTCGACGAACGCCGCGCGCGAAGTAGGCGGGGATGTCGGCCCGCGCGAGCGCCTCTTCCAGATACGGCCTGTAGTCCTCCGGCTGACGGAGGAGGATCGCGGCCCCGTCGAACCCCTTCCCCTCGGCGGCACGCCCCAGGAGACGCCGAGCGATCTCGACACACTCTCGGCTCTCTCCCGGCGCCGAGAACACGATCAGCGACTCGTCGGAAGCGGTCGGCCCGGGCGGCGATTCGAACAGGTGCGACTGGAGACGATCGAGCGCCAACCCCCGTCGTTCGGGCGCATCCGACGGATCGGGACCGCCCTGCCCCTCTTCGGAATCGTCGGCTTCCCCCGCGCCCGTATGGAACATTACGATTCGTAATGTTCCATACGTCGACAGAGTGGGGGCATCTCCCGCCGGCGCCGTAACGAACGCGGACGGGGCCCGGGCGATCAGCGCCCCGACGAACTCTGCCTCACGCCTGGTCGCGATGCGCACGTCGTAGATGAGAGTCGGGTGATCCAGGAGAAAGTGTTGGAAGCCAGGGTCCGCGAGCGCTTCGGTGGCCGCCTCGAACGTGAGCGCTCGATCGGCGAGGCCGGCAGTTTGCCATTCGGCTTCGACTTCGGCCGCGAGCGCCGCCAGTGCGGGGTCATGGGTGGCCAGTGCAGCGGCGCCTGGGCTAGCGCCGGGCCCAGCGCCCAGGCCGGCTACCGCCCCGGCCATCCGCAGGTCGTCGAGCGCGGACCCGACGGCTCGTCCGAAACCGGGAGTGTCCGAAACGACGGCCAGCCGACCGAGGCTCGACGGATCGAGACGCATGAGCGTCCGTTCGATGACGGCGTCGCGGGCGAGCCCACCCGCCGGTACCCGGCCGCGGTCCCGGAGCGCCGAAACGGCGAGTTCCGACGCCAGCAGCGGCACGGTGATGCGGCGCCAACCAAGCGCCGACGAACCGATGCTACGCAGGATCAGATCGTGCGACGCGGTGAGCGTCTCACCGACGACGAGAACTTCGGTCTTTTCGTGTGGCTCGAGCCAATCGCGAGCGGCCCATTGTCGGTCCGCCGCCCGCGGAGACACGACAACTCTGACGGTCATGTGCGTCTCATGGCGATCCGCCCCTCTTCGGTTACCTCGCCGGGGAGGTCGAGGCCGTCAGACAGGCGGGTCAGACGATCGTGCAGCCGGCTCCGCTCGGACCGTAGCCAGTCGATTTCCTCGAGCCGGCGGCGCCGGGTGAACCGTACCCGGATCGAACGCACGGTCTCTGCGGCCAGACGCCGGTAGCTCACCGCGACCAGCGCACCGACGGCGCCGACGACCACGGTGACCAGGCCTGCCGCGATCGGGATTCCGGAAAGTCCTGAAAGTGCCTGCAATCGGACGATGCCGAAGGCGACCAGAACCCCCGATGCCACCCAGGACAGGGGGAACAGCACCGACCCGGCGAGGATCTTCAGCGACGCCCGATCCTTCGACGCGTCAGCGTTCCTCGCGATGAGAACGCAGACGAGGGCCGCCGGAAGATTGACGACGGCGCCGAGCAGAAGCAGAGGCGGGAACAGCCCGAAGACCATCAGAAACTGCGCGATCAGGAAGACCGACAGGAGCGGCGAGCCGAGACGCGGACTCCCATCCAGTTCGTGGTCCGCGAGCTGAAGTGCCGTGAGATTGGCGTCGTACTCGCGAACCTCGTCCATCAGCGCCTCCACCTCTGCCGGGTGCGAGTGGCGCAGGTGGCGGTAACCGGCCCAGACGCGCGCGAACCCGACCTGTTTCTCGAGGAGCTTCGGACGACCGGGTGTGGAGCCGGCCCGTGCCGCTCGCTCTGCGCGAATCAGCTTCCTTCCCCGATGGAAGAGGCGGTGCACCTCCCAGCTCTCTGTCGGCATCACGACGAGCGTCAGCGCTTCCTCGATCTTGCCGGTCAGCCGGCGGGCCCGGGCACGGAACTCTTCGTCGGGCTCGTCGGCGGCGGGCGACACGTCGAGATCATCCGCGAGTTCGAGCGGCGGATGAAACTGCACGAGCGCCCGCGATCGAAACGCATGCTTCCGGTCGTAATGAAGCCCGACGGGAATGATGACCGGCGTCCTGTCGAGATCTCCGGCATCCCGCGCCCTGCTCCGATCTCCGGCATCCCGCTCGCTGCCCCGATCTCCGGCACCCTGAAGCTGCCGTGCCCGGTAGTAGAGCCTGGCGGCGCCGGTCTTGAGTTCCATCAGGTGCGGTTCGTCGTGGCTCAGCCCCTCCGGGAACAGGGCCGAAAACGAACCTTCCACGATCTTCTCCGCGAGGGCGTCGAGACTCGTTCGGTTGGCTGCGCGCCGCGCGTCGTCATCCCCCTCGCTGTCGCTCGCCCGGTAGATGGGAACGGTGCCCAGCGCCCGCATCATGGGGCCCAGGACGGGGATCTTGAAGAGGCCATCCCGGGCGCCGAAGACGACGCGCCCGGACGATTGGGCCATGATCAGCGACGGGTCGATCAGACCGTTCGGGTGCCACGCGACGAGGAGTCCGCCGCGCGACTCTGGAACGTTCTCGAGCCCCTCGACCTCCACCCGTCTGAAGAAGACGTGGATGTGAAGCCGGAGAAATGACATCGCGACCCGGTACGGCCGCGACTGCCTGTTCGCCGCTGGTCCGGTGCCTTGTCGCGCGCTCGTGGCCGTGGTCATGGCCAGAGTCTTGGCCGTGGTCATGACCATAGTCTAGCGAAAATGCGGGCGGAGACTCTCCACTCCCGTCCTACGGAAGGGCCTCTGTCCTATGGAAGGTCGTATTTTTCGAGGAACTGCTGGTCGAACTCGTCGGTGCGGGCCGCGTAGACCGTGCCGTCGCCGAACCCGATCAGCGCGCGGTCGGGCAGGAAGCGGACGCTCTTTACGCGCTCGCCGGACGTGTTGAACACGTCGTAGACCGCGGGCTCGCCCGCTTTCATGTTTCGGCGTACCCACCCGTTCCCCTCCGAGTCGACGCGCATTCGCGCGCTCGCGAATGGCGGCATGTCCTCGGGCCAATCGAGCGCGTTGAGCTCACTTCTCCGACCCGTGGCGCGAGACATGGAGACCTGCCGGCGTCCATTGTCTATCGTGACGGAGACACCTACGCCGCCGTTTCTGGCGCGCTCGTCGTCCCATTCCTCCTTCTCGGCCATGCGGATGCGGACGGGCCGGTAGTCGATCGCGTCGCCGCGGGCGCGAGATCCCGAGGCCGATATGTACTCGACCGAGTAGTCGCCGACGCGGGCGATGTAAACTCCGCCGTCGGCCGCGACGCCCCAGGTATCGGCCGCGCCGAGCGGGACCGGCGAGACGCTGACATTCCGGTTGTTCGCCCCTCCGGATGTCTCGACGTTCATCTCCGGCGCCTTGAGCATGGCGACGACACGGGGTTCGCTGCTCCCGGGCTTCACCCGGTAGAGTTCGATGCTGTCCCGCGCCCCATCGGGACCGTACACGCCGCCCGTGAAGTAGACGTTGCCGTCGGCGTCGGTTCCGCCCGGGATCGCCATCATTATGCTCCCCGGGCCGCCGCCATCGCCGGGGATGACAATCGGATCACCGTCGCCGAGGTTGCCGTCGGCGTCGACGACCGTGAGACGCGCGTTCCCCAGATCGACCAGCAGCGAGTTGTCGCCGCCGATCGCCCAGATGCCATCGGGCTGCCGGTACTCGCCCGGCCCCTCGCCTTCCGACCCGATCGTCTCCATCGAGGTGAGGCCCGGGTCGATCCGGACGAGCATCCCGCCGAGCGGGTCGGCCAGCAACACCGATCCGTTCGAGAGTTCGCGCACGCCGGTGATCAGCCCGAAGGCTTCAGCGAAACTCGCGACTGGCTGGCCGAGGTCGATTTCCTGCGCGATCGCGGCGGCGGGCCCGGTCGACGATCCGACACCGAGCGCCAACGCGAGTGCGGCAGTCGTGAGGGGGATCTTCCTGTGCATGTCGTTTTTCTCCGCTCAATGAGCCTTAAGGCAGATCGTATTTCTCCAGGAACTGCTGATCGAACTCGTCGATCCGGGCGACGTACATCGCCCCGCGTCCGAACGAGATCAGCGTGCGGTCAGCCGGAAACCGAACGCTTTTCACGCGTTCGCCCAGAGTGTTGAACACGTCGTAGAGCGCGGTTTGTCCGGCCTTCGTGCTCCGGCGGATCCAGCCGTTTCCGTCGGAGTCGACGGAGATCCGTGTCGTCGTGAAGGCCGGCATGTCGTCGGGCCAATCGTACTGAGCCAGTTCACGGCGACCGCCCGTCGAACGACTCATCTGCGTCCTGCGCCCACCGCCGCCCATCGCGACGTCGATCATCACGCCACCGACTCTCGAACGCTCGGCCGCCCATTCCTCCTTCTCCGCCATGCGGATTCCGACCGGCCGGTAGGCCACGGGTTCGCCTCGCCGGATCGCCCCGTTCGCCCGTACGTACTCGACGGAGTAGTCGCCCACCCGGGCGATGAACAGGCTGCCGTCGGGGGCGACGCCCCAGGCGTCGACGGGTCCCATCGGCACGCGCGAGATGCTCATGTCGCTGCCGGCCGATCCTTCGACGTTGAGCTCGGGCGCCTTCAGGGTGGCGACCCGCTCGGGTTCGCCCTCACCCGGACGAAGGCGAAACAGCTCGACGCTGTCGCGTGGTCCGTCGGGTCCGAAGCCACTCCCGGCAAAGTAGACGTGGCCGTTGGCGTCGCTCCCGCCCGGCAGGGCCATCAGCATGCCGCCCATGCCGCCCCGGCCGGCTTCACCTGCGGGGAGCACGATCGGCGTGCCGTCACCGATCCTGCCGTCCGGGTCGACGTCGGACAGGCGGGCGTTCCCGAGGTCGACGAGGATCGACCGGTCGCGCCCGACCGGCCAGATGTTGTCCGGTTGTCCGTATTCGCCCGGGCCCTCGCCCTCCGAGCCCAGGGTCTCCATCGACATGAGCGTCGCGTCGAGCCGGACCAGAAGACCACCCAGCGGGTCAGCGACGAGGACGGAACCGTCGGGCAGTTCGCGCACACCGCCGATCAACCCGAACGCCTCATCCCGGCTCGCCACAGGCTCACCGAGGGTCGTCTCCTGGGCGGCGACCCCCGCCGAGGCGCCACTCCACAGTTCGCCGACCGCCACGATGAGCGCGATCCCGAACCCGCTGACCATGCGCATATCTTTTCACCCCTTGATTTCACGGTGGGTACCGAGGGACCGTACGTGCGGGTTCTTAAGACGAGGTTAAGAAGGCTGTTGAAGCTGTTGAAGAAATTAAGGGAGGGCTTCACGCGATCTTCACAGGAGACCGCGACGTTCCACACCCCATGAGCATGAGTGCCCGAATGACATCGACCACGCGCGCGACGACCCGCGGGAAGTCCGACTCGCCCGTACCGCCGGCGAAGATCCTCGTCGTCGAGGACGATCGGAAGACCGCCGATCTCGTCGCGCTGTACATGCGACACGCCGGCCACAAGGCGACGGTGGCGACATCGGGCGCGCGCGGTCTCGCGCTCGCGAACGACGGCGGGTTCGATCTGCTGATCCTCGATGTCATGCTCCCCGGCGCTAGCGGTCTCGAGATCTGCGAGGCGGTCCGCAGCCGCGACGCGACGCCGATCATCCTGCTGACCGCACGCACGCTCGAAGAGCAGAAGATCCAGGGGCTCAATCTCGGGGCAGATGACTACGTCACCAAGCCGTTCAGCCCGCGGGAACTCGTCGCCCGGGTCCACGCCCTCTTGCGGCGGGCGCCCCCCGGTGCGGACGAAGTGCTACGGGCCGGGGCGATCCTCGTGAACCTCGAAACGCACCGGGTGGAGGTGGGGGATACTCCGGTAGACCTCACGCCGAGCGAATTCGAGATCCTCACCGCCCTCGTGAGGCGTCCCGGACGCGTCCTCTCGCGGGCGCAACTTCTCGGTCGGCTCCCGACTCACGGCGAGGTGGCGCTCGATCGCACGATCGACGTTCACATCAGGAATCTCCGCAAGAAGCTGGCGGTCGCCCCGGGCGGCCCGCAGCACATCGAGACGGTGTTCGGGACCGGATACCGATTGAGGACGGACCGTTGAGGCCGAACCGCTGATGTTCCGCTCTCTCCGCGTTCGGTTCTTTCTCATCGTGTGGCCGCTCGTCGTGGCCGCCACGGTCGGCGTCGGCTGGTACTTCGGCCGGTGGACACGGGTCGAGCTACACCGCGAGATGCGCGTCGCCGCCGCGTTCGACGTGGCCGACCTCTCACTCGGCGACAGCGTGTCGTTCCTCCTCGCCACCGATCCGCCGCCAGAGCCCGACCAGTTGCTCGAGGGTCTCCTGGCGATGGCCGACGCGGCGTCCGAGGCCGGCTTCCCCGGACCGCGCCTCCTGCTGCTCGACGCCTCCGGCCAGCTCGTCGCGACCACCGATCCCGGGCTCGAGGAGGCCACGTACGAGTTCGACGAAGACGTCCTTCACCTGCGCCGGGAACTCCCCGGGGGGAAGGGTAAACTCGAGATGCGGCTCCGGGGTGAAGATGTGACGATCCCGCAGGGGTTTCGCTTTGTCGACGGGGTCGACCCGGCCGAACCCGTCCGGCTGTATGTGGTTCCGAGCCCCGAAATCGACATTCGAGGCCGCAGCGTAAACGTCTGGCTGGGCGAAGGCGCCCGAGGCGGTGAGGGAGCGCCGGATGTGGGGGCGTCGGATGAGGCCGCGTCGGATGAGGGAGCGCCGCACGAGGCGCTGCGCGAGACGCTGGACGAGTTTCAGGTGACCGATTTTCTCGATCGCACGGATCGAATGATCCTCACGGGCGTCCTTCTGGCAAGCCTGATCGCCGCGATCGCGACACTCCTGCTCGCCCGACCCGTCGTCGGCCGGGCCGGACGGCTCGCGATGGCGGCGCGACGCATCCGCGAGGGGGACCTCAGCGTGCGGCTCCCCGCCCGGTCGAAGGACGAACTGGGCGAAGTCGAGGGCGCGTTCAACGAGATGGCGAAGGAGCTCGAGCGAAGCGAAGAGCTCAAGCGCCGGATGGTCAGCGACGCGGCGCATGAGCTACGCACGCCGCTGACGAACCTCGTCGGCACCCTCGAGGCGGTCGAGGATGGATTGCGCGAGCCCGACGAGGCGACGATGACGTCGCTGCGTGAGGAGGTATCCCTGCTCGAGCGTCTCGTGGAGGACCTGCAGGAGATCGCCGTCGCCGATGCAGGCGCGCTGACGCTCGACCTGGACGACGTGGACCTCTTCACGGAAGCGGAGACCGCGATCGACGCCTTCACGGCGACGGCAACGGCGGCCGGTGTGAAGGTTCACCTGCAGGGCGACGGAGTCCCCGCCCACTTCGTGAAGAGGGACGAGTCGCTCGACCCCTATCTGGTTCGGGCCGATCGGCGTCGGCTCGCGCAGATCTTCCGCAACCTCCTCGGCAACGCGATCACGCATGCGCCGGAGGGTAGCGAAGTCCGTGTCCGCGTCGCCCGTCGCGGACAGAACCTCGACGTGGCCATTCAGGACCAGGGCGCCGGGATCCCCCCCGAACATCTGGATCTCATCTGGGAGCGGTTCTACCGTGTCGAGGATTCCCGCACTCGCGACAACGGTGGGATCGGCCTGGGCCTGGCGATCGTCAAACGGCTCGTCGAGGCCCAGGGCGGCCGGGTGTGGGCCGAAAGTCGTCCGGGCGAAGGCGCCACGTTCCACTTCACCCTCCCCTCCGTGACTTGAGCGGGCCCCAGGGGCTTTCGCGGACCGAGGGGGGTGTGGTTGGTTCATGGAGAGAGCGCGAGGCCTCTGTTGCATCTCGCGCTCCCGTTCCGGCCGATCGCGGCCAGGGAGAGAAGCATGACGACGCGGCAGACGGAACAGACGGAGCCGGAAGCGCTGTGCCGCTACGCCGAAGCCGGTCTCCGCGACTAGCATAAGCGGGAGGAACGCTCGAATGATCATCGACTTTCACAACCACTACTTCCCCCCGGCGTTCGTCGACGCGGTACGAGCCGGGCCCAGCAACTTCCGCATCACGGAAGACGCCGAGGGAAACCCGATCCTGCACTCGCCGGGTGACTACAACGTCCTCGTCCCGGGCCACCGCGACATCGCGTACCGAACCACGGTGCTGGATGAGGCGGGGATCGACCGACAGGTCCTCACCTTCACGGCACCCGGCACGCTCATGGAGTCCCCCGAGCGGGGCGCGGAACTGGCGCGCGTGATCAACGACGGTCTCGCCGCGGCAGTCCGTGACGGGAACGGCCGCTACATGACGCTCGCGCACCTGCCCCTCCACAACCCGGACGCGTCGGTCGCGGAACTCAAGCGGTGCATGGTCGACCTCGGGATGCCGGGAGCCATGCTCTTTTCCAACGCGAACGGCGTTCCTCTCGCGGACGACCGCTTCCTGCCGCTCTGGGAACTCGGCGATCAGTTCGGCGCCGTCTTCTTCATCCACCCGACGTATCCGGTCGGCGTGGAGGCGATGGAGCGGTTCATGTTGATGCCGATTGTCGGGTTTCTCATGGACACCACCCTGGCGGCGGCTCATCTGGTCTTCGCCGGAATCCCGGACCGCTTTCCGAACACCGAGTGGGTCCTGGGCCATCTCGGCGGGGCCGTGCCGTACCTGGCCGAACGCTTCGATCGTGGGTACGAGGCGTTTCGCTCCAACCGCGAGTTCCTCACTCGACCGCCGAGCGAAGTCCTCAAGGAATTTTACTACGACACGGTCAACTTCGACCCGGAGGCCATCCGGCTGGCCATCTCCTTCGCCGGACCCGAGCGAATTCTCGCCGGGAGCGACTATCCGCACATGATCGGGAGCATCGACAAGATGCTGAGTTCGATCCGTGGCCTCGGGCTGACGAGCGAGGACGAGGCGGGCATCCTGGGGTTGAACGCCGCACGCCTGCTCGAAGTCAGTTGACCGACGGCTGACCGCCGGCCGACCGACGGCCACACGACCCCTCTCACCGCAACCGTATGGAACATTACGAATCGTAATATTCAATAGGGACGCGGGCTGAGCCCATCTCGCCAGGCCCTGCCGCGTCTCCCTTGCAGCGACTATTCTTTCTGGAGGCGCCGGGCGGAAGGGACCGGATCGGTGCTGAAACGACTGCCGAGATGTCAAAACAAGAGGTCCGCCGTATGAACGTTCGTTCCCTGACTCACGTCGCGCTTTTCTCCCTTGTCGCGTTATCCATCGCGTGTGCGCCCGCCGGCGACGGCGGCAACGATGGCGGTAACGACGACGCCACGGCGGACCTGGCCGCCATCGACGGGGTGTTCAGCCAGTTCGCGACCGACGACGGGCCGGGCTGTGCCGTGGCCGTGTCCCGAGATGGCCAGACAACGCTGACTCGCGCCTACGGGATGGCGAACCTCGAGTACGATATCCCGAACGGCGGGGAGACGGTGTTCGAACCGGGGTCGGTGTCGAAGCAGTTCACGGCGGCTGCAACGATCATGCTCTCGCTCGACGGTCTGATCTCGCTCGACGACGACATCCGGGAGTACTTCCCGGAGATGCCGGACTACGGCGAACCGATCACGGTGCGTCAGTTGATCCACCACACGAGCGGGCTCCGCGATTGGGGCTCGATCGCAGGGATCGAAGGCTGGCAGAGGACGACGCGGGTCTACACGCACAAGCACGTGCTCGACATTGCGGCCCGTCAGGAGTCGCTCAACTACCCGCCGGGAGAGCGCTACTCGTACACGAACACGGGCTACAACCTCCAGGCCATGCTCGTCGAACGGGTGACCGGGAAGACCCTGGACGAGTTCTCCCAGGAACGCATTTTCGGGCCGCTCGGGATGACGAAGACGCAGTGGCGGGACGATTTCACGGAGGTGGTGAAGGACCGGTCGGTCGGGTACGTACGCGGGGACGACGACGAATGGCACATGCTGATGCCGTTCGAGAACGTGTACGGGAACGGCGGGCTCCTCACCACGGTCGGCGATCTGCTCAAATTCACCCGCAACCTCGACACCGGGGAGGTCGGTGGTCCGGCGTTCGTGGAAGAGATGCACAGGCGCGGCGTGCTCGACAGCGGAGAAGAGATCGCATACGCCGCCGGCCTCTTTATCGGAGAATACAAGGGAGTTCGTGAGGTCCAGCACGCCGGTGGCACGGCTGCGTACCGGGGGTACCTGACCCGCTACCCGGACAACGGGCTCGCCGTCTCCGTGATGTGCAACGCCGGGAACGCGAACGCGGGCGCTCTCGCCCACGGCGTCGCCGACATCTACCTGGCCGATGTGCTCACCGAGCCGCCAGACATCGCCGCGTTCGACCTGACCACCGAGCGGCTCGAGAGCTTCACCGGCGGGTACCGCGATCCGAATCGGTACACGTTCATCGACATCACGGTGGAAGACGATCACCTCGTCATGCGGGGCCTTTTTCCCGGTCAGGAGCTCGAGCTCACCCCGGTCTCCGAGACTCGCTTCGAGAACCCCGCCGGCGTCGCTGTCGAATTCGAGGCGAGCGACTCGGCCCGCCCCATCGCGGTCTTTTCCACGACAGTAAGCAGCGGCGTCAGGCTCGAGCCCGTCGAGCGGTACACGCCTTCCGGGGCCGAACTCGCCGAGTACGTCGGCGAGTACTCGAGTCACGAGGCGGAAGTGACGTATTGGATCGCGCTGGAGGATGGCGAGTTGGGGCTGGTCGATCGCTACGGCGAGAGCCGGCCGCTCGCGGCCACCTATCGAGACGCCTTCAGCGGTCCATGGGGAATGATCGTGTTCCGGCGCGATGGCGCGGGCCGGGTGAACGAGCTGACGATGAGCCAGAGCCGCGTCTGGGATCTTCGGTTCGAGCGAGTCGACTGACGTGCGACGTCGTCTCCTGACCGCAGTCGCGTGTGCGTTCGCGGCCGCGGGGTGGCTCTTCGGGGCGTCGGCTCCGGTTCTCGGCCAGGGCGAGCCGGCGCAGAGCGCATCGGCTCGGGAGGAATTGGCCGAGCGGTTCCAGGCGACCCTCGACAGCCTCTGGTCCGCCGCGCAGGGAACAGACGAGATCTTCCCCGGCGCGACGGCCGCCTACATCACGCCGGATGGCGAGATCTTCGCCTTCGCGACCGGCTACTCCGACATCGAGCGCCGCATCGAGATGACGCCCGACATGACGATGCCATCGGGGTCGATCGGGAAGACGTACGTGGCGGCGACGGCGATCTCGATGGCGCTCGACGGCGTGCTGGACCTCGACGATCCGATCTCGAAGTGGATCGGCGACGCTCCGTGGTTCGACCGGCTGCCCAACGGTCCGGATATCACTATTCGACACCTGCTCACCCACTCGGCCGGGTTGATCGACCATGCATTCGATTCGGAGGAGTTCGTCGCCGCCCTTTCGAGGCTCATGGCGAGCGGCAACCCCGACGCTACGCTGACACACGAGCAGCTCGTCGAGTTTGCGCTCGACAAAGAGCCCCTCTTCCCGGCGGGTCTGGGCTACAACTACACCGACACCGGCTACATCGTGGTGGGCCTCGTGCTCGAGGCGGCCTCCGGGTCGACGTACTACGACGAGCTTCGGCGTCGAATTCTCGTTCCACTCGCGCTCGACATGACACGCCCGCAGGATCGCCGGAGTGCACCGCGGCTGTCTCAGGGGTACGCCGCAGTGAGCGCGGAATTCTTCGGGACGCCACTCGAAGTCGTGGGGAGCGACGGCCGGCTGGTGTTCAATCCGGCGATCGAGTGGACGGGGGGCGGCCTGTACAACAACCCGCAGGCGCTCGTCCGCTGGGCGAAACTCCTGTACGAGGGGGACGCGTTCGAGGGCGACTACCTCGGTGACCTCCTCGAGTCTACCGTCCGCGGCGCCTCGCCCGTTCGGGGCAGCGTCTATTCGCTCGGCGTGACGATCTCGCAAACCCCGCGCGGCATCACGTACGGACACAGCGGGTTCTTCCCCGGATACAACTCGCTCGTCATGTACTTCCCCGCCGCCGGGGCGGCCCTGGCGATCCAGATCAACACCGACGGCTCGCGCGTGGCCGACCACGGACAGACCCTGGCGGCAGTCCTGCTGGAGGGATTGAAGGCTGGAGGGCTGTTGAAGGCTACACCGCGAGTTCCGGGAGGGCCCTGAACCACTCGAGCGCTTCGGGGTTCGCGAGAGCCTCGATGTTCTTGATCGGGCGGCCGTGCACGATCGACCGGACCGCCAGTTCGACCACTTTACCGCTTTTCGTCCGGGGGATGTCCTCGACTTCGACGATCCGCGCCGGCACGTGGCGCGGGGTGGTGCCGCGTCGGATCTCCGCCCGAATCGTCCGGACCAGTTCTTCATCGAGAACCGCGCCGTCTGCCAGCCGCACGAACAGGACGACCCGGGTGTCCCCTTCCCACTCCTGTCCGATTACGACCGCCTCGGTGATCTCCGGCAGTTTCTCGACCTGTCGGTAGATCTCCGACGTCCCGATGCGGACGCCGGCGGGGTTGAGCGTGGCGTCGGAGCGGCCGTAGATGATCATCCCGCCGTGTTCCGTAATCTCGACGTAGTCTCCGTGGTGCCAGACGCCCGGATAGGTGTCGAAGTACGCCGAGTGGAACTCCGAGCCGTCGTCGTCACCCCAGAACGACAGGGGCACGGACGGGAAGGCGCTCTTGCACACCAGCTCCCCTTTCGCGCTCCGTTCGCCGGGTGCGCCGAGCAACGACCGGCCCGCATCGTCGAACACGTCGACGTCCATCCCGAGCGAGCGACACTGGATCTCCGGCAACCAGACCGGAAGCATGGGGTTGCCCGATACGAAGCTCGCGCACAGGTCCGTGCCCCCGGAGATCGACGCGACCTGCACGTCGCGCTTCACGCTCCCGTATACGTATTCGAACCCCTCGGGAAGAAGCGGCGATCCGGCCGAGCAGATCATGCGGACCGACGAAAGATCGTGACTGTCGATGGGGCGCAACCCCGTTTTCCAGCACGAATCGAGAAACCTGGGAGAGGTGCCGAGAAGCGTCATCCGGGTCTCATCGGCCAGGTCCCACAGCGCGTTGAGATCCGGATGACCGGGCGAGCCATCATACAGCACGACGGTCGCGTGGGAGCCGAGAACGCTCGCCAGCCAGTTCCACATCATCCATCCCGTCGTCGTGAAGTAGAACACGCGATCATCCGGGCGCACATCGTTGTGGAATCGGTGCTCCTTGAAGTGCTGAAGAAGGATGCCTCCCTGGCGGTGCACGATGCACTTCGGGGCGCCGGTCGTGCCGGAAGAGAACTGGATATAGAGCGGGTGATCGAACGGGAGCCTCGTGAACTCGATCTCGCAGGCGGGGTGTTCCGCGATGAAATCCGCGAGCACGACCGCGTCGCGGATACCGGACAGATCTGGCGACTCCTCGAGATACGGGACGACCACGACGTGCTCGACGGTCGGCAACCCGTCGAGAATCGCGGGCAACTTCGCCAGGCTGGAGTGCCGGCGGCCGCCGTAGATGTACCCGTCCGCCACAATCAGGACGCGGGGCTCGATCTGGCCGAACCGGTCGAGGACGCCCTGCACGCCGAAATCCGGAGACGCGGTCGAGATCGTCGCGCCGAGGCTCGACGCGGCGAGCATGGCGATCATCGCCTCGGGGATGTTCGGGAGATACACGGCGACCCGATCGCCGGGAACGATACCGGCGGCCCGCAGGGCGGACGCGAGACGCGACGTGGCGTCGTATACATCGCCCCACGTCAGATCGCGGGCGAGCCCATCCTCGCGTCGGGCGATCATCGCCAGACCACCGTCGCGCCGTTCGAGCATGTTCTCGGCGAAGTTCAGCCGGGCGTCGGGAAAGAAACGCGCGCCGGGGAGCAGGTGCCCGTCGACGATCGTCCGCTCGCCCTTCTCGCCGATCACGCCGCAGTAGTCCCATACGGCGGTCCAGAATTCAGTGTCCCTTTCGACGGACCAGCGCCACAACGGCTCATAGCCGGACGTATCGACTCCGTAGGTCCGCGCGACGTACGCCATGAACGCGGCGAGATCGGTCGCTGCGGCACGCTCGGGAGCCGGCGTCCAGAGCGGTCCGGCGGGAGCTTCCGTCGAAACGTCTGTGGAAACGTCTGCGACCTGATCAGACATATCCGGCTTTCTCCGCCGCATGGGCGGCCGCGCGAAACGACTCCGCCGCCCCGACCTCATCGCCCGCCTCCCACCGGCCCAGCACATCCTCGAGCGCACCCTCGAGAGACGGGGACAGCCGTTTCTGTCCCGGATCGAGTATCGCGCGCGTCTGCTCGATCGCGGCCGCCGTATCGCCGCGCTCGTACTCGAGGAGAGCCAACGGCCAACGGCCCAGAACCTCGAGCGGGTAGCGGATGCCGCGTCCGGCCTCCCACGTCGCGACGGCGGAGCGCACCAGTCGCTCCGCCCGCTCGCGATCACCGCGTCGCCACGCGACCCAGGCCAGATTGGCATCGGCGACCGCCTCATACCCCGGGTTGCCTGCCGAAGCGGCAATCGCGCGCGCTTCGGCGGCCCGTCGGGCGGCCTCGTCCACGTCCTGTGCCAGGCGCTCGACGACGGCCAGGTACGTGGCAGACAGAAGCCGCAGGAGACCGAAGCCGAACCGGGCCGCCATGTCACCCGCCTCGAGCAATCGGTCCCGCGCCTCGTCCAGGCGACTCGCCCACAGCATCGCGAAACCGAGCTGGAAGATTGTTTCGCACGTTTCAGGCAGATGCCCGGTCTGCCGGGTCGCGGTCAGGGCCTCCTCCATGTCGCCCAGTTCGTCGGGGTCGACCAGATACCGACTGCGTCGAAACGTGAGGGCGGTCAACCCGCGAAGCAGCTTCGCCCGCTGCTCGGGTCGACCATGCGCGTCCATGACCGGCTGAATCTCCTCGGCGATCCGTTCCATCTCGTCCGGGCGGTTCCACCAGTACTGCGCCCACAACAGCGTGAGTTTGGTGTCGAGCCATTCGCGAGCCCACCGGGTCTCGTCATCGTCGGCGGGGCCGCCTGCGAGCACCGCGAGCGCCCGGTCCAGAGAGGCGAGCGTCTCCGCCTCCTGGTGTTGACGCTGCCAGTTGTCCCCGATACCGCGGTGCACTCGCGCGATCTCCAGCCGCGTCAGGCCGCCGCCTTCGAGCGCGGCCGAGAACGCTGTCAGCGCCTCTTCGTACTCGCCGCGATCCGACTCGACCTCTCCCAGCGCCACGAGGACACGGGCCAGGACGGCCGGGTCCGCTGAATCGGAGTCCGCGCCAGGATCCGAGAGGGTCCGGAGATGCGAGAGGGCCTGTTGGAAGTGCCCCGCCGCTTCCGCGTTGGCGTACCACGCCCGCGCACGATGACCGGCCCGCTCTCGGTGCCTCGCGGCCATGCGCCGGTCCCCGGCGAGCTCGAAGTGCCTCGCGAGTTGACCGGCAATGCGCACGTCTTCATCCCCATACAGAACGATCAACGAGTCGGCGACTTCGGAATGCAGCAGTCCACACTCCGCCGGATCGAGGCTCTCGTACAGGTACTTCTGGATGAGGATGTGCGTGAAGCCGTAACGCCAGATTCTGGTCCCGCCGACGGTCTCCTGACCCTGGGCACGGATGAGGCCGTGGGTGCGCGCCACTTCGCCGAGGCGGCCGACGAGGGGTCTCAACTCCACACCCTCCACCGCCGCGACGACCTGTGCCGAAAACTCATCGCCCTCGACGGACGCGGTGGCGAGGAGCCGGCGAGTATCCGGGTCGAGGCGGCCGACCCGCTCGGCGATGACACCCTCGACTCTCGCGGGGATCCGCGACCAGTCGACGTCTCCCACACGACGCCACCGACCGCCCCCCGCTCGACGGAGAACCCCACGCTCTCGCAGCGACCGCAGAAGTTCGGTGGCGAAGAGCGGATTCCCACGCGTGTGATGGAAGAAACTCTCTCGAAATTCCTCGTCGAAATCGTTGTCCTCCACATCGAGAAGTTCGTCGATGAACGCGCGTCGTTCGGCGTCGGAGACGGGATCCAGCGGGACTTCGATCTCCCCCTGGTCTCGCTTGAGCTCGTTGACGATGGGCTCGAGGGGATGACGCTCGCCGTCTCGACCCAGGGTGACGTCCTGAGCCCGGTAGGTCCCGACGATCAACACGGGCTTCGAGACGAGCCGACGACCGAGGTGGAAAAGGAGCGAGAGCGACGCCTCATCGGCCCAATGCAGGTCGTCGAGAAGAATGACGAGGGGACGCTCTTCCGCGAGCGCCCCGAGGACGTTGGCGTACTGCTCCTGAACGTGCTCCTGCTCGAAGCCGGCGAGCTCGATCGCCGCTTCCTTCCCCCTCCAGCCCAGCTTCCGCGCGAGCTCGGTGCCGAGCCGTGAAGCCAGCTCGGCCCCCGGCACGAAGACCTCGATGAGGGCGGGGCCATACTGGAAGACGGATTTCACCGTGGAGCGGATGAAGGACGTGAGCCGGCGCGCGTTTTCGTCCGAGATCGCGCCTTCTTCGAGCCGGCCCTCGACGTCACCGGTCAGGACGTCGAGCACCTCCCTGAACGGCAGATATGGATCGCCCTGGCCATCATGAGCGTCACAACGACCCGGCGCATAGACGAGGGTGGGATACGTCTCCTGCGCACGGCGCGCGAATTCGGCCGCCAGCGCCGTCTTGCCGGCACCCGGCTCACCCGTGATGAAGACGACGGCGACCTTGCCATCGGTGGCTCGAGAGAGGGCCTCGTCGAGCTGAGCCAGTTGCGACTCACGTCCGACGAACGGTCGCATGAGCAGCTCCTGAGAGGCTGTTGAAGACACCTGATGTTCCGCCGTTGCGGCTGCTCCCCCACCCCTCACCGCTACATGAATTCAAGATAGTCTCCGGATTGCCGCCGCGCCCCCGTCGGAGCATCGTGGCGTCGCCGCCGCGGGGACGATGGTGCCACGGCAGGAACAACGCGGCGACCCCGAAGAGGGCCGCCGCACTCGCAGAGTTGCAACTCTGCGCCTGCTGGCCACGTCTCAAACCGACACGCGCGCGCGCATCCCCACAATCTCGCACGCACCCCACAATCTCGAGTGTGACATGACCGGACTTCTCCAGGACGCTCGCATCGCCGTCCGTTCACTCCTCCGACGGCCGGGGTTCGCGTCGGTCGCCGTGCTCACGATCGCCCTCGCGATGGGAGGCGTCACCGCGATCTTCACGGTGATCAAGGGGGCGTTGCTCGACCCGCTGCCCTACGCCGAGGCCGACCGGCTCGTCACGCTGGACGTCGTGTCGCGTCAGGGTTTCTACATCTCCACGTCGATCCCCAACTACGAGAGCTGGCGCGAAACCGGCGAGTTCGACCGCTACGGCGCGACGGCGGGTACGGGGATGACGCTGACCGGCGACGGGCCGGCCGAAATCCTCACGACGCAGATGGTCCTCGGCGACGTGTTTGCGACCGTGGGCGCCGCGACGTACCGGGGTCGAGTGTTCGGTCCGGACGAGACGGAGCTCGGCAGCCCGCCGGTGGTCGTGCTCGGTCACACGTTCTGGACGGATCGGTTCGGCGCGGATGAGGGGGTCGTCGGGCAGTCGATGGTACTCGACGGACGTCCGCACACGATCGTCGGGATCCTCGAGCCGCGCTGGTCGTTTCCCCGGCCGTCTACCCAGATCTACGTCCCGATGGGGAGCATCCCCGATCTACCGTGGACTGATCGGGAGAGCTCCTTCGGCACGCGGATCTACGCTCGACTCGCCGCCGGCTCGACGATCGAGTCGGCGGTGCAGGACCTGGCCCGGATCAACCAGGGCATCACGGAAGAGCTGGCGCTCGAGAACGCGAGTGTGGAGATCCGTACGCTCAGGGAGGCGGCGATCGGCGACTTCGAGGCCGCGCTGTGGATCCTGTTCGGAGCCGTCGGCTTCGTCCTGCTCATCGCCACGGCGAACGTGGCGAACCTCACGCTCGCCCGCGGAGAAGGACGAAAACAGGAGGTGGCGGTCCGAACGGCCCTCGGAGCCGGCCGCGGGACCATCGTGCGTGGCCTGCTCATCGAGAGCCTCGTGGTGTCGCTGACGGGCGGGGCGCTCGGCATCGTCGTGGCGATCGTCGCTCTGCGCGGGCTCACCCCGATGTTGCCTCCAGGGGTCGCGACGGCCGCCGGCCGCATCACCCTCGACGGCACGGTGTTGACGTTTACGTTTCTCGTGGCCGCCTCCTCGGGGCTGCTGTTCGGCGTATTCCCCGCACTGCGCGCCTCACGTCCGGACCTGTCGGACGACCTGAAGGAGGGATCGCGGACCTCGACGAGCGGGAATCGTCGGCTGCGCGGCGCCCTCGTCATCGCGGAGGTCGCGCTGTCGATGGTGCTGCTCGTGGGTTCGGGGTTGATGATCCGGAGCCTTCACGAATTGCGGACGGTCGACAAGGGATTCCAGACGGAGGGCCTGCTGACGGCACGCGTCTCGATCGACGGAGAGCGTTACGCGACGCGTGAGGAGTGGAGCGGATTCTACGACCGGCTCGAAGACAGGGCGCGCGCAATTCCCGGTGTCGAACAGGTCACGACCACTCTGCTCCTCCCCCTCGCAAACCGCTCGTGGGAGCGGCGGATTTTCCCAGAAGGCGAGCCGATCACACCCGACAATGGCGATTCGGTCCTGTTCGGGGTCGTGTCGGAGTCCTACTTCGAGACGTTCGGCGTGCCGATCCTGCGCGGACGGACGTTCACGGCCTCCGATCGGCAGCCCGGCGAACTCGTCGCGATCATCGACGAGACGATGGCCGAGCGCTACTGGCCGGGCGAAAGCCCGCTCGGGAAACGGGTCACGTTCGAGTTCGACGGGACGAGGGAGAACCCCGAGCCGGTGTACCGAACGGTGGTCGGCGTCGCACAGAACGTCCGGCACTATGAGCTCGAGAGCCCGTCGAGAATCCAGGTGTATATGCCTCTGCTTCAGTCGGGGACGAGCACCGGGATGGACATGTCGATCGTCCTCAAGACGACGGTGCCGCCGGAACAGCTCGTGGGTGCCCTGAGACAGGAGATCGCGGCGATGGACCCGGATGCTCCGTTGTCACAGGTCCGGACCCTCCAGGACTACGTCGACGACTCGATCCAGGGGGATGCCGCCATGAGCGGGATCCTCGCCACGTTCAGCGGGCTCGCCATGCTCCTCGCGGG
>JBGMQU010000020.1:0-37049 GCA_048060725.1 Gemmatimonadota bacterium | reverse complement strand
AGCGGGGGACGTTCTGCTGGGGTAAGGGCGATGCCGGTCAGGTGGGCGACGGTTTGTCCACGGATCGAAACGCCCCCACCCGCGTGCTCACCACGGTCGATCTGGTCAGTCTCGACGCGGGCGCGTTCCACACCTGCGGGGTGGCGGCAGACGGTCGCGCCTTTTGCTGGGGCAAGGGAAGCGAGGGCCAGCTCGGGAACGGTGGGACACAGGACTGGTCCACGCCGGCCCTCGTATCGTCGACGATCCGCTTCGAGTCGGTCAGCGCCGGTACCAGCCACACGTGCGGTGTCGCGACAACCGGCGACACGTACTGCTGGGGATCGGGACAGCGCGGTCGGCTCGGGACCGGAAACACGGGCAGTCGGTTCAGTCCGGGCCTGGTACTGGGGGGACTCGTGTTCACGGCGGTGAGCGCGGGCGACTCGCACACGTGCGGCGTGACCGCGCCGGGCGTCGTGTATTGCTGGGGCGCGGGCGACGATGGACGGCTGGGCACGGGCAACACGCTCGACCGGCTTGAGCCGACCCCGACCAACGGAAATCTGGCGTTCACGCAGGTGAGCGCCGGCGGAGAGCATACGTGCGGCATCGCAGATGACGGCAACGTCTTTTGTTGGGGGAACGGTGCGGATGGGCAGCTCGGGTCTGGCACGACCACTGATCGGCTGCAGCCGTTTCTGGTCACTGGCGGGCTAGATTTCGGACGGGTCAGCGCGTCGCTCGACCACACCTGTGGCGCGGCCAGCGACGGGTCCGCCTATTGCTGGGGGGCAGGTACGAGCGGTCAACTGGGCACTGGAAACGTGCTCCGCCGGCTCGATCCCTCCCTCGTATCCGGGCCGGTCGGCCACGCCACTGTCACCGCGGGTGCGGATCACACCTGCAGTTTCCTGATCGACGGAACGGCGTATTGCTGGGGACTCGGAGAGGCCGGCCGACTCGGGACCGGGAACGAGGACACCCGGCTCACGCCGACGAGGGTGATCGGCGGGTGACGACGTCGGGCGAGTCGGATGCGCACCCGACTCCCAACCGCCTGAGTACCGCGAGCAGTCCCTACCTGCTGCAGCATGCCATGAACCCCGTGGACTGGTTCCCCTGGGGTGAAGAGGCGTTCGAAACGGCCCGAGCGGAAGACAAGCCGATCTTTCTCTCGATCGGATACGCGACGTGCCACTGGTGCCACGTGATGGCGCACGAGTCCTTCGAGGACCCCACGATCGCCGCGCTACTGAACGACGGGTTCATCTCGATCAAGCTCGATCGAGAGGAACGGCCCGACGTGGATTCGGTCTATATGACGGTCTGTCAGTTGATGACCGGTCAGGGCGGATGGCCACTCACGATCGTGATGACGCCAGACAAGCAGCCGTTCTTCGCCGGAACCTACTTCCCGCGCGAGACCCGCCATGGGCGCATCGGCATGTTGGATCTCCTGCCCCGGCTCCGCGGGCTCTGGGACGAGCGACGGTCAGACCTGGAAGAGTCCGCGGCGGCAGCCGTGGCCGCCGTTCGGGAAATCGAGGTACGGTCGTCGGTCCGGTCTGCGGACAAACTCGGAGAAGACGTTCTGCGGCGTGGGTTCTCCGAACTGGAGGCGCGATTCGACGACCATCAGGGAGGCTTCGGCAACGCGCCGAAGTTTCCGACCCCTCACAACCTCCTGTTCCTGTCCCGCTGGCATGAGCGCACGGGCGAACGGCGCCCGCTCGAGATGATCGAGAAAACGCTTGGCGCGATGCGTCGGGGCGGCGTCTTCGATCACGTTGGGTACGGGTTTCATCGGTATTCCACCGATTCTCGCTGGTTGCTCCCGCATTTCGAAAAGATGCTCTACGACCAGGCCCTCCTGGCGATCGCGTACACCGAGACGTGGGAGATCACCCGCGACGACCGTTATCGACGAGTGGTGGAGGAGATCCTCGCCTATGTAACACGCGATCTGACGGATGAAGCGGGCGGGTTCTTCTCGGCCGAAGACGCGGACAGCGAGGGGCGGGAGGGCGCGTTCTACGTCTGGACGAGAGAGGACTTCGACGCCGCGGTCATCCCCGTCCTGGGAGTAGAGGAGGCCGCCTTCGCCAGGGACGCGTTCGGGATCGAGAGCCGCGGGAACTTCGCCGACGAGGCGACGGGCGAGATGACGGGGGAAAACATTCCGTACCGCAGGGCTTCCGTGGCGGCTCT
This sequence comes from Gemmatimonadota bacterium, assembly GCA_048060725.1. Taxonomy (GTDB): domain Bacteria; phylum Gemmatimonadota; class Gemmatimonadetes; order Palauibacterales; family Palauibacteraceae; genus Palauibacter. The sequence goes on along the minus strand of JBGMQU010000020.1, from coordinate 34,859 downwards.
GGCCGAGGCGGCAGCGGAAGGAACGGAAGACGTTCTTCGCCGTCTCGAACGCGTACGTAAGGTGCTCTTCGAGGCCCGCGCGCCTCGCCCACGCCCTCTCCTGGACGACAAAGTCCTTACCGACTGGAACGGCCTGATGATCGCGGCGTTCGCCATCGCGGGTCGCTCGCTGGAGGAACCCCGGTATGTCGACGCGGCCGCTACCGCCGCCGAGTTCATTCTGGACAGGCTGCATGGCGAGACAGGTCTGCTGCACCGGTATCGGGATGGGGACGCCGGAATCCCGGCGGGGGCCTCGGACTATGCGTTCTTGATCTGGGGGTTGCTGGAGCTGTACTCGGCAACGTTCGACCCGCGTTGGCTCGAGACGTCGAATCGACTCGCCACCGAACTGGTCGACCGGTTCTGGGATGAAGAGAACGGTGGGGTCTTCACCTCGGCTGCCGATGCCGACGATATCATCGTACGGCAGCGCGAGATCTATGACGGCGCCACGCCGTCGGCCAACGCGACCACGTGGTACATCCTCCTCCGACTGGCGCAACTGACGGGTTCGACGGAGTGGAGCGATCGCGCAGCGGCCGTCGAGCGGGCGTTCGCGGGAACGGTCGCCCAACGTCCATCGGTTCATACGATGTCGCTGGTGGCGCTCGACCTGGCGCTGGGTCCGTCCAACGAGGTCGTGATCGCCGGAGATCGGGACGGCGCCGACACGCACCGCCTGCTCGCTGCCCTTCGAAGCGAGTTTCGTCCCCGCACAGGAGTGCTGCTTCGGCCGTCAGATCCGACAGAGGCCGCGAGAATCGACGAACTGGCCCCGTTCGCCTCGGGGCAGGAGTCCGTGGATGGTGTCGCGGTCGCGTACGTGTGCACCGACTTCGCGTGTCAGTTCCCGACCAGCGACGCCTCGGAGATGCTGACGCGGCTCACCTGATGGGTTCGGGTATCTCTCTCACCGTAGGGCACCGCACCCCGGTCGACGGACCGTGAAACGCCGTCCCTTTCTGCCGGGCGATCGATCCCGGACACCATGAGTTCCCACAACTCCGGCTGGAAGGAATAGACGGATGCGCTGATGACGAGCGGCGTCCCGATCAAGAGACCGGCATAGATCAGGGCGCCGGCGATCGCGGCCTTCGGTCTGGCCGGCAGCACCCCGAGACGCGGAACGATAATGCTGGCCAGCCGGACACGTTGGGCGGCGGGCACGCCACCGAAGGGCGCCTCGTGCAGGGTCTCGAACACCTTCTGGATGCGCTCGGACGGCGTCATGTGCGGGTCAATCCGAGCACGGACCCTCAGTACCCCCTTTGCCGCGGCCCACGCCGACTTGAGCGAGACGGTCAGGGCGAGAGCCATGCCCGCCAGGATCGGATCGAGGAACAGCCACGCCCCGACGGCGAGGGTCAGAGTGCCGCCGCCGAGGAAGACGACCTGAGCTCGAGGGTACCGGCCGAGCAGCAGCGTTTCCACGATGCGGCCGCCGTCGAGCGGCGAGATCGGGAGCAGGTTGAAGTAGTTGACGACCAGGGCGGTGGTCGACAGGGCGAGCCACCACAACCCGCCAGTTTCAAAAAACAGGTACAGGCAGGCGATGCCGATGAGCAGCCCCGGTACCGGTCCGAGGAGGAGTACGGTGGTTTGCTGCGCCAGAGTCGCGTCGTCCTTCTCGCCCAGTGCGGCCGCACCGAAGAACGGGAGGAAGAGGATCCTCCTGTCCCGGTAGCCGAACGCCGCCATGCCGGCCACGTGTCCCATCTCGTGAATCAACAACACCGTGCCCAGGAGTAGCGCCAACTCCCAACCGAACCAGAGCCCGAACACGGCGAGGCACGCGCCACCGCTGACCAGCCCCGTGCCCCACCTGGACACGCTGGAGCGGGCGTCTTGCCGCGATCGCCTGGCCGCGACCGTATACTCGTAGCCCCAAGCCATCGACGCCGCACGGGCCCGGTCGCGAGCAGGCTCCGACGGCTCCATCGCGCGTCTGGCTCTGTGCCTCGCGAGCTCGGCCTCCCGGCGTCGTACTCTGCGCTGCCCGGCCAACAGCGTGCGGGCCATCGTCCACGCGGGTCGCGCTCGAAAACGCCAGACCGGTTCGCCCTCGCGTTCCCGCGGATCGACCCGCCTGGTGAGGCCGTCCCGCTCCCATTCCCCGAGCATCACCGCCAGGGCCTGAGATTCGAGCTCGTTCCATTCGGACGCCGCGACGGGAGCCGCGGCCTCGAGTCCACCACGCAAGGCGAGAGCGTGGAGGTGTAGTGTCCACTGGAGCCTGAGATCGTTCACATCGTGATTGTGGCGCTCCCACGCCGCCGGAACCCCCGGGGTCAGGTCGGCGGGTCCGCCGAGCGTCGTGACCACCCCGCCGTCCCTCAGTCGAGAAACGAACCCGACCCTGAAGGGGCGATCGCCCGTACCCGGCGGGGGCGGACCAACCAGCGCGACCGCCCCGCTCTCCGCGTGCTCGTACACGCGTTCAGGTCGGGGTCCCTCGTGCCTGTCGATCGAGTCCATCTGGCGAGCGCCCGTGCACACGAATCCCAGTGTCGACAACTCGCGTTCGGCCACCTCGAAGATCGGGGCGAGCGCGTCCGGGAGTTTCTCGGGCGAGACGCTTCGAATCGCCGGGAGGGCGAATCGGCGAGCGCGAAGATGGCTCCACAGGAATCCTCGCGTCCCTCCCAGGAGGAGAACCGCCGCGATGAACAGAATCACCGACATGTGGATGAGGCTCATTTGCGTACGGCCCGTACCCGTCTAACCCGTTTGAGCCGTCCCCCCGGGACGATTCGCTGGCGAGCGCGGAAGGCGCAAGAAGGGAACCGCCACCAAACTCATGCCCTGGCGTCAGTTACGCTCCTTCGGGACCGGTCGTCCGGGGCATTCTGCCCGTGTGGTGGCGCGAAGCAGTCTCCTACCCGCCCTGAGACACGATCCGGAAGATTCGCCCCGCCGTGTCGTCCGAAACGAAAATCGACCCGTCCGGTCCGATCGCCACCCCGGCCGGACGATGTTCGGCTCCACGCGGACTGACGTCATCACCCGCGAACCCGTCGGCAAACACTTCCCATTCCCCCGTCGGCCCCGCCGGTCCGAACTCGACGAACACGAGGTTGTACCCGCCTTGAGGGAGCGGCGCCCGGTTCCACGAGCCATGGAACGCGATGAACGCCCCTCCTCGAATCCGTTCGGGCAAGTCGTTTCCACGATCGAAGGCGAGCCCCATCGGCGCCCAGTGCCCCGGGAACGCGATCACGGGCAGTTTCGCCGCCGCGCAGCGACCGACCTCTGTTCCGTCGCCGCCGTACTCCGGGGCCAGCACCTTGGCTCCGATGACGGGATCGTGCAGGCAGTACGGCCACCCGAAATCGTCGCCACGCTCGATCAAGACGAACTCCTCCGACGGGATTTCCGCCTGCTGCTCCACCGTGTAGAGGGCTTCCCAGAGATCGTGTACGCCGTCCCGGCCGTGCTGCACGCCCCACAGGCCTCCGCGGGGCCCGATCGCCAGCGCGAACGTGTTTCTGAGGCCCGTCGCGAAGCGCTCACCGTCCGCCTGATCCTGGTCGCGCACTCGAGCGTCGAACGTCCAGATGCCGCCGCGGGTCTCGAGTTGGGGGCATGGATCGATCCCGGGCGATCCCGGGCTGCGGGGCTCCGACTGACAGGCGTTCGACGGTCCGCCGATGTTGACGTAGAGGGTGCCGTCGCTGTCGATCGTCACGTTCTTCGCCGCGTGCTGCGTGCGCGGCCCGGGGAGCCCGGACACGATCACGTCCGCGGGCCCCGAAGGGGTCAGAGCGTCTGGGTCGATCGGGTACCGGACGACCCCGTCGTCGGGCGCGAAGTACAGAAAGCCGTCGAAGAATCCGATGCCGGTGCCGCCGTCCGCGCCGAATCGCTCTTCCAGGTCGGCACGCCCATCTCCGTCCGTGTCCCGAAGCGCCACGATGCCGCCGCTCGCCCCTCTCAGCGCGACAAAAACGTCGCCGTTTTCGCGCACCGTGATATGCCGCGGGCGGGCGGTCTCCAGATCTGCGAACACCAGAGCGCAGAACCCCGCCGGCACGGTGAGGCCCGCGTTGTCCGGGTCGCATTCCAGCCCACTCTTTTCCGCCGCGGAGACGGGCGGTCGCAGGAGATACCCCGTCACCAGGACGGCGACGGTCGCTCCGATCGCTGCGATACGACGATCCATGGATTGCGCTCCCCGGTAAAGTCCTTTCCAACGACACCGGGCCGTTGTGGCCCGGATGTCATCGCGTCGGAAAAAACTCTGGCGGCCGCCCATCTACGGCAAGGCTTTATCTCGGGCGGGGTGGCGGGTATCCTCTGTCGCGGACGGTGGAGAGACTCCAGCCATGACCGGAAACGCTTTGGACGACATCTACTTCGACAACACGCTCGGGCAGTGGCTCACCGCTGCGGGCGTCTTCCTTACGTCGGCCCTCGCGTTATGGATCGTCGGCCGGTTCGCCCTGCGCCGGTTCACCCGCTTCGCCAGTCAGACCCAGACCAGTATCGATGATCTCGTCGCCGAGGTCCTCGGGCAGACGAAGGTGGTCCTGCTGCTGTTGGTCGCGACGTTCTTCGCGTCGATCTGGCTGACGATGCCGCCGCATGTCACCCTCGTGATCAGACGAGCGGCCGCCATCGCCGTCGTGATCCAGGGCGGAATCTGGACAGTCGCCGCGATCACCTTCTGGGTGGACCGGTTCGTTGCCAGGTCGACAGAGGACGATCCGGGTGCCGTGACGACGGTGAGCGCGATGTCCTTCGTCGGCCGGTTGTCGGTGTGGGTGATCGTCCTGCTGCTCATCCTCGACAACCTGGGAGTAGAGGTCACGGCGCTCCTGACCGGTCTCGGGATCGGCGGAATCGCCGTAGCGCTGGCCGTGAAGGACGTCCTCGGCGACCTGTTGGCCTCGCTTTCGATCGTACTGGACCGTCCGTTCGTGATCGGCGACTTCCTCGTCGTCGGTGAGTTCAAGGGAACCGTGGAGCACGTGGGATTGAAGACCACGCGTTTGCGAAGCGCGACGGGCGAGCAGGTCGTGCTCGGGAACAACGATCTACTTGGCAGCCGGATCCGGAACCTGGGGCGGATGGGTGATCGCCGCGGAGATCTTTCCATCGGCGTGACGTATGACACCCCACGCCAGATGCTGGAACGCATCCCGGGCTGGATCGAGGAAATCATCGAGGCGCAGGATGACACGCGACATGACCGTTCGCACCTGACGGCGTTCGGCCCGTATTCAGTCGATTTCGAGACCGTCTACTACGTGACTGTGCCCGAATACAAGCGCTTCATGGACGTGAAGCAGGCGATCCATCTCGCGATCCACGAGAGGTTCGAACGTGAGGGCATCGAGTTCGCATATCCCACACAGGTCGTGTACACCATGCCCGCCGGGTCCGACGTGGCGGAGGGGGCATAGATCGGTCAGGGAAGTCGAGGGAAAATCGTAGTGGGTCACGCGGGCGTTTCGTTGACAACTACCCATTGACCCCGGTAACCTAGGCGGCTGTTGAACCCCGGGGTACGCACGCCCCGGTGGGGAGGGGTCCCGCCGGCCTCGTTCGGGTTCGGAACCCGACTCACATCTCCAGAACACCGGATCACGGACAACGTGGAAACGCCGGACTTCTCCGCCAGCACGAATCCGATGATGTTGTTGTCTGGCACCGCGAGCCGCGCCCTCGCCGAGGGGATTGCGGAGGTGCTCGACGAAGAGCTGTGCAACGTCACGATCAAGCGCTTCGCCGACGGCGAGATATTCGTCGGGATCAATGAAAACGTGCGCGGTCGAGACGTCTACTTGATCCAGTCGACGAACACACCGGCGGAGAACATCCTCGAGTTGCTGATTCTCATCGACGCGGCTCGTCGGGCGTCCGCCGCTCGCATTACCGCCGTGGTCCCGTACTACGGATACGGGCGGTCGGACCGCAAGGATCAGCCGCGCGTGGCGATCGCCGCCAAACTCATGGCGAACCTGATCACGGCCGCCGGGGCCGACCGGTTGCTGTCGATCGATTTTCACCAGCACCAGATCCAGGGATTCTTCGACATCCCGGTCGACCACCTGTACGCCGCACCCGTGTTTCGCCGGTACTACGAGATGAAGAAGCTGGACAACCTCTGTGTCGTCGCGACGGATGTGAGCGCGGCGAAGATGGCCAGAGGATACGCGAAACGACTCGGCGGCGACCTCGCCATTATAGACAAGCGTCGGCCGGCCCCGAACGTGGCCGAAGTCGCGCACATCGTCGGTGATGTCGAGGGGAAGGACTGCATCGTCCCGGACGACATGATCGATACTGCGGGCACGATGGCCACCACGATCGACGTGATCCGCGACCAGGGGGCACAAGACATCTATGTTCTGGCGACGCACCCGTTGTTTTCGGGCCCCGCCGTCGAGCGGCTCGCGAAGGCTAATGTGAAGGAGATTACGGTGACGGACACCGTGCCCATCTCCAGGGAAGTCCAAGACATGCTCCCGAACCTGACGGTGCTTTCCGTCTCCAGCCTGCTCGCGCAGGCAATCGAGAGTACACACACGAACAGCTCCGTCAGCATGCTGTTCAACTGAGAGTTCAGATATGAGCAACGACAACGCCACGCTCCGCGCGGAGCCACGAAACGAAACGGGCACGACGGCTGCACGTCAGCTGCGGCGCAGCGGCGGCCTGCCGGCGGTCGTCTACGGCGACTACACGGAGCCGCAGGCACTCACCCTCGACACGCACGAATTCGAGCGATTGATGGCGCGAATCCATGCTGCCACGACCGTCATCTCGTTGGAAGTCGATGGAGGCGAGGCGCAGCAGGTGCTGATCCGCGAAATCCAACGGCATCCGTTTCGTTCCGAGTTTCTGCACATCGATTTTTTCAAGATTCGGGCGGGCCAGAAGATCAGGGTCCAGGTGCCGGTCCACCTCGAGGGTCTGGCGGCCGGGGTCGACCTCGGCGGGATCATGCAGCAGGTCCGCTACGAGCTCGAAGTCGAGTGCGTGCCGACCGAGATTCCGTCCGAGATCAAGGTGGACGTCTCCGCGATGGAGATCGGCGATTCGATCCACATCGGTGATCTCGACGCGGGTGATATCGTCATCGTCGACGACGCGGACCTCACGATCTGCACGTGCGTCCAGCCCACGATCATCACGGTAGACGAAGAAGCCGAGCTCGAGGAAGGCGAGGAAGGCGAGGAAGGCGCAGAGGGCGAAGGGGAGGACGGGGAGGCCGCGGACGGCTCGGACAAAGAGGACGAATCGGCGTAGAGACCGCCCGTACGGCTCGCCGCGGCGGTGTCGACATGCGCGTCATTCTCGCACTGGGGAATCCCGGCGATCGGTACAGGGACACGCGGCACAACGCCGGGTGGTGGCTGGCCGATCGTCTGGCGGTTCGCTGGAAATTCGGAGGCTTCGAGCGCGCGGGGAAGACCGCCTGGGCGTCGGGTTCCGTCGACGGTCGTCATGTCGAGATTCACAAGCCGCTCACGTACATGAACCGAAGCGGGCGTGCGATCGCCTCGCTGGTCGAGAAACGAAGCTTCGACCCCGCGACCGAAATGCTCGTCCTGATCGATGACGTGTGGCTCGACCCGGGCCGGATCCGGGTGCGCCGCAAGGGTTCGCCCGGTGGCCACAATGGACTTCGCTCGTTGGCGCAGGCCATCGGGGATGAGTACGCGAGGCTGCGGATCGGCGTGGGGAGGCCCCACGATGACCGGATCGATCTCGCGGAGTGGGTGCTGGCGCGGATGCCCCGGGCGGAAGAAGAAGAGACGCTGGCGGCGCTGCCGCGCGCGGCAGAAGCGGTGGAGCACTGGCTCGAGGCCGGTGTGGAGGCGGCGATGAGCCGCTTCAACTGAACAACCAAGGAGACCACGTGGTCGGTTATATCGATTTCTCGCTCTGGTTGGGTGTGATCGGACTGATGTTCTCGTTCGCTCTATACACCTACGTGAAGTCGCAGCCCGTCGGAAACGACGTCATGGCAGATCTCGCGAAACAGATTCAGGAAGGCGCGATGGCGTTCCTGAGACGCGAGTACACCATCCTGGTGCCCTTCGTCATTGTGGTGGCCGGGCTTCTGTTCTGGCTCGTCGGTTCGCGGACTGCCGTCGCGTACGGCCTCGGGGCCTTGAGTTCCATTCTCGCCGGCTTCATCGGGATGCAGGCAGCGACGAAGGCCAACGTTCGGACCTCGGAAGCCGCCCGATCCCAGGGCCAGGCGCAGGCGTTGCGCGTCGCGTTCTCCGGCGGCGCCGTCATGGGGACGGCCGTGGCGTCGCTCGGCCTGATCGGGATCGGCCTGGTCCTCCTGATTTACGATCCGACCGAAGTGGGTTTTCGTCCCTTTGGCGAGATCATTTCCGGATTCGCCATGGGCGCCTCCTCGATCGCGCTGTTCGCGCGCGTCGGCGGCGGAATCTACACGAAGGCCGCCGACGTGGGCGCTGATCTGGTGGGCAAGCTCGAAGCGGGGATTCCCGAAGATGACCCGCGGAACCCCGCGACGATCGCCGACAACGTCGGAGACAACGTGGGGGACGTCGCCGGAATGGGCGCCGACATCTTCGAGTCCTACGTGGGATCGGTGATCGCCACGATTGTGATCGGGATCACGAGCCCGATGATTCTTGGGGGTGCGCGTCTGGCCGCGGTTTCGTTGCCGATTCTCTATATCATGGCCGGTTTCATCGCGAGCGCCGTCGGCATCCTGTCCATTCGAATGCTGGACCGACTGAACCCGGCCACGGCTCTCAGGTCCGCTCCGATCATCGCGGCCGTCATATTCTGGATCCTCTCCTACTTCATCACCACGAGCCTGCCGATCTTCGACGCACAGGCCGAGGGCCTCTGGACGCTTCTGCACCCGGCGGCCGGTCCGTTCTGGGCGATGCTGTTCGGATCGATAGTGGGAATCTGCATCGGGCTCGTGACCGAGTACTACACAGCCGGGGGGCCGATCCGGAAGATTGCCGCGGCTTCGGAGACCGGGTCCGCCACAAACATCATCACGGGCCTGGCCGTCGGGCTGGAGTCGACCGCGATCCCGATCCTGCTGATCTGCGCCGCGATCTTCCTCTCTTTCAGCTTCGCCGGTCTCTACGGGATCGGGATTGCGGCGGTCGGCATGCTCGCGACCGTCGGCGTCACGATGTCCGTCGATGCCTACGGCCCCGTGGCGGACAATGCGGGCGGCATCTCCGAGATGAGTGGCCTGGGCCCCGAGGTCCGCGCGATCACGGACTCGCTCGACGCGCTCGGTAACACGACGGCCGCGATCGGGAAGGGGTTTGCCATCGGGTCCGCCGCGCTTACGGCGCTGGCGCTGTTCTCGGCCTATTCGAACGCCGTCGGCCTCAACGAGACCGGGATCGATCTCGTGAATCCCCTGGTCGTGATGGGGATGTTCATTGGCGGTATGACGCCCTTCTTCATCGCTGCACTGACGATGACCGCGGTCGGCCGGGCCGCCGCAGGGATGGTCGAGGAAGTGCGCCGGCAGTTCCGCGAGATTCCCGGACTCATGGAGGGGACCGCGAAGCCGGATTCGGCGCGTTGCGTCGACATTTCCACCGCCGCTGCGTTACGCGAGATGATCGTTCCGGGCCTGGTCGCGATCATCGTCCCGATCGTCGTCGGGCGGTTCCTCGGCGTCGAGGCCCTCGGCGGAGCACTCGCCGGTGCCACCGTGACCGGCGTGCTTCTCGCGCTCTTCATGTCGAACGCGGGCGGTGCCTGGGACAACGCCAAGAAATACATCGAGGGCGGGGCCCACGGCGGAAAAGGTTCCGATCCCCACAAGGCGGCCGTCGTCGGGGACACGGTGGGCGACCCGTTCAAAGACACGTCGGGCCCGTCGATGAACATCGTCATCAAGCTGATGAGCGTCGTGTCTCTCGTACTCGCGCCATGGTTCGTAAGAGTGCACGGCCTGGCCGTGGTAGACCCCGAAACGGTGGAGTTGGCCCTCCGTCCGGTGGGGAATATGGTCCGGCTGCTCACCGGCCTGTATTGAGAAGTCTCCGCCTTGGAAACGGGGGCCGCGGACGATATCTTCCGCGGCCCCACCATCCGGGGCCAGACAGAGAAGGTGCGGCGGAGCGCCGCAGATAGCGTACGACTCCTGCCACGGGAAACGCCCGGGGCCGAACGAGACCGAAGGAGCGTTCAATGCGCGAATACGAGATCGTCTATATTTTCCGCTCGAACTTCACGCCCGAGGAAATCGAGGCGAAGGTCGAACGGTATCATGCCATCCTCACCGGCGACGGAAACGGGGAAATCACTGCTGTCGAGCAGTGGGGCAAGCGCCAACTCGCGTACCCGATCGAGAAGCAGCCGAACGGCTACTATCTCGTGGCGCAATTCACGGCCGACCCCGCCGTCCTCCCCGAACTCGAGCGGATGCTCAAACTCGAGGAAGACCTGCTTCGCTACCTGATCGTGTTGTCCGAGGGCGAACTGCCCATTGCGGGCTCGATGCAGAGCGAGATGGATGACCGGTTCGGTCCCGGCGGGCCGCCTCGACGCGACAGCGACGACGAGCAGCGGCCATCCGCAGATGTCGAGGGGGATGCCAAAGAGGGCGAAGCGTCCGCGGACACTGCGCCGGCTGGCGACGACGCGGCTGGCGACACGGGGGCTGGCGATGTCGCGAGTGATGACGTGACGGAAGGGGATGAAGGCCAGGGCGACAAGGCTCCCTCCGAGGCGGGGCCGGCGGACGACGACGGATCTGCGGCGGACGAAGAGTCGGAGGCCGAGGAGGCGGACGGAGTGCCCGCCGGCGACGGGGAAGCCGGAGACGACGAGGCCGGCGACAACGTCGAGGAAGCGGCCGACGATGACGCGGAAGAAGAGGCCGACGAGGCCACCGACAAGGAGGACTGACGATGGCCTTTCGTAAAGCGTGCCGGTTCTGCGAGAACAAGATCGCCCGGGTCGACTACAAGGACGAGCGGACGCTGGACCGGTTCATCTCCGATCGGGGGAAGATTCTACCGCGGCGAGCGACGGGAACCTGCGCCCGGCATCAGAGACAAATCGCCATGGCGATCAAGCGCGCCCGCTATCTGGCGCTTCTCCCGTACATCCGCGGCTATCACGGGTAGTTGCGGGGGCACAGAGGTTGGGCGCGCCGGAGAGTAGCAGGGGAGCGGCGCTGAGCGATCGCAGAATGAGCTTTTGGCGGGCAGTCGCGCTCGGGGGCATCATCGCGGTGCTGCTGCCGCCGAGCCCGACGTTGTTCGGAAGGTTCGCGCTGATCGGGATTCCGATTGGGATCTACCTCATCGCGTTCCAATGGCGTCGACCGTTTAGCCTCGTGTTCGGTCTGGCGCTGCTGATGGTGCTCCTGGTCGGATTTCGAGGCGATCCTGAGCCTGGTGCGTATCTTTGGCGTGGATGGGGCCTGCTCATCGGTGGCGGATTCGTCGTTGCCACAGCGCTGGCCCCCGATCGCGGTCTGTTCAACCGTGCGTTGAGCGGACTGGTGATCGCTATGGCGGTCGTTGCGGTGATCGCTCTGGTCCGTCCGGAGGCTTTGGAGAGCCTCGATGGGCGAATCACGGCACAGTACAACCAGTTCTTCCTGCTGGTTGAAATGGGGGCGGAACGGTGGGGAGGAGCACGCGAGGCCACGGCGCTGTTGCGGACGATTTCGATCGCCGTGTACCCGGCGATGATCGCCCTCGCCTCGGTGAGTGCGCTGTGCATTGCGTCCTATCTGGCGAGACTGCTCGGGGGGGGCGAGGCTGCCCTGACTCCGCTCGGGTCGTTCCGGTTCAATGACTACCTCGCGTGGTCGTTGATCGTCGGGCTCGTGTTGTTGGTGGCCCCGGTCGGGGCCTGGGGCGTGCGCGCCGGTGGAAACATCGTGATGTTCATGGGTGGGTTGTACGTGATGAGGGGCCTTGCGGTGCTGGTGTGGCTCAGGACGACGATGGTGTCGTCGGGTCGGTGGATCGCCGTATGGCTTGTCGCGGCGGTTCTCTTTTATCCGGTGACCCTCGGAACGGCGCTCGTAATGGGATTGAGCGATACGTGGCTGGATCTTCGCTCCGGGTTGGGGGTGGAACCCAAAGAGATGTGATACGGAGGACGGTAGATGGTCGAAGTGATTCTGAGAAAAGACGTGGTAGATCTCGGGCATGCCGGTGAGTTGGTCCAGGTACGTCCCGGGTACGCCCGGAACTATCTGATCCCGCAGGGAATGGCTCTGTTGGCGACCGATGGCAACCGACGGCGTTTCGAGGAGGAACGGCGCGAGGTCGAACAGGCGGCGGACCGCGAGCGAGACACGGCGCGTGCTCTGGCCGTACAGATCGAAGAGCAGTCGCTGACGTTCAACATGCGCGCCGGCGACGGGGGACGTCTCTTCGGATCGGTGACGGCAGCGGACATCGTCGAGCGGCTTGAAGAGGCCGGTCTATCGATTGATCGCCGGATGATCCAGTTGGACGACCCGATCAAGGAGCTCGGGGCGTTCGACGTGCCGGTGCGTGTGCATGCCGATGTACAGCCCGCACTCAAGGTCTGGGTGGTCGCGGAAGAGTGACGGACGACACCGTATCATCGATTTCTCTCGACGATGCCTGGGAGCGGCTTGCCGCCCGCGGGGAGCCGTTGCCGGAACTCAGATGCGTCGCGGAGGCGGCCCTGGAGCGCAACGCGCGCGCGCCACTCGTTCTCGACCTCCGTGGACTGTCCGACGTGACCGACTTCTTCGTGATCGCGACCGGCGATTCCGATACGCACACCCGCGCCATCTCCGAGAACATCGTCGATCGAGCGCGTGAGGCCGGGTTTCGTCCGGTCGGTGTCGAGGGACTGAGCCAGGGCCAGTGGGTGCTGATGGATTTCGTCGGACTCATCGTGCACGTGTTCCTCTCCCCGGTGCGGGAGTTCTACCGCCTGGAGAGCCTGTGGGGAGACGCGCCGAGCCTCGAATTCGAGTGATATGTGTCGGTCTGCGTCCGGATTCCCGAAACCCGGAGACCGCCATTGCTTGCGACGCTTTTCCGCTTCGGGCTAAGTTCATCCAAACCAACAGTTGGGTCGGTGGATGTGGGTGACGTGTCTATATCATCGTTAGCTCCTCTTCGCCGCTTCGCGCGTCTCGGCGTGGTGGCGGTGGCAGTGTCCGTGACAGCGCTCATCGCCTGTGACGGGTCGCCGTCGCTGTACCCCGAACCTCTCGAGGGCGCCAGCCTCGTCGCCGGCACCTCGATCCCTCGACACGGCCTTCTCGTGGTTCCCCGCGCCGGGGGCGTCGCGGAACTTCGGGCGACGGATGATCCTTCGAGGGTCCGCTGGACAGGCACCGTCGAACTTCCCGCCACGCAGAGAGCGTACTCGCTTGGGCGTAGCGTGGTGCTGCACGCCGAGGACGGTGCGGTCACGGTCTTTCAGCCCTCCGGTGAAGTCATCCGGGAGGTCGGTCGCGTCCCCCCCGAGGCGAAGTGGATCCCCGGCCAGACTGGAGGTGCCTTCGTCTGGGAATCGAGCGCGCTCGTTCTGACGCAGGAAGAGACCCGATCGATCACGACGACCGACCGCGTCGCTTGGGCGGCATTCGCTGCTGGTGGACGGGTGGTTCTCTTGACGGGGGCCGGGAGCACCGCCCGGCTGGAGGTCTGGGAGGCAGGGGCTGAGGAACCGTCGAGCATCCACCCGGTGGTCTCGCAGGGGCCCGCGCTGCTCACCGGATGGGGTCGCGAGGTCATCCTGCCGGAGGGCGATGACGGCCGCACGTTGGTCGAGCGGGTGCTGCCGGATCTCGAGCCGACGGAGCGAACCCGGCTCGATCGAGCCCCGATCATCCTCGCCGCGTCCCCCTCTCAGCACCGGTTGTTCACGGCGTCGGCCGGAAACTCGCGCCTGGAGTCGATCGATCGCTACGGTTGGAAGACTCTCGGGCGTACGACGCTCGATGGGCCGGTGCTGGATGTGCGCCCGGCCATGACGGGCGGGCTCGTTCTCGCATTCGACGGTGCGCGAATCTGGGCTGTTCGGGCGGGGGAAACCGAGCCCGTGCAGGTCGGGAGCGATTGGCGGATCGATCTTCCGCTCGGACTTCCCGGGCCGCGGGTTCTCGGGGTCGTGGGGGGCAGCGTTCGAGTCTTCGATCTCGAGGGAGGTAGCCCGGTCGACGTCGACGGATCATCCGACGCCTGGTGGCTGCCGGTTCGCTGGACGCCACGTCGGGTGGAGCCCGTTGTGCGCGCGCCGTCTCTCGCATCCGAGGAGGAGGGTGTCGCGGAGGACACCGACGCTCGGGCCCAGCCGTTGAACGTCGGACTGACTACGCTCGGCAGGGTCGCCGGTCGTGCCGTGCCGGCTCGCGGCGAGGCGGGCATCGACTTCGTGGGGGAGGCTTCGGCGGAAAGGGCGGGGGAGGGCGACCCCTTTACGGTCATTCCGGAAGGGTTCTATGCCGTGGCGACGTCGTCGCGACAGTTTCAGACGCTGCAGGCTCTCAAGGTCTCGCTCGAGGGGTCAGGCTACGCGACCGAGGTCCTGACCCGGCGGGATGAGGCCAACGAACTCTGGTATCGGCTGATGGTCGGACCATTTCGGTCGCGCTCCGAGGCCGAGGAAGCCGCCACCCGGCTTCAGCGTGAGCGGGGCATCTCGGCCTGGATCCACGAAGCCATCGGCGGTCCGCGATGACCGAGCGCGCGGCGACCGGGGGGGTGCGCGAGCGTGACGAACGGGACGCCCGCTTTCTCGCGTGGGACGTTCCGGGCGACGCGCACATCGTCGCGCTCGTGCACGAGGCCGGAGACTCCGAGCGAAGCGCCACCGTGGCGGATGCCATCGCGACTTCGGTGGCCCGCCGCCGGGAGCACACTCTGTTGCTCAGCGCGGAGCCCGGCCCGTCACCGCTCGATGAGTTGCTGGGTGCAGCCGGCTCACGCGGGCTCCCGGCGGCCCTCGAGGGACGGGCGCGACTGACGGATGTGGCTGTCCAACGAGTCGACCGCCCCTTCGTGTATCTTCCGGCCGGTTCCGATGCCGCCGCGATCCGTTCGCTGCTCGAAGATCCGGTGTTGGCGAGCTTCGTGGATCGCGTACGAGAGAGGGGCGGGACGCTGTTCATCGTCTTGTCGGAAGAGACTCTCCGGCTCGACGGTCTACGGATCCTGATGGACGGGTACGTGGCGCTCGGAGATGTCGACCTGCCGGAGACCGCCGCCGGGCTCGTCCAGTTCGGCCGGGTTCGATACGACAACAGCGATCGGCCGGACAGCCGCCACGGGAATGGGGGTCCCTCGACGGCAGGGGAGGGGCTGCCGAAGTTGCCACCATTGCCAGAGCCAATGGAGCCACCCCCCGTCGCGGCCGCGACGCCCCCCGAGTCGGTCGCGATCGAGACGCCGACCCCGACGCCGGCCGCTCCGAACGAACCTGGGGCCGCGCCGGGAGATGCCCTTGCGGCACCGGATGACGTCGCGGCCGATTCGTCTTCCGATGGTTGGCAGCGGCCTCGGAAAACACCTGCATTCCCCACCAGGAAGGTGGCGGTCGGCGCCGGCGGGATCCTCGGTGTGGCGGCGATCTCGTGGATGATCCTGGGTGGTTTTGGCGGGGATGCGGATGCCTCGGCTGGCGGAAACATGCCGGACGGGCAGACCGTAGCTCCTCCGACTCGAGTGACGCCCTCGCCCGACAACTCCCTCGTCTCGTCGTTTGACGAATCCGTCGCTGTGGCGGCATTCGACGCGGCGCCGGAGCTCGGGTACTCCGTCATGATCGCGTCCTTCGCGGCGGCTGCCGATGCCGACGATCGGTTGCGCCAGCTCCGGTCCGCAGGGAGCGGGTTCTACTTCGTCTCTCCCACGCCGGTCAGGGGCCTCGTCTATCATCGGGTCTTCGCCGGGGCACTGTCGACGCGGGACGAGGCTCGCGATCTGATGGATGCGCTGGTGGCGAGCGGAGTGAAGGGCGAGGCCGGCGCGTGGCATTTGCGGCCCGCCACCTTCGCATTCGACTTCGGCGTCTTCGCCGACCGCGCGGCGGCCGACCGGCGCATCGACGAGCTCGCGTCGAGGGCGATCCCGGCATACGCCCTGGCCGCCGCCGCCGAGTCCGACACGGTCTGGCGCGTGTTCGGGGGAGCGTACGTCGACGAACGAGAGGCAGTCCCGATGGGCGAGTTGTTGTCTGCGGCCGGCGAACCGGCCGAACTGATCACGAGACGCGGCGCCGTACCCTAAGAGTGTTTGTCGGCGGCCTCCCGGGGCCTGCGGGCGCTCCCACTCACCACGCCCAGAAAAAGCGAGCGATCATTGCGCATCAAGTCCCTCACACTCCACGGCTTCAAGTCGTTCGCGGACCGAACGAAGGTGGAGCTCCACGACGGGATCACGGCGATCGTCGGGCCGAACGGGTGCGGTAAATCGAACATCTCCGATGCTCTGCGGTGGGTCCTGGGTGAGCAGCGGCCCACGGCGATTCGTGGCTCACGCATGGAGGAAGCCATCTTCGGCGGCACCGAGCAGCGCCGGCCGATCCACCGGGCGGAAGTTACCCTGGAACTCTCCAACGAGGACGGTTCCCTTCCTCTCCCGTACTCGGAGGTCGCCATCGGGCGCACGGTGTATCGAGGCGGTGAAAGCGAGTATTCGCTCAATGGAGCCCCCTGTCGGCTGAAGGATATTCTCGATATCTGTCGCGATACCGGTCTGGGGTCGAACGCCTATGCGATGATCGAGGGGCGCATGGTCGACGCCATCCTGTCGGATCGAGCGGAGGAGCGCCGTTCGTTGTTCGAAGAGGCCGCCGAGATCGGTCGGTACAAGGATCGGCGTCGGGTCGCGACGCGACGCCTCGAGCAGGCGGAGACCGACCTTCAGCGTCTCGACGACGTGCTCGTAGAGATCCAGTCGAAGGTGCGGTCGCTCGCGCAACAACGTGGGCGTGCCGACCGGTATCAGAGACTGAAGGGCCGTCTGCTCCAACTGGAGGTGGCCGTGGCGGACGCGAGCCTCATACGCACCGAGGCGCGTCTGGTCGAAGCCGGCAAGGAGCTGGAGGGGCTGACGACAGACCGGCCGTCCGAGGAGGCTGCCCTTCAGACGGCGGAGATGGAGACGGAAACGCTTCGGATCGGGGTTGCCGAGATGGAGCGCGAACGCGCCGAACTCGCCCGCCGTGTGGAGGACACCCGCCGGGCGGTCGAAGCACAGGAACGAGCCAGACTGATAGCGGACGAGCGCGCCACGACCGCGAAAGGGCGGCTCGAAGTGCTCGCCGCGGAGCTCGCTCAGACCGACGCCAGGCGATCGGGGCTGCTCGAGAGTCTCGAGGAGGCCGGGGCCACGGTCGAAGGGGCCGAGGCGCTCCGCGAGGAGTTGGCCGTGGCCGAAACGAGTCTGCGCGAGGCGGCCGATGCGGCGATCACCTCGTCGCGCGCCGCCGCCGCGGCTCGCGACGACGCGCGCGAAGCACTCGAGTTGGCGCGGCGCGATTCCGACCGATGTTCGACCGAATTGAAGTCGACGGAGGACCGGGCCCGCGAGCGTTCAGAAGAGCTCGAACGCCGCCGACCCATGCTCGAGGCCCTCGAGGAAGAAGAACGGACGCTGCAGGACGCGTTAGATGGCGCGAAGCGTTCTGCGGCCGACAGCGGCCGACAGGTGATCGAGTTCCGCGAGCAGTTGCAGACCTCCCGCGCCAGCCTGGAAGAAACTGAAACCGCGCTTCGGGGGCTCCGCGAACGAGCGGCGGAACTCGAGGGGGACCTTTCATCGGCGAACGCCCGGGCAACGAGCCTCGCGAGTCTCGTGGGGTCGAGCGCGTTGCTCCCCGATATCGTCGCGCATCTCATGAGTGAAGACGTTCCCGGGGTGGAAGGAGTGCTCTCCGAGTTCGTCGACGTTCCACCGACCTGGGCCGGTGCCGTGGAGTCGCACCTGGGTCCGTACCTGCACGGCCTGGTAGTGGCCGACTGGAAGGCCGTGACGCGCGTGCAGACGTGGCTTCAGAACCGGGACGCCAAGGAGGGAGTGCTGATTCTGCCGCTCGATCCCGGCCCCCGCCGCGAGCCCGAACTCGCGGCCGACTCGCTCCTGTCCCACGTCGACGTACACGGGGCCGGAGCGCCGTGGGTGCGGGCCTTGCTGGGCAGCGTCAGCGCCTCGCCGGGTAGGCTCGAACCGAGAGACGGCCCGTGGGTCGGGACCGATGGAGGACGGCAGGATCAATGGGGTGCCGTGTACCTCGGCCGGCCCGGTTCGGGGGATGGAGTACTGAGTCGTCGGGCGGAGCTCGAGGGCCTGCGCCAGGAGGCGGAGTCGCTCGAAGTCGACCTCGAAGGAGTGCGAGCCGAAATTCCGGGCCTCGAGGATCGCTCTCGAAACGCGCGCGCGGACGCCGACCGGCTCGAACGGGCGGCCGCAGACGCCGAGGGGAGCCGACGTCAGGCGAGCGCCGACGAAGCGTCGGCCGCGGCGAGGCTCGAGCGCCTCGAGGACGAGCGAGTCGAACTGCGCGGGCGGATCGGTCAACTCGAGGCGTTCCACGAGTCTGCGGTCGAATCGTCGGAGACGGGTGAGGAGCGGCGGCACGAGTTGGCAAACGATGTCGCCTCGGCCGAGGCAACGTTCGAGACGAAGCGAATCGCGGCAGAGGAAGCGCGGAACGCCGCGGAGACGAAACGCTCGGAGCTGCATGACGCGCAGCTGGCGTTGGCGCGTAGCGACGCGAATCTGAAGAACCGTCGTGAGGTGCTGGATCGGATCGAAGAGGCGCTCGCCGATGCGGACTCACGCTCCACAGCTCTTGGAGAGGAGCGGGGGGTGCTCGAGGAGATAATCTCGCGGTCTGAGCGAACATCGGCGGAGGCGGAGGAGACGATCGCCGTGGGCATCGGTGCCCGGTCGGATCGCGAGAGGGACCTGGTCGCCCTCGAAGAACGCATCACGGCGCGACGCGAACTCGTCGACAGCCGGGAGTCGACCCTTCGTGACGCGCGAAAGGCGGAGCGCGAGCACACCGAACGGCGACACTCCCTCGACCTGGAGGTCACGCAACTCGAAGCCGCCCGGTCGAGCGTCAAAGAGCGGCTCGAGGCGGAGTGGGACTCGACGCTGGATGAACTCCGAGATCGGGTGGATCCGCTCGAAGAGGGCGATCTGGATACGTGGGAGCCCGAGCTGGAAGAGCTCCGACGATCGATCGCCCGCATCGGACCCGTCAATCTTCTGGCGCAGCAGGAGTACGAGGAAGAAAAAACTCGCCTGGAGTTCCTCACCGAGCAACGTGACGATCTCCTCACCGCACGCGACGATCTGCACGTATCGATTCGCCGAATCAACAAGAGCGCCGCCGAGGCGTTCATGACGACCTTCGATCAGGTTCGCGATAACTTCCACCGCACGTTCGACACGTTGTTCGAGGGTGGCGAATGCGACGTCTGGCTCGAGGATCCGGACGACCCGCTCGACTCACCGATCGAGATTTCCGCGAGCCCACGCGGGAAGAAGACGCAGCGTATCCACCTTCTTTCGGGTGGTGAGCGCGCCCTCACGGCCCTCGCGCTGTTGTTCGCCATCTATCTGGCGAAGCCCAGCCCCTTCTGTCTTCTCGACGAAGTCGATGCACCGCTCGACGAGACGAACGTCATGCGGTTCGTCCACATGCTCGAGGAATTCAAGGGCGACACCCAGTTCATCGTGATCACGCACAACCCGCGCACGATGGAGGGGGCCGACTGGATCTACGGGGTCACGATGCAGGAACCCGGAGTCTCATCGATCGTCGGCGTGGAGTTCGATCAGGCGCCCCAGGTGGCCTGACGGCGACTCCCGCGGCGGACCCGTGGCGTGGCGCTGATCTCGTGGTCGTCGGGTGCGGTACAGCGGTGCCCGAGGGGGATCGGGGCGCATCGTCGTTCTACTTCGACGACGGCGCGACTCGAATCCTGCTCGACTGCGGACCGGGTGCGGTGCAGACGCTCGCCCGCCTCGACCTGCCATGGGCGACACTGACCGACCTCGCGATCACGCACTTCCACGTCGACCACATCGGTGCGCTTCCGGGGCTGTTCTTCGCGTTCAAGCACGGACTTCCCGTCCCCCGGTCACGGACTCTCGATGTGTGGGGGCCCGTCGGCACGGTCGCGTTGTTCGACGGGTTGGCCACGACGCTCGGTGCGTTCATGATCGACCCGGGATTCGACGTCCGGATTCACGAACTGGCCGCTGGCGACGAGGTGCGGCTCGATGGCGGCACGTCCCTTCGAACGCACAAGACGCCCCACACGAAAGAAAGCCTGGCCTATCGTCTGGATGGCGACTTCGGGGCGGTCGGATACAGCGGCGACACGGGCCGCACGAAGACTCTGGGCCCGTTCATGAGCGAGGTGAACGCATTCGTATGCGAGTGTTCGCTGCTCGATCACGAAGTCGGGGAGAACCACCTGTCTCCATCCGCCGTCGCGTCGATCGCTGCCGCCGCCGCCCCCGACACACTGATTCTGAGCCATATCTATCCGCACGTGCGTTCCACGACCGACGTTGCCGGCCTGGTCCGAGAGGCGGGCTATGGTGGGAAGATCCAAATCGCGCACGAGGGTCTCCGCGTAGAGATTCTAAGAGGCCCGCGTCCCGCACCCCCGGGTAGACCCGCACGTTGACGTTTGGGTGACACCGACGAACCTTCTGTAGTTGCGCCCGGCCAGGAACGCCGGGCGTACGTACATGCGACTCGCACCATCTAGAGGATTGTCATGTTGGTCGTGATGAAGCACGCGGCGACGAAGGAACAGATCGACGGCGTCGTGCGTGCCATCGAAGCCCTCGGCTATCGGGCTCGTCCGATGCCGGGGGCACAGCGCACCACCGTCGGTCTCGTCGGGAACGACGGCCGGGTCGATGAGGGCCACCTCTCGGGCCTGACCGGTGTTCTTCGTATCATCCACGTCTCACCGCCCTATAAGCAGGTGAGCCGCGAATGGAGCCCCGAGGACACGGTCATCGAACTGGACAACGGTGTCCTGATCGGGGGATCGGACGTGGTGGTCATGGCGGGTCCGTGCGCCGTCGAGTCACGCGATCAGATCCTCACGACTGCGCGGCGTGTCGCGGCCGCGGGAGCCACTGTCCTGCGAGGTGGCGCGTTCAAGCCCAGGACCTCGCCGTACTCGTTCCAGGGACTCGGCGAGGAAGGCCTCGAACTGCTTGCCGATGCCCGGGCCGAGACCGGTCTGGCGATCATCACCGAAGCGCTCGACCCGGCGGGCGTGGAGCTGGTGGCGAAGTATGCCGACATCATCCAGATCGGCGCGCGCAACATGCAGAACTACTCTCTGCTTCGGGCCGCCGGTCGGGCCGGGAAGCCTGTCATGCTGAAACGCGGCATGGCGGCGACCGTCAAGGAGTGGCTGCTCGCCGCCGAGTACATCGTCGTCGAGGGCGAGCCACGCGTGATGCTCTGCGAGCGGGGGGTCCGAAACTTCGATTCGCACGCGCGCAACCTGTTCGATCTGACGGCGGTCGTGACGATCAAGGAACTTTCGCACCTTCCCGTCATCGCCGATCCGAGTCATGGCACCGGCGCACGATCGAAGGTCGGCCCCATGACGCGCGCCTCGGTTGCCGCCGGGGCGGACGGCGTTATCGTCGAAGTTCATCCCGACCCCGCGACCGCGGTGTCGGACGGAGCGCAGTCGCTCTTCCCGGAACAGTTCGACGATCTGATGGTCGAACTTCGTACGATCGCCGCCGCGCTAGATCGCGACGTCGCCCGCCTGCCGGCGCTCGCCGCTGGCTGAGCCGACACGCTCCCGGGCGACCCCGTGTCGGGGACCTCGAGCGGCGGATCGCGGGTCGCTCGGCCGGGAGGGCGAGCGGTTGGCGGTGCGGTTCCTCGAGCGTGCAGGGTACCGCATCCTCTCCCGCAACTGGCGGGTGCGGCGATACGAGATCGATCTCGTGGCCTTGCATGGCAAGGTCGTGGTCTTCGTCGAAGTGAAAACGCGATCCCGCGGTCCTCAGGGGGCGGCCGACGCGTTGTCGTGGGGTCAGCGCCGCCGAATGCGACGGGCGGCGGAATCGTGGATCCACGCGCATCCCGCGGTCGGGGACGAGTTCCGATTCGATCTCATTTCGGTGGATGTCGATGACGGAGGCGGGTCCACGATTCGTCAGATCGAGGATGCCTTCTACGGCGAGGACGCGCTCTGATCGTGGCTCCGGCCCCCCCCGTCGCCCTGTGACCGAGTCGCGAAAAGCCCCGAACCGCAGGGGTAAGCGGCGGTCGAACAGAAGTTTGCTAGCCCCCCAGCCCGGGGCTATGATAGGGGTGCCCCAGGCCCGTGGGGCTCGCGCGCGTGAATCCCGTCAGGACCGTGAAGGTAGCAGCGGTAAGCGTGTAAGGGTCGCCACGGATCGCCTGGGGCTCTTCCAGGAGGGTTCTTCAACGGCCTCCTGGGTCACCTGAGGGGACACCCGATCCCGTGTATCGCACCGCGCTAGCCAGAACACATAGACCACGGCGATTCGAGGAGCTCGTGGGTCAGGACCACGTGGGCGCCACCTTGCGTGCCGCCGTCGAGTCCGGCCGCGTGGCCCACGCCTACCTGTTCAGCGGCCCGCGTGGCGTGGGAAAGACGACCGCCGCCCGAATCCTGGCCATGGCCCTCAACTGCCCGAGCGGGGAGAGCGGAGAGCCTTGCGGGGAATGCGATTCCTGCGAACGCATCTGGTCTGGCCGAGCATCTCTCGATGTCGTGGAGATCGATGCCGCGAGTCACCGGGGAGTCGACGACGCACGCGACCTTCGTGAGCGTGCGATGTATGCTCCCACGAGCGACGAGCGATACAAGGTCTACATTCTCGACGAAGCCCACATGCTGACCCGCGACGCGTGGAACGCCCTTCTGAAGATTCTCGAAGAGCCGCCCCCGCGGGTCGTCTTCGCGTTCGCGACGACCGAGCCGCAGAAGATCGAGCAGGCTGCGGCGCCCGTGATGTCGCGGTGTCAGCGTTTCGACTTTCGGCGGGTGTCGGTTGCCGACATCACGGGCCGACTCGAGACCGTACTGGGACGCGAGGAAATCGAATACGAGCCGGGGGCGTTGCGCTCGATCGCGCGACGGGCGGACGGGGGCGTGCGAGACGCGCTGTCGCTGCTCGACCAGGTGTTATCGTTTCGAGGCGACGCCGTGCGAGCGGTGGATGTCCGCCAGATGTTGGGGCTCGTCGACGAGGACCGGTACATTTCGTTCTTCGAGATCGCCGGCAATCGAGACCGACCCGGAGTCTTCGCGTTCGTGCAGTCGTTATTGGATGACGGCTACGATCCCGCCGAGTTCATGCGCGGTTTGGGCGACGCTCTGCGTACGCTGCTCGCCCTGCGTCTCGATCCGAAGACGGAGGCCGTAGAACTCACGCCCGAGTCGCGGGCCCGCTTTTGCGAGATCGGGGCCCCGTTCACGCCAGCTGATCTTCTGCGTCAACTCGCGGCGGTCAGCGAGTTCGAGGCCTCCGGCGTATTGAATCGGACATCACAGCAGCGCATCCAGCTCGAGGTTCTCCTGCTTCGCATCGTGAGCATGGACTCGACGGTCGAACTGGAGGAGGTCCTCGCTGCCCTGGGTGGTGGCGGCCCCGCAACCGGTGCAAAGAGGGCGCCGACGGGACCGGCGGCTGGCCCCGGCCGCAACGTCCCACGTGTGCCGAAGGCGCAAGCCGATGTTGCCGCAGACACGACCGCCGACGCCACCGGACCCTCCGCGTCCGGTGGCGACCGCCCCCCGGTGGCCGATCAACACTGGATCGACGCGTGGGCGGCTGCCGTCGCGGCGACCCCGAACCTCGGTGGGGCGGCGATCGCTCTGCGCGGCGCCCGAGTCGAAAGCTGGTCCGGCGGCGCCCTCGAACTGCGAGTCCCTGCCGGACTGCGCGAAGATCTCGGACGACTCTTCGGCGATGCACGGCGGTCCGCGCCGTTGCGCGAGAACCTCGCCCGCGAGCTGGCGGTCGACGTGTCCGACCTGACCGTAGAGGTGCGCGAAGATGGGGCACGCCGGATGACGACGGAGGGTGCGACCCGGCAACGGATGGACCAGTGGATGGCCAGGGACCCCCGTCTCAAGGAAGCGGTAGAAGAACTGGACTTGACTCTCAAGGAGTAACCGGACGTGGAAGGCCCGAACTTGCAGCAACTGATGCAACTCAGCCAACAGATGCAGACCCGTATGGCGGAGATGCAGGAACAACTGGAGAACGAGACGATCACGGCGCAGGCCGGTGGCGGCATCGTCGAGGTGGAGACGAACGGCAAGGGCCAGGTCCGGAAGGTGAAGATCGACCCGAGCGTCGTCGACCCGGAAGATGTCGAGATGCTGGAAGATCTCATTGCGGCTGCCGCATCGGAGGCGTTCCGGCGCGCCGTCGAGCGCATGGAAGGGGAGATGCGCAAGGCGGCCGGTGGTCTTCCCCTGCCAGGGTTGGGGGATCTCCTCGGGTGAACGCGATCGAAACGCTGGTCGGCGAATTTGGGAGGCTCCCCGGTATCGGACGAAAGACCGCCCAGCGTTTGACCTATCACTTGCTGAAGGCGACGCGAGAAGATGCTCGACGTCTCGCGAAGGCGATCGAGCGGGTCGCTGCAGAGGTTCGAGTGTGTCGGCTGTGCGGCAACCTGAGTGACGTCGATCCATGCGAGTACTGCCAGAGTCCGCGACGCGACCGGGCGCAGGTGTGTGTGGTCGAGGAAGCTTCGGATATCGCCGCGATCGAGAAGTCGGGCAAGTATGGTGGACTGTACCACGTCCTGGGCGGCCGGCTGTCGCCCCTCGACGGGATCGGCCCGGACGATTTGAACGTACGGGGGCTATTGGCGCGTTTAGGAGACGGGGTCAGTGAGTTGATCATCGCTACGAACCCGAGCGTGGAGGGTGAGGCGACGGCAACGTACTTGCACAGACTGGTGTCCTCCACGAGCGATGCGACGATCACGCGGTTGGCGCGAGGGCTTCCGGTTGGAGGGGATCTCGAGTACGCCGATGGTGTGACCATCGCCGAGGCGTTTTCAGGACGGCGGGAGATGTGATCGAATGAGTGCGCGAATCGTATACAGCGAGACGGAGGACCGGGCCGGAAACGCGTGGAAGATCGCGGGGGCGGCGTTGATCGGTGCCGCGGTCGCAATCGGTGTGGGGATTTTTCTCGCCCGCGACCAGATGCAGCGGCACCGCGCGGAGTTGTTCAGCCCGCACCCTCTTCGGCGTCTTGCGGCCCTCGGTTACCTGAAGTCGAATCCGGCGGTGGATGACGTGCCGCTCTTGCGAGACTACCTCGCGTGGGAGGAGCGCCCCCTGCTTCTGAAGAGGGCGACCGCGATTCTCACCGGGCTCGAGGAAGCGCTGGCGGACGAGGTAGGAGACGGGCGCGAAGGCGCCGAGGGCGCCTGACCCAGGTCACCGGAGCGAACCCTGAACCTGCCCAACTTGATCACGTCGGCGCGTATCGTCGCGGCTCCGCTGGTGACGGTGCTGCTGCTACAGCCGAGCGCGGAACTCCGCTTCGGCGCTTTCGCCCTGTTTCTGATCGCCGCCCTGTCGGACCTGTGGGACGGGCATCTCGCCCGCACCCGTGACCAGATCACGACCTTCGGGAAGATTGTCGATCCGCTGGCCGACAAGTTGCTGCTCACGGCGACGCTGGTACCGCTCTACTGGTTGATGTCCAGCCGGTCCGAACTCGCCGGTCTCCCGGTGTTCGGCATCATCCCGTTGTGGGTGGTCGCCGTTTTCCTCGGCCGCGAAGTGCTCATCACGGCGCTCCGGTTCTTCGCCGCCAACAGGGGCGATGTCGTGGCGGCCCGGACGCTTGGGAAACGCAAGGCCCTCGCACAGAACATCTTCATCGGGGCCGCGATCCTGTGGACCGGATTTCGCTCCCCCGACTTCGCGGCCCCGAACTCAGCCGCCTGGGCCTGGTTCGGCGCGTTCCACGGCTGGTTCACCACCGCGTTTCTTACGGTCGCGTTGCTGCTGACGGTACTGTCCCTCGGCGTCTATCTGAGGACGTTCTCCCGAATCCTCGCGCGCGAACAGCCGTAGGGCTTCGTGGACCCGCATCAGATCCATGACGCGGCCGAGCTCGTCGCGACTCTGACCCGGGCCGGACAATCGGTCGCGGTGGCCGAGAGTTGCACGGGGGGTCTTCTGGGTGGCGCGCTTACCGCCGCTCCCGGTGCTTCCGAGGTTTTCTGGGGCGGCGTGATCAGCTACGATGACCGGGCGAAGCAGGGCCTCCTCGGTGTTCAGACGGAAACGATCGAGCGGCACGGCGCCGTTTCTCGCGAGGTCGCCCTGGAGATGGCTACCGGCGTGCGAAGGTGTGCCTCGGCAACGTGGGGAGTCTCGGTAACCGGGATCGCGGGGCCGGACGGTGGAACGGCTGACAAACCGGTAGGCCTGGTATGGATTGCAGTCGAAGGGCCGTCGCCTGCGGTTCGCCGATACCAGTTCATCGGTGATCGCGCCGCGGTAAGGGCGGCATCGGTCACGGCCGCGATGAGTTTGCTCTCCTCGTGTGTATCCGGGGACGCTACGCAGGACGTCGACGATGAGTGACATGGCCGGTGCGCCAGCGCGCCGATCGGGTAACCACTGAGCGATGTGAAGAAAACATGAACGATACGGACGATATTGCAGGGATCGAGGGCGTCGATACGGGTGTCGGCGCTAACGACCCGGACGGGGAGCAAACGGAAGCTCCGCAGGGGGATCCCGCCGAGACGCCGGGACACGTAGATGAGGTTGCCCCACCGGTCGAGGAAGCGCTCGATCCTGCCGCCGAACTCGAGGCGATGAAGGACCGTCATCTTCGTTTGGCGGCCGAGTTCGACAACTACCGCCGCCGCACGCGGAGGGAGATGCTCGAGGCAGGCGAGGCGTCGCGCGCCGACCTGGCCAGAGGACTACTCGAGATCATCGACGACTTGACGCGCGTGGCAGAAGCACCGTGCGATCCCGAACAACACCAGGCCATGCATGATGGTGTGGGGCTGATCGCACGAAAGCTGGTCAAGACCCTCTCAGATGCCGGCATGGAGCCCGTGAATCCGCTTGGCGAGCGTTTCGATCCCAACCACCACGAAGCGATCATCCTCACCCCCACCGACGATCCCGAGCAGGACGAGTTGGTCTCGCAGGTCCTGCTCACCGGATACCGCGTCGGCGAACGCCTGCTGAGGCCAGCGCAGGTCGCCGTATTCCGGTACGAGGAGACCGAGTAGGTCATGCCAGGCCTCCAGAAGGAGAGCGCCTGACCGTGGCGGCGCGAACGAAGGATCACTACGAGACCATCGGTGTCGCCGAGAATGCGACCGAGGACGAGATCAAGAAGGCCTACCGGAAGCTCGCGAAGAAGTACCACCCGGACGCGAACCCCGGGAACCCCAAGGCGGGCGAGCGCTTCAAGGAGATCTCCGAGGCGCATGGGGTGCTGTCCAATCCGGAGAAGCGGAAGAAATACGACCAGATCCGTAAGTATGGTGGTCTGGGCGCGTTCACCACAGGGCCCGCGGGGTCCGCGGGAGGCGAGGCCGGGGGCTTCAAGTTCGACGACATCGGGGGCCTTGGCGACATCTTCTCGTCGATCTTCGATTTCGGAAGCAAGAAGGGAGAGAAAAGGCCAGGGCAGCCCACGCGCGGACGCCACGTCGAATATCTCGTCGAGATTCCGCTGAAGACCGCGGCGCGCGGCGGCAAGGTCCGCGTGACCGTGCCCATCAGCGAGGAATGCGGCACGTGCGACGGGTCCGGAGCGCAGCCCGGCACGCCGCTCGAGGACTGCGCGGAGTGCGGTGGGAAGGGTGAGGTGATTTTCGGCCAGGGCGGGTTCTCCGTCGCGCGGCCGTGTCCCGCATGCCTCGGCAGGGGACGGGTGCCCCAGACTGCGTGCGCCACCTGCGGTGGGCGCGGGCAAGTCCGCCGGAAGAAGAAGCTCAGCGTGAACGTCCCGTCGGGCGTCGAGACGGGTTCGCGGATCCGGCTGTCGGGTCAGGGCGAACGCGGACCGAGCGGCGGAAAAGCCGGCGATCTGATCATCAAGTTTCGTGTGAAGAAGGACCGCTTCTTCACGCGAGAAGGGTTGCACCTCGCCTGCGACGTGCCGATCAACGTCGCCCAGGCCATCCTCGGGTCACGCGTCAAGGTGCGGACGATCGATGGAAAAAAGGTCGTGCTGACGATTCCCCCAAACACACAGAGCGGGACGACATTTCGTGTGCGAGGGCAGGGTGTTCACAAGGGCGAGCACCGCGGCGACCAGCTCGTCAAGGTGACCGTCGAGACGCCCGAGTTGTCGGAGGAAGGCCTGCGAACGATGAAGGACCTGGCGAAGAAGGAAGGCCTGCGACACTAGCGGGCTGCTGAGAGGCTGTTGAAGAACCCTGGGGCAGGTCAGCGGATTATCCCGCCGCCGACAACCACGTCGTCCCGGTAGAGAACGGCGCTCTGCCCCGGCGTGACGGCCGATTGCGGGACGCGCAGTTCGAGCCTGAACGTGGATTCCGACACCTCGGTGACCATCGCGTCCACGATGGGCGCACCGTGCCGGATGCGGACACCCAGGTTCTCACCCGTCCGGGGTCGCGCCGCGAGCCAGTTGGCCGCGCCGGCGCTCAGGGATCCGCGAGCCAGCGATGTGCGCGGGCCCACGACGACAACGCGCTCCGCGGGACGGATCTCGAGCACGAACATCGGCTCGGAGAATCCGCCCGGCAGACCCTTTCGCTGGCCCACCGTGAAATGGGCGTACCCGGGGTGCTCTCCGATCGGGGCGCCGTCCTCGAGGACGAAGGGACCGGGGGTCAGTGCCGGGTGGTCGTCGGGGAGGTACTGCCGGAGGATGCCCGCGTAGTCGTTGTCGGGCACGAAACAAATTTCGTATGACTCCGGCTTCTCCGCCGTATCGAGACCGAGCCGGGCGGCTTCGGCCCGGACCTCGGGCTTGGTCAGGTTTCCCAGCGGCAACAGCAGCTTCGCGAGCGACTCGCGGGGGATACCCCAGAGGAAATATGTCTGGTCCTTTCGCGCGTCGCGGGCCCGGCACAGGTGAGGCATGCCCGACTCATCCGGCTCGACCCGACCGTAGTGCCCGGTCGCCACGTGCGAGCAGCCGAGCTCGCCGGCCCGCCGCACGAGATCTCGAAACTTGGTGAAACTGTTGCAGCGCACGCACGGAATGGGCGTGCGTCCGGCGGCGTATTCGGACACGAAATCGTCGATCACGTCCCGAGTGAACGTCTCCTCGACATCATAGACGAAGTGCGGGAAATCGAGTTGCGCCGCCACAGACTTCGCATCGGCGATGCCCTCGAGCCCGCAGCACGTTTTCCCCGGCCCGTCGACGGCCGAGTAGCAGAACGTCTTCAACGTCGCGCCGATGACGCGATGGCCCTGCCGTGCGAGAATCGCCGCAGTGAGCGAGGAATCGACGCCGCCCGACATTGCGACGAGTACGGGGGCGGACCCGTTCCGGGACATCACGCGCTGAGTGCGAGAACCCGTGCGGCCACCCGCACGAGCGTGTCGACTACGGCGTCGAGCTGCTCGCGGGTCGTGTCGTGCCCGAAACTGAACCGTAGCGTCGCGTACGGCCCCTCCGACTCGACACCCATCGCGGTCAGCACGCTCGAGCCCTTTCCCGACCCGCTGCTGCAGGCCGATCCGCCCGAGATCGCGATCCCCTCGAGATCCAGCGATACGAGGAGTGCCCCTGCGTCGCACCCGTCGATGCCGAGGCTCACCAGTTGCGGTAAGCGACGCTCGGCCTCGCCGGCGTGGATGCGGGCGCCGGGGATCTCGGACAGAAGCCGCCGCTCGAAATGGTTGCGCAGCTCCGTCCAGCGGATCGCCTCCGCCTCCTGCCCGTCGAGCGCGAAGCGGAGCGCGGTCACGAACCCCACCGCGCCGATCGGGTTCTGCGTACCCGGCCACAACGACCGCTCCTGCCCGCCCCCGAAGCTCAGCGGCTCGAGCTGGAGGCCCTTCCGGCAGTACAGGATGCCGACACCCACGGGTCCCCCGAGCTTGTGGGCCGTGGCGCTCAGCATGTCGACAGGGGTCTCATCGATCCGCACAGGCACCTTTCCCAGGGCCTGCACGGCGTCCGTGTGGACGACGGCACCGTAGCTGTGCGCCAGCTCCACGATCTCGGCCATGGGCTGCACGGCACCTACCTCGTTGTTCGCCCACATCACCGACACGAGGGTCGGGGCCGACGGATCTTCGGCGAGCGAACGCTCGAGCCACTCGATATCAACGGCCGCGCAGCCGTCCACGGGGATCTTCGCGACCCGCACCCGCTCATCGGCGACGTGCTCTGCTGACTCCAGACAGGCCGGGTGTTCGATCGCCGAAACGAAGATCCGGGGCTTCTGATCGCGCCTCGAACGGGCGAAGCCGAGGATGGCCAGGTTGTCGGACTGGGTGCCGCCACCCGTAAAATACACGCCGGCCCGGTCGCAGCCGAGCAACTCGGCGATCTCGGTGCGGGCGAGCTCGAGACAGCGATGGGCGCGACGGCCGAATGCATGCGAACTCGCCGGATTGAAGCTGTGCTCCAGCGCGCCCTCCATGGCCTCCCATACGTCGCGCCGAAGCGGAGACGTTGCCGCGTGGTCCAGATAAATCTCGCCGTGGTGAATGATGCCATCTCCGTTTCGCAAAGAAACTTCCGGAACCGCATATTGTGTCGACCGCGGCTCGGGCGTCGCAAGCTTCACGAGTCCTTCGCGGTGGCGATGCGACGGAGCGAAACTCGAGCCGCCGCTACTCGAGCGCCGAGACGACATGCCGCTTTCACCTTCTCCCGCGCCGTTTCCGAGTGCTGGCGCACCCGTATTTCGAGCGACGGTTCATGGGCTCCCGTTCGCGGACCGGTCGCGTCATCTGTCGAGCCTCGAGCCTCGACAGGCGCTCCTGCTCATCCCCGATCTTCCGGGCGATGTCGAACAGGTATGGGTGCACGTGCCGGGAGGGGACCCGCTCGGCCATTTGCCGGGCGAGATCGCGTCCTGGCTCGCCCCGTGGATGAGAAGTGGAGGACTGGCGCGTGCACGTGTGATCAAGGTCGGGGACGACACGGTACCCAGCTGGAAGCGTCTGCTGGTCGAGGTGACGTGCGCGTGTTGACGGTCGGGGATTTCGGAGGCACCCCTCTTACATCTTATATCGATCTGACGTCGAGGCCGACTACGTCGTCCACCGAAAGGGTTTCCTCCGTATAGAACGGCTCACCGTACGCCTGCCGGATCAGCGATCCATAGTGCCGCGTCTGCGTCTCCACCCGCTCCAGTAGCGGCTGGCCCGTCGGGAAAATCTCCCCGGCCTGGTCGGCGCCCTCGAACTGCGAGGCGTAGCACCGAACGGACTCCAGCTTCTTGCGGAATTGACCTTCGCTGAGGGGGACGACGAACGTCGGTTTGATCGGATCCTCGCGATACGCGAGCGCGTAGAGAATCTTGTGTGGTCGCGCCGGAGGGCCCCCGTCGTAGTTGCCGAGTCCGGCGAGAAAACAGGCGTCGCGTGCGAGTTCGGAGGCCACGCGATGGTCGGGGTGGCGGCCCACCCGAAACGGCAGAATGACGACGCGCGGCGTCGTTCTGCGCAGCATGGCCACGACGGCGCGCCTCGCCTCGTGCGAGTTCTCCAGGTGCGCGTCGGGAAGTCCGGCGTTCAGCCGCACGACGACTCCGAGGACCTCCGATGCGCGCGCCGCTTCCTCCGCCCGGATCTCGGGTGTGCCACGGGTGGCGGTCTCGCCGCGTGTCAGATCGAGGATGCCCGCGCGGTGTCCGGCCTCGACCGCCCGAGCCAGCGTGCCCCCGCACGTGAGTTCAGCGTCATCGGGGTGCGCGGCGATCGCGAGGACATCGACGTGTTCGCTCATGGTCACCCGCCTACTCGTGCCGGAGCGCGTCGACCGGCTCGAGGCGGGCCGCCCGCGAGGCCGGGTACAGGCCGAAGCCGATTCCTGTGAGCGCCGATGCGGCGAGGGCCGCGACGACCGCCCAGAGCGGGATCGTCGCCGGAACAGGCGTCCACCTCTGGAGTGCGAAGACGATCGCGCCGCCCGCAAGAAGCCCCGTGCCCCCGCCGACGAGCGTCAGCGTCGCAGCTTCGACCAGAAACTGCCACATGATGTCGCGGCGCCTGGCGCCCATCGACTTCCGCAGACCGATCTCCCGCGTGCGTTCGGTGACGGAGATCATCATGATCCCGATTACACCCACGCCGCCGACCAGCAAGCCGACGCTGGACAGCCCGACCATGACCGCGAACAGGGCGCCGGTCAGGCGCCCCCAGAGCTCGACGATCTGGTCCTGCGTCATCACCGCGAAGTCATCTGCCTCGCCCGGACGCAGACCGCGGAGTCTTCGCATGCGAGCGTGCACCACGTCGATCGACGACTGGAGGTCACTTTCGGGCTCGGGCCGCACCACGAAGGTGATCTGTCGATCCCACACGTTGAGGTTCTTGTCGGCCGTTTCGAAGGGGACCATCACGTAATGCGTCGCGAACCCGGCGAACAGGTTGGCCGGCGGCCGGTAGATGCCCACGACGCGAAGGCTGGTCTGGTCGGTACGCCCGCTGATCCGGATGTTACGTCCGAGCGGGTCGAGTCCACCGAACAGATCGACCGCGGTGGCCGAGTCGATGACCACGACGTTGGCGCGTCGTTCGGACTCGACGTTCGTGAACCACCGGCCATCGATGACGTCTCCGTTGTCGATCTCCAGATAGTCCGAACTCACCCCGTACAGAGAGATCTCGACTTTGCGTGAGGACCAGGCGGCTTCATATCCGGATCCGCTCAGGTCGACCATCGCCGCGACGCTTTCGATCCCGGGCAGCCCGCCGAGATCGCGCGCCCACCGGGCGTCGAGCGGGTCGTTCTTGAAGAAGTCGCTCTCTTCCTCCTCCAGCGGGCCACCGACCCCCATGCCGCTGGAGAAGTCGAAATGCGAGACGTAGAACGTCGTGATGCCGCGTGACGAGATCATGTCCGAAAAACTGGAGTTGATCCCGGTGATCACGGCGGCCATGACCATCACGACGAACACGCCGATCGTGATGCCCAGAATGGTCAGTCCGCTGCGGACCCGATTCGCTCCCAGGGAATCGAATGCCACCACGATGCCCTCGGTGATGGTGGAGATGAACCCCATGCCGCCGCTCGGTTTCACGGTTGCATCACTCCGATCTCAACGCTTCGATCGGATCGAGCTTGGACGCGCGGTACGCGGGATAGATCCCCGAGGTGACGCCGACGCCAACGCCCATGACCAGGGCCAGGATCAGCCAGGGGACTGAAATCGTGGCCGGAAGCGGTGAAAAGCGATCCACGAGTTCGGCCAGACCGAGCCCGATTCCGATGCCTATGAAGGATCCGAGCACGGACAGCGTCGACGCCTCGGTCAGGAACTGGAAGAGGATGTCGCGACGCTTCGCGCCCAGCGACTTCCGCAACCCGATCTCGCGGGTCCGGTCGCTGACGGAGAGAAGCATGATGTTCATGATCACGATGCCGCCGACGACGAGCGATATGGAGACGAGGCCCGGGATCGCCGCCAGCAGGATGGTGTTGATCGTGTTCCAGGCGCTCAGGAGATCGTTCGACGTCTGCAGGTGGAAGTTGTTCTCCTCCGTCGGACGAAGGCCACGGGCGCGCCGCAGGGCGCCCTCGACGCTCGTCATCGTCGGCTCCATTTCGTCCTCGGTCGCCACCTTGACGGAGATCTGGTCCACGCCGTTTCTCCGTCGAGACAGCGTGGCATTGAACGTCGAGAAGGGGACGAGGATGGAAGCGTCTCGGACGTTTCCGATAAACCCGCCCTGCTTTTCGAATACCCCGATCACTCGGAACCGCTGGCCGCCGACGCGAACCCGTTTGTCGAGCGGTGATGCGGTGGGGAAGAGGCGCTCGGCGATCTGGGAGCCGATGACCGCGACCTTGAGGCCGCGTTGCTCGTCGATGGCGGTGAGCCCGCGGCCCTGTTCGACCTTCCAGCCCTGGATCAGCTGATAGTCTTCAGAGCCACCGATGACACGAATGTTCCGGCGGGAGTTCGAACCGTACCGCGCCTCCGCGAACGAACGATCCATCGAATACGCGATCTGGATCGCCCCGGGGGCGCCCGCGCGCACCACCTCGACGTCCTTCAGCAGGAGGTCCGGGTTACGGGCCTGCCGCCGCCGCTCGGCCTCGTCTATGCGACCGGTTCGAATCTGCGGTCGGCGCACGACCGTGAACGTGTTCACGCCGAACAGCGATCCCGCGAAGTCCTCGCGGACATAGGTGTTCATCCCCTCGACGATCGTGATCACGGCAATCAGGAACGTGATGCCGATGATCACGCCGACCAGCGAGAAGAACGACTTTAGCTTTTGCGCCCATATCTGCTGGAGCGCGAGTCGGATTCCTTCCCAAAAACGCATCGGATCAAGTCATTCAGACGCTTGGGAACTGTGGCCGGCCGCGCCAACGAAGGAGGGGATCTCGGCGTCGTGCGACGAGACCTTTCCGTCGACCAGGGTGATCACGCGCTGCGCGTGCGAGGCGATATCGAACTCGTGCGTGACCATGATGATGGTCTGGCCGGCGGCATGGAGATCCTCGAACACCGCCATGATTTCCTCGGACGTCGAGGAGTCCAGGTTACCGGTCGGCTCATCGGCAAGCACGATCGATGGATCGTTGACGAGCGCACGCGCGATCGAGACGCGTTGTCGCTGACAGCCCGAGAGTTCGTTAGGGCGGTGATCCATCCGGTAGCCCAGTGCGACCTTCTCCAGTGCTCCGGCG
>JBGMQU010000019.1:4021-37543 GCA_048060725.1 Gemmatimonadota bacterium | reverse complement strand
TCGGGGTCGGGCTCTCGGCGGAAGAATCGACCGACCGCCGCCATCATCTCGCCCATCTGTTTCCCACCGACCCACACGGCGCGCGGGTCCTGTCGGACTATCGCATCGAAGATGTGCCAGACGACGAGCAGAGTCAGGATGACCCCGGCCACCCAGTGAATCGTGACCCACGCGAACTGGACTCCAACGAGCGGGAAGAACGCCGTCACGAGGAGCGTCAGCATCGAGCCGGCCATCAGCCAGTGGAAAGTTCGCGACGATCGCGAATGGCGTTCGACCCTGTCGGGGATCGTGGCTGATCCTGCGGGGCCCGGCTTCATGTTCTTCTTGCCACCGGTGGCGCCCACGTGGAGCGCGTGCCCGATCGCGAAGAGAATACCGGCGAACAGCGCCGCCCAGATGACGCCCCAGGCCAGCCCGAGAAGGATGCCCTGACCCCACGGGTTCGCCGCGGTTCTGAGGATCTCCATCAGGCGGCCCCGCGCACGGCCCGGCGCACGAGGTTACGCGTCAGAGGAAGCTTGAAGTCGTTGTGCCTCAGCGGCCGTGACCCCTTGATGGCGAGCTCGCCGGCGGCGTCGATCGTCCCATCGTCGATCGGCCGTCCCGCGATGAGGTTTTCGACGTCGGTGAGTCGCACAGGCGTCGGCGCCACCCCGTTGATCGCGATGCGCGCCCGCTCGATCGTTCCGCCCGACACGAAGATGGCCGATGCCACGCTGGCCAGCGCCCAGTCCCACGACTGACGGTCGCGCACCTTCTCGAAATGGAACCGTGCGCCCGCCCAATCCCCAGGGATTCGGATGGAGGTCAGCAGCTCGTCGGGCTCGATGACGGTCATTCTCTGAATGTCGATCGCCGGACCCAGGAAGAAGTCTTCCGCCTCGACGACCCGCACGCCTCCGGGCCCGCGCACGACCATCGTTGCGTCCAGCGCGATGAGTGCCGGCGCCGTGTCGGACCCGTTCACGGCTACACAACGGCTCTGTCCCATGACGGCGTGCTCGCGGTTCATCGACGTCGGCGTCCCCGCGTAGCAGATGTTGCCGCCGGCCCGATAACACGGCCAGCCGCCGCGGTAGTACCAGCACCGGGTGTCCTGGATCAGGTTCCCGCCGAGTGTCCCCTGGTGTCGGATCTGGGGTGTCGCCACCTGGCCCGCCGCATCGGAAAGCACGGTGAAGCTCTCCCGGATGACCGGGTGTCCGGCCACCTCCGAAAGCGGGGTCAGGGCGCCGATTTCGAGCCCCCCGCTGTCGCCCGAGATGCCCTTCAACTCCTCGATCGATCCGAGCTCGACGACGGCCTCCGGTCGCTTGATGCGGTCCTTGAACCAGTCGAGGCTGTCGAGCCCGCCGGCAAGCACCCACGCGTCGCCACGTTGGTACCGGCCGAGCAGGTCGATGGCCTCGTCCACGCTCGCAGGCTGGAAAAGCTCGAAGGCGGGGATCATGTCACGTATGACTGCCATGTCTCTGCTCCCTTCCTACGAGTGGATTTCCAGGGGACCGTGCGGCTGATCTCTCCCGGCGAGCTCTGCCAGAATGACGTCGGTGGTCAGGGGGATCCGGCACAGGCATTTGCCGCCGAGCGCATCGGCGATCGCCGATGCAACGGCCGCCGCCCCGGCGCCGAGCGGCGGCTCGCCAATGCCCTTGGCTCCCACAGGCGTCTGGGGATCCGGCTCTCCCACCGCCACCCAGTCCATCTCGAGCGGCACATCGAGCATCCCCGGCGGTCGCGCCGTGTAGAGCCGGTGCGCGAACGGCACGCCCCAGGTCGGGTCGTAGACCCACTTCTGGCTCCGCGCCTGGCCAAACCCCTGGACCGCGCCGCCGTGCAGCTGCGCACCGAGGCTCCGCGGGTGTACGACGGTCCCACAATCCGTCGAGGCGAGGTAGTCGACGATGTCGACCTCGCCCGTCTCGACGTCCACCTCGACGACGGCGAACCCGACGACGAAGGAATATGTCGAGCCCTCGTGCGCATAGTTGTCTTTCGCCACACCCATGAGCCCCTGTCCGGCGAGAGCGGTCGCGGAGGCGGTCGTCGCGTCGTTGATGTCTTCGGGAAGTTCGTGGCCGGAGTACTTCCCTCCGATCTCGATCGCGCGCTGCGCGGTGCGGGCGAACGTCATTCCCCTGGCCGGATTCGAGCGCGCGAACACACGTCCGCCCCCCACGTCGTAGGCATCAGGCGAGCCGCCCAGGTCCATCGCGGCGATCTCCTGGAGTTTCTGCTTCATGTCCATCCCCGCCGCATGGTTCGCGCGAGTATGCGCGTGCGTCGTCTGGCTTCCCGCCTGGACGGAGCTGAACGGCAGATGCCGCGAGGAGTCCCCCCAGATGATCGCGCAGTGTTCCCAATCGAGGCCGAGCACGTCGGCCGCCGCGCGACCGGTGTCGGCGATCGAGTGCGTGCCGAGGTTGCCGATCCCCTGGTGGATGTGGAGCATCCCGTCGGGTCGAAGGACGAGGAGTCCGTCGAATCCGGACGAACCGCCCACGTAGGGGCTCAGCCCGATTCCCACCCCGGTCACCTTCGTCCCATCCCGCCGACCGCTGAGCGTGCGCTTGCCCGCCCAGTCGAACCGCTCGGCCCCGACGTCGAACGCCTCGCGGACGAATGCGCTCGTGAGACGGGCCCGATTCGCCCCGAAACGGGCGTCGTGTCCGGGAGCGTTCAGCTTTCGGATCGCGAGCCGGTCGACCCCGAGCTCGCGGGCCGCCCTGTCCACGAGGGGTTCGAGCAAGGTGACGATCTGCGCTCCCCCCGGGGCCCGCTGGGCAGAGCGCGGCGGCGTATTGGTGTAGATCGTCAGCCCGCGGAACCGGATCGCATCGGGCTGATACATGAGATCCGCGATGGTCGCCGCGGTCAGGTGGTCCGTCGACCGCCCGTACGGTCCGTGATCCTGCACGATGTACAGGTCGATCGCGGTGATCTTCCCGTCGCTCCGGAACCCCATCTTCGTCCAGGCCTGAAACCCCGGACGGCCACGGCCGATGTAGGTCTCCTCGTATCGAGTGATCCGAAGCATGACCGGCCGGCCCACCTTCCGGGCCAGCAAGGCCGTCACGACATAGATCGGTGCGCCCGCGATCTTCGATCCGAAGCCGCCACCGCAGTACTGGCCCACGAACACCACGTCGGCCGGGTCCATCTCCAGCTGGTCCGCGATCGCGCCGTGCGTGCGCTGCGCGCTCTGGGTCGACGCATAGATGTGGAGTTTGCCGTTGTCCCAGTACGCCATGGAGCTTCGGGGCTCCATCGGGTGGTGGGTTTGCGACTGGTGGACCATCGTGTCCTCGACCACCAGATCCGCGTCGGCGAACGCCGCGTCGAGATCGCCGTTCGTCCACTCATCGGTGGGCGTGCCCATCGGAAGCCGCCCCTCCTCGAGCGACGCGAAATCGGCTTCGCTCCACTTCACTTCCTTCACCTTCAACCGGCGCTGACCCTCCGCGTCCTCCTCGATCCCGATCGTGTTGCCATCGGTCCGGGCGTTCGGACCGCCGGGACGCAGGCTGTCGAGCGGGTCGATCACGAAGGGAAGCGGTTCGAACTCGACGTCGATCGCCTCGATCGCGTCGGCAGCGGTCGTCTCGTCGACCGCTGCCACTGCGAGAATCGGTTCGCCCACGTACATCGGCTCATCGGTGAGCGCTCGCTCTCGGGGCGCGGTCACCTCGCCGGGCAGATCAGACGCCCGGAGGATCCCGAGCACTCCCGGCATCGCGAGCGCCTTGCTGGTGTCGACGCTCACCACGCGTGCGTGTGGCATCGGGCTCAGGAGGAGCTTGGCGAAGACCATCCCGTCCGCCCGGAAGTCCTCTGCGTACTTGGCGCGGCCCGTCACCTTGGCGACGAGATCCGGCGGGATGATATCCTGACCGATCAGTGCCATCTTCGTCCTCCCCTTAAACCGTGCGCTGTCGAGCGTACTCGGCGGCACGCATCGCAGAATTGAGGATCTTGTTGTAATCGCCGCAGCGGCAGAGGTTGCCGGAAAGGGCCACGGCGGCCTCTTCGCGCGTCGGGTTCGGGTTCTCGTCGATCATCGCGACCATGCTCATGATGAACCCCGGCGCGCAGAAGGCACACTGGAATCCGCCTTCATCGATCACGCCGCGCTGAACCGCATGGAGGGTTCCATCCGGGCTCTCCAGGCCTTCGATCGTGGTCACCCGCCGGTTGCGAACGGTGCTGGTCAGGACCGAGCACCCGTAGTGGCTCACGCCATCGATCAACACGGTACAGGCGCCGCATTCCGCCCGATCGCAGCCGAGCTTCGTCCCGGTGAGCCCCAGCTTGTAACGCAGCGTCATCGCCAGCGTCTCGTTGGGGAACACGTCGACCGAGCGCTCCGCTCCGTTGACGTTGAGCGTGAGAAGCCGCGGGAAGCTCTTCCTCGCCACCGTTCCGGCCACGGCGTTCGAGGCCCGGAAGAGATAGTTGGAGGAGGAAACGGCAGCTCCCGCGGCGATGACGCCCTTGATGAAACTGCGCCTGGACGGGCCGGAACCGGGAGCGAGAGTGATCTCGGCAACACTCATGAGGAACCTCAAGCGGGAGATCGGCACGCGCGTCACCCCGGTGACGCACAAAAACCCGGGACGAATCCTTGCATCCGCGCGCCGTGCAGACAAGGCGTCGCGAGCGCGCCGGAGCGGCGTGATCCTCCGCCGGGACTCAGCAGCCTTCTAGAGCACGTCCCAGAACCGCGGGTTGATCGTGAGGAGGACGGCCCAATCGCCCGCAATCGGGTCGTCTGCGCGCGCGCCTCCGAGTCCCTTCACGACCTCGAGGCGCACCATGTCGTAGAACAGCCCCAGGCCACCCCCGACGGAGGTGCGGACGCCGCCGGTCGGGATCACACCGAATCGCTCTGCCGCGCCGGCGCCGGCGCGCGTCGCGTCCACCCGGCCCGCCGACCCCACCGCACGCACGTTGATCCACGGCCACGCCACCTCTCGCGACACTTCACCGCGCCACATGGCCACCCGACTCCCCCCCCAACCGCGGAAGTCGTAACCGGGAAGCGTGCCGCGCCCTCCGAGGAGAAAGAGACGTTGCGCGGGAAGGTCGCCCCCGGCCCCGCCGATGACGAGCTCGCTCCGCCAGCCCCACGGGGCGCCGAGTCCGTCTCGGGCGGCGAGCAGGGTCAGAGTGCCGCGCGTGTAGCCGAAGTCCCCGATCGCACTCGTCGCCGCCTCACCCTCCAGACCCACCGACCACCTCGCGCCCAGCGCCGTGCCGAGCGGAACGTCGATCGCGACGTTCAGCGCCGCGAGGTCGCCCTCATCGATCGGGCGAACGGGCCGAAGTGCCCCTCCTGCCGCGAAGATGCTCTCGACGACGAGTCGGGCCGACCGTTGTCGGCGCACCGAAACCCCCGCCTCGGCCTTCACGCCCGCCCCCATGCGCGCGAACGAGACGCGACCTCCGTCCTCGAAATACGGATCGGAGTAGTCCTCACGCTCGATGACGAGACCGAGCGACTGGCCCACACCCGACGCCGCGACGAACGGTCCGACATCCCGATACCCATGGGCGAACCCTTCGAGCCGGCCGCGCCAGTCGCCAAGCCGACGGTCGAGCGTCGCGCTTCCCTCCAACCGCTCGAGACCGGTCGCGTATCCGGCCCATAGCGACAGCGACGTCATCTCGCCGAGGTTCAACTTGCCGCCGCCGCCCACGAGTGCGCCCTCGGCGCGCCGCAGCCGCAGCCCCGAGGAGGCGTTCGGGAGCGAAAACTGGAGTTGATCGTCTCCCCGAAGCGCCCCGGGGCGCACCAGCGCCCGCGCGTTCCGGAGCGCGAGATCGAGCTCCTGGTCGGAGCGATCGCCACGTTCGAGGGGGCCCGCGTAGAGGGGCGAGTCCCAGAGCCAGAAGTCGTCGAGCTCCGGTTGCGACAGCGTGGTTACCCGTTTTCCAGGACCGACATCCCAGTCGCCCTCCGGGTCCAGGTCGTATTCCTGCACGATGAGGCGGGTCCGGATGATGCTCGCGAGCGGAAAGTCGAGCCACGACAGCGACCGCTTGATCTCCACGTCCTGTTCCGCGGGAAGCCAGAACTTGCCCTCCCAGAGCGCTGATCGGAGGTCCAGCGCGATGCTGTCCAGCTCCTCATCTCGATACGCTGCAGACGTAAACGTGATGCGCAGCCGCGCGATCGCTCCGCTCTCGCGGTCGACGTACATCGACCCCACGACCGCGGCTCGCGACGGGTCCAGGGGGCGCACTTCGAGCCGGTATACCCGGGCCGTCCGATCGAGAATGCGGATCTCGAGCGAATCGGCGAGTCGGTACTCGTACTCGCGTGGCGCCCCGGGTGCGGCCGGATGCAGCACGCCCCATACTTCGTCTCCGTCTCCGAGGACGATCCGGTCTCCCAGATTGTCGAGCACGATGCTCAGGTGGTCGATGTGGTACTGGATCCGGGTGGGAAGCCGGATCTCGTGCCGTCGGCCCACGATCGTCTGGATCGCGTTGTTCGGGGCCTGCCAGCGGATCTGGAGCGCCACCTGGTCTGCCCGGACCACCTCTCGTTCACCCCGGAACTCGCCGAGGAAGTAGATGTGTCCCTGAGCCCTGGCCTCGAAGCGGGACAGACCCGGCTCCAAGGCCGCACGCTCTCGTGCCCGGATCGCCCGGTCGACGATCTCCAGGGCTCTCGGCGAGTTCCACGCCCCGTCCCGGGACGCCACGAACGGCTCCTGGGACGCCACGAGTGGCGCGGAGCCGGGCAGGAGTGCCGCAGCCATGACCGCGACGAGGCCGAGAGCTCCGTTACCGGACAAAATGGCTGGTTGTTTCACCCTCCAGAGTACCTCACGCGGGCCGGAGCGTTCCTGCCGCGGCTGGTGGGGTGTCTAGCGGAACAGGTCTTCCTGCGGGTTCGGCTCGTCCGTTTTTTCGACGACTCCGCCCAGTCTTCGTACCCAGTATTCCGAGTCGAACCCGCCCTCGTTCTTGAGCATTCGGCGAATGACCGGAGGAATTTCCCGCATGGCTCCAACAAGATCCTCGGCGATCGAGCCGATCTCGGCGGCGCGCATCTCGTCGGGCATCGAGGCCATGTCGTGGAGAATGGAGCCTTCGGACCGGGAGGCGATGATGGGCTCTTCCAGCGTCGACACATAGACGGCGGTTCGCCGCCCGGGCCCGCGGTCTTCCTCGATCCGAACGAGTCCCAGGATCTCGTCGGAGCGCCAGTACTTCGCGTACCCGAGGTGGATCATCCGGTCGCGTCTAATCTCCACGATGCCTCCAGAGGTCGCTTAACGATCGAGCCCGCCCGTCCGCGCCACCACCCCCCGGGGGGCAACTTCTCCGAACGCCCGGTCGCGCGTCAAGCAGGGGCTTGATTGCTGGTTGAGGTATCGACCGATCATCTTGGCGGTGCAATGACGAGACACAGAACGATCCGCGACCCCCTCTGGGGGAATATCCACGTCGAGGCCGATGCCGCGACGATCCTCGACTCCGCCGAGTTTCAGCGGCTCCGGGGCGTAAAGCAGCTGGGGTTCGCGCACATGGTGTACCCGGGTGCCGTCCACTCCCGGTTCCTCCACGCGCTCGGCGTATACCACCTCGTGACCCGGGCACTCGGCGCGCTCGAGGCGAGAGGGGCGTTCGAGGTCCTGGACGAAGACGACCGCGGCGCCATTCCGCTTATCCGGCTTGCCGCGCTCCTGCACGACGTCGGTCACTATCCGTTTTCGCACGCGATGGAAGAGCTCGGGCCCGACGCGATTCCCCGGCACCACGAGGAGATGGCGGGGCGGTTTCTCGAGGCGGACGCGATCCGGCGTGTTCTCGAGACGTATGGTTCCGACGCGACAGCGCGGATCGGCGCCATCATCCGGGGGGAGTCCCCGCACCCGCTTCAGGGCCTCGTCGCCGGATCGCTCGATCTCGACAAGATCGACTATCTCCGGCGAGACTCGTTCTTTTGCGGGGTGCCCTACGGGGCGGTGGACGTCGATCGGTTGATCGACGCGCTCACGCTCGCGCGGGAAGCGGATAACGCTCCCTACGAGGTCGCCGTGGCGGAGAAGGGGTTGAGTGCGCTCGAGACACTTCTGTTCTCGAAGTACCAGATGTTCCGAAAC
Source organism: Gemmatimonadota bacterium (assembly GCA_048060725.1). GTDB lineage: Bacteria > Gemmatimonadota > Gemmatimonadetes > Palauibacterales > Palauibacteraceae > Palauibacter. The sequence continues at coordinate 29,426 of JBGMQU010000019.1, read as the reverse complement.
GTCTACTGGCACCATGCGGTCCGCGCCGCAACGGTCACGTTCCGAAAGCTCATCGAAACGGCCCTCGCCAGCGGATTGTTGGCTACCGACGATCTCGCCGGGCCCACGGATGAGGAGCTTCTCGCCATGATCGGGCACCGCGTGGAGCGGACGGCCGGTGTCGAGACCGACCCGGGATCATCGATTGAGCGCGTCCGGTCGCTGCTGCACGCTCTCACCGTCCGCCAGCTACCGAAGCGGGTCATCGAGTTGTTTGGAGACTCGCTGCCGCAGCGGTTCGGGGCGTGGACCTCGAATCGGGAGGATCTCGTGCACCGGGTCGAGGAGCGGTTGTCGGTGGAGTGGGGTCTGCCCGCCGGGTCGGTGGCGCTCGACTATCCCAGCAAACCGGGGATGATGGATCTCAACCTGTTGCTCGTACGCGGGGACGGAAGCGTTCAACGGCTAACGGAGCGGGGCGCGCGCGGCCTGATCGACCTGCCGAGGCTGGGGACGGCGCTGAATCACTCGGCTCGGGTGCTGCGCGTGTTCGCTCTCGCGGACGTGGAGGCGCGAGATCCGGCGCCGTTGCTGGCGCTCATCGAGTCGACCCCCGAAGAGGTGGAGCAGCGTCTCGAATCGCCGGAGCCGCTGCTCCCCACGGCCTGAGACGCTACGCCGCGCCGTCGTTTCCGGCCGAGGCATCCACCACGATGGCGGTCACGTTGTCGTATCCGCCCGCTTCGTTGGCCGCCTCGATCAGCGCCGCCACGAGCGTTTCGGGGGTATCGGGCCCGGCGAGCATTTCGCGAATTCGGGTCTCCGGGAGCATCGACATCAGCCCGTCCGATGCCAACACGAACCGATCGCCGGGCTGAACCAGGCCCTCGAACAGGTCGACGTTCACGTTCGGGCTGGTCCCGAGCGCGCGTGTGAGCAGGCTGGACCTCGGGTGGAGACGCGCCTCTTCGTCCGACAGGCGACCTTGATTGACGAGTTCCTGCACGTACGTGTGGTCCTCGGTGATCCGCTCGACCGATCCGTCGCGCACGAGGTAGGCGCGGCTGTCTCCGACATGACCGACGACCCACCAGCCCTCGTCCGACAGCAGGAGTGCCGTGGTCGTGGTGCCCATGCCCGAACGTTCCGGGTGGGTCTGTCCTTCGATCAGGATGACCTGGTTGGCGTCCGCGATCGCGAGTCGGAGTCGCTCACGTGCGACGTTCACCGGGGAAGGACGGGGCAGGAGGGCGACCCCCTCGGTGGCGCACCGCACCGCAAGTCGGCTCGCGACCTCTCCGGCCGCGTGACCGCCCATCCCGTCGGCGACGATAAACAGCCCCGGGGGGCTATCGGCGCCGAACGAGTCCTCGTTCTGCGTACGAACCTGGCCGACGTGGGAGTCGGCGCTGTACAGCCAGTTAATAGATGTCAAAGGGCCCGAACCCCTCGCCCTGCTGTATGCGTATCGGCGGTCACCGACCCTTCGTGGACGGGACCACTCGCAGATCGTCTCGACTGCGAAACAACCTTGGCGCGCCGCGATGAAGTGACAAGTGCGGGGCGAAACGCCTCCTCCAGGACGATAACGAAATTTGCGGCGCCTCCAGGCTCCCTCTAGGTTTTCGAGCAGCGGACGACACCCGAGCTAAGTGAGCACGGTCACGACCCTTACCGATGCCATCAAACGGTCGTAGGTCGGAAGACCAGGCGGATCGGATGATGACCTCCCTCGATTACTATCTCGAGGAGTTGAGCCGCTATCCCCTGTTGTCACCCGAGGAGGAAAAATCCGCCGCCATCCTGGGGCGAGCGGGTGACCCGGAAGGGCTCGATGTTCTCGTACGATCCAACCTGCGTTTCGTCATCTCCGTCGCGAAGAAGTACCAGAATCGAGGGCTGGCCTTCCTCGATCTCATCCAGGAGGGCAACGTCGGTCTGATCACCGCAGCGCGGAAGTTCGACCCCGATCAGGGGGTCAAGTTCATCAGCTATGCGGTGTGGTGGATCCGGCAGTCGATTCTGGCCGCCCTCGCGAAGCAGGGTCGCTCCGTGCGTCTCCCGCTGAATCGAGCGACCGAGTTGGCGCGTGTGGTCCGCATCCGCGCCGAGCTACGACAGAAATCGGATCGGGAACCGACGATCGGGGAAATCGCGGAACTGGCGGAGCTGACGCCACAGACCGTTCAGATGCTTCAGACGCTGACCGTGTCGAGCGTTCGTCTGGACGCGCCGGTCGGTGATTCGGCGGACAGCCACGTCGCCGAGCGGTTTCTCACCGATGAGTCGACCCTCGAAGAGACGATCGAGGGGCTCCTTCTGAAGCAGCACATTGCCGATGCCCTGAGGTCTTTGAGGCCCCGCGACGCTCGCGTCGTCCGGCTGTACTACGGATTGCAGGGCGAGCATTCGCACACGCTCGAAGAAATCGGCGGGCTGCTCGGTGTCACCCGCGAGCGGGTGCGTCAACTGCGGGACCGTGCCCTGCGGGAGTTGAAGGAGGGTGAACAGGGCGGTGCGCTGGCGAGCTTCGCCGCCTAGCCCGGCCTGCCGAAGCACGCTTCGCTGGAGGCTCTAGTTGCCGCTCAACCGATCGAGTGTCGAGCACCCTGCGGGTTCCATCCATGAAATCTTCCGGTCTTCGCCTTCGGCGGAAATGCTGACCGCCAGCCGTACGCTGGAGGCATCGTAGCGGCGCAAAACGTCGAGCCGCTGTGCGCCCAGCTGGATCCAGTCGAGGTACTCGAACGCTTCCTTGTCCTCGGCGTCACTGTAGCGCCGGACCTCTTCCCAGAGCGTAATGAATCCGCGGGCCGGCTCGAAACGAGCCATGAAGAACAGCGACACGGCCTGTTTACCGGGCGGCCCCGGGGCGAGCGAATCGGCGATCATCCACGTTGCGGCCATCCCCGCCAACGTGTCGCCGGCGAGGGCGAACGGGGACAGCGACTGACGCCTCGCGAGAAAGGCGCGATCGCCTCCGATCAATCTCTCGGCGAGAACCGGCCCGGCCACGTTCATCGAGTTCGTCGGCTCGACCGGCGGGACGCGTGCGGCGCCCGTGGTTTCGCTGACGCCGCCTGGCACGGCGAACGCGAACGTGGGCACATCCTGCCCAGGCACCAGCAGTGCGCGTCCGGTCGCGACCGACGGACACCCGCCGACCCCGGTTCGCGACACGCCGCTGACGATCAGCGAGCCCAGTCGTGCACCGCGCGCCAGCAGGTCGAGTTGCGAACCGGGGGCGAGAAAGACCGAGTCGAACCTCGCGCGAAAGCTCGGATCCTCCGCGTCCGGGATCGAGATGTCCGACAAGTCGAGGTCGTCCCCGTCGCGTGCGATGCCAGCCAGGGGAACGAGCCGTGCGTTCCCGGACCTGTCCAGCCGCACCGCATAGAGGAAGGGTCCGTCGGGTAGCGGCAACTGCTCCGGCTCCAGCTCCTCCGCGGCGTTGGCGGTCGTGTCGGGGGGAGGCGCGGGATTTTCGAGAGAGATCTGCCCTCCGCCCCACTCCACCTGACAGCTCCAGAACGCGACCAGCGTCCCGAACACCAGAATCCTGCTCAAGCTCGACATGGGCGGTACACTAGAACTCACCTGAGTCTGTAGCAAACACGTCCACCCGAGGGTTCTTCAGCAGCTCCCCAGGGGAAAGTGCAACGCGCCGTGACATCCATCGGCCTGTACCAACATGCGGATTGCGGACGCCACGACACCGGCTGGCGGCACCCGGAGCACCAGGGCCGCCTGCGAGCGGTCATGGATGCGCTCCACCGCGCCCTGCCGGCACTGCATGGCCACGTCGATCCGGTCGTGGCGGCGCCTGCGGGTGACGACGCCCCGTTGGCCGTCCACTCCGAGCCGCACGTAGCGCGGGTCCGGGAGGCGTGCCGGACGGCCGCCGAACGCGACGAGATTGTGGGGCTCGACTCCGACACGCGGGTATCCGCTGCCAGCTGGTCGGCGGCCATGGCCGCGATCGGGTGTGCGCTCGACGCGGTCGATGGTGTCGTCGCCGGCACGCACGCGGCCGCGTTTTGTCCGGTCCGGCCGCCGGGCCACCACGCGACCCGCGACACTCCGATGGGGTTCTGCCTGTTCAACAACGTCGCGCTGGCCGCGCGGCGCGGACTGGAACACTCGGGCGTCGAGCGCGTCCTCATCGTCGACTGGGACGTTCACCACGGGAATGGGACGCAGGACATTTTCTACGAGGACCCGGACGTGTTCTATCTCTCGATGCACCAGCACCCGTTCTATCCCGGCACCGGGGCGGCGGACGAGCGCGGCGCCGGAGAGGGTCTGGGCACGACCCTGAACATTCCCCTCCCCCCGTCGCTCGCCGCAGATCGCTACACGTCCGCCCTGCTCGATGGACTCGACTCGGCCCTGTCCGGGTTCCACCCCGACCTCGTCCTGATCTCGGCCGGGTTCGACGCCGGGATCGACGATCCGCTGGGGTCGTTCACCCTGACCCCGGACGATTTCGCGCGCCTCACCCGCGAAGTCGTCGAACGGACACGACCCTACGCCGGGGGCCGCGTGGTATCCCTTCTCGAGGGCGGTTACAATCCCGTCGAGTTGGGTCTCAACGTCGTTTCGCACCTGCGCGCGCTCGCGGGTCTCGATGCCGGCGAGACGACCGAACGGCGCGATCCAGCGTGATCCGCCTGCCTGCGAACGCCAGCCAAACGGAGTGCCGATGGGCGCGAATCTGAGCCCACAGTTCGTCGAGACGGCCCTGAAGGGTCTCGAGACGCACGGGATCGACGCGTGGCTTCTCTACGACTTTCGGGCCAAGAACCCGCTGGCCGCCGACCTCCTCGGGATGCCGGAGGGCCAGAAGCGGCGTTTCTTCGTCATGCTGCGGCCCGGCCGGAGTCCGCTGGCGATCGTGCAGAAGATCGAGGTGTCCGGCTGGGACGGGTGGCCGTACGAGCTGATCAGCTATCTGAGCTGGGAGGAACTCGAGAGCACGCTTCGCGAGGCGTTGGCCGGGTGCGCGACGGTCGCCATGGAAGTCAGCCCGGCCGATGCCATTCCGTATGTCGATCACGTACCGGCGGGCGTCGTCGAATTGATCGAATCGGTGGGGCCGCGCGTCGTCAGTTCGGTCGATCTGATCTCGAGCACCGCCGCTCAATGGAGCCCTCGGGGCCACACGCTGCACCACCAGGCTGCGGAGATCCTCGCGCGCACGGCCCGGTCGGCCTTCGAGCTGGCGGCCCGGGCGGCGGGAGCGACCCCGAATCCGGTCGTCGAGACCGTGGAAGGGTACCCGATCGATCACGAGCCCACGCCGGTCGACGAGCACGACCTGGCCGAATGGGTCCGCGGTCGCCTCGAGACGGAGGGCCTGACCGGCGCAGATACCATCATCGCCGTGGCCGCGAACGCGGCCAAGCCGCACTACACCCCGGAACGCGGCTCGTCGCTCGCGTTCGAGCCCGGCCAGGTGTTCATGGTCGATCTGTGGGGGAAGACTGCGGGCGAGCCGGACGCCGTCTACGCGGATCAGACGTGGATGGGCGTCCTCGGCTCGCAGGTGCCGGCCGAGGTACAGGACGGCTGGGAGGCGATTCGCGACGCGCGTGAGGCCGCCATCGAATCGATCCGAACGACCACGGGGGCGACGGGAGCGGACGCCGACCGCGCCGCCCGACGGGTTCTCATCGACCGCGGGTTCGAGGACGCGATCTTCCACCGCACGGGCCACGGGATCGACCGCGACATCCACGGCGTCGGCCCGACGCTCGACAGCATCGAGACGCGAGACGAGCGCCGGCTCGTGCCCGGCATCGGGTTTTCGGTCGAACCCGGCGTCTACCTCGAGGGCCGGTTCGGGCTCCGCACCGAGGTCGACGTCTACATGCGCGAAGACGGCCCGGAGGTGACGCCGTCGAAGGTCCAGTCGGATCTGTGGCTGTGCAGTTGACCCCGACGCAACGTACGAGGAGGCCATGAAGATCTCCTGGGAGAAGATCAAGGTCGAGACGAAGCACCCGTTTGGGATTAGCCGGAGCGTCCGCACGGGAGATGATCTCGTCTGGGTTCGCCTCGAGCTGGACGGGGTCGAGGGATGGGGCGAAGTCGATCCGTCCAGCTACTACGGCGAGACGGCCGATACCGCCGTGGCCGCACTGACGCATCTGGCCCCTCGCATCGCCGAAATCGACGACCCGTTCGAGCTCGAGAGCATCGAGAGAGACCTCAGGGCGCTCCTGGGGAAGAACGGCGCGGTCCATTCGTCGATCAGCTCTGCCCTGCACGACTGGGTGGGGAAAAAGGTCGGCCAACCGCTCTGGAGGATGTGGGGGCTCGACCCGGCCGATGCGCCGCTCAGCTCGTTCACCATCGGGATCGATACGCCGGAGGTGATGGCCGAAAAGACGCTCGAGGCCGAGGAATTCCCGATTCTAAAGATCAAGCTCGGGAGCGACGATGACGCGGCGCGGCTCACGGCCGTGCGCGGCGCGGCGCCGGACAAGGTGCTTCGCGTGGATGCGAACGCCGCCTGGACCCCGCGCACCGCCGTGGAGGGGTGCGCGCTGTGTGCGGACTTCGGGGTCGAGTTCGTCGAGCAGCCGCTCCCCCCGCATCGGAACGCCGATCTGCCGTTCGTACGCGAGCGCTCGTCGATTCCGATCATCGTCGACGAATCGTCGATCGTCGCGACCGACATCCCGCAGCTGGCCGGCATGTGCGACGGGATCAACATCAAACTCGCCAAGTGCGGGGGTCCGCGTGAGGCGATCCGCATGGTTCATACGGCCCGGGCCCACGGGCTCGAGGTGATGCTCGGCTGCATGCTCGAGACGACGCTCGGAATCGCTCCGGCGGCCCACATGGCGCCGCTTGTCGACTACGCCGATCTCGATGGCGCCGCGCTGCTCGAGAACGATCCGTTCTCCGGACCGCACCTCGAGGCCGGCCGGATCGTGCTCAGCGACGCGCCGGGGCTGGGCGTCGCTCCCGCCTGACCCAGGTGATCGTCAGAGGGCGGGCACTCTCGCGCCGAACAGACACGTTGCTTCCAGATCGTCGGTTTCCGCCATCGAACACGCCTCGCGCCGCTCTTCCTCCGTCGCGAACAACGTGTTGATCTGCTCGCCGATGGCTTCGTTGCAGCGTCCCTTGTAGCGTTCTTCGACCCGCGTGCAGAACTCGAAGCCGTCCTCCGTGGTCGCGGTGAGGTCGACGAAGTTCTTCACCAGGCCGACGTAGCAGGCGTCGCGGAAATCCTCCGGGGTCCGTCCACAGGCCTCCAGCCCCTTCCCCTGATCCTGTAGCGTGTAGGCGCTGATGTCGCGCCCGAGGCTCTGGAAGCATGTCGCCCGCCACCGCTCGGGCGCCCTCCCGCAGTCGTCTGCCGCCGCGCCGAAGTCGTCTCCGTTGTGGTGGAGCATCACCGACGTCTGCATCATGTAGCACGCCGCCAAATAGCGGGAGTCGAGCACCGAGCAGGGATAATGGGGATCGTCGGCTCGCAGCGGTTCCCACGGTTCGAGGCCCTCCTTCGCGATCATGTCCGGACTCTTCTCGCCTTGCATCTCGTGGTCGTGGGTGGCCGCCTCCGGATCCTCCGCGTCTGCGTGCCGCGAGTCGGGCGAGCGGCCCAACTCCGTCGCTACGTGGTGTGGGTCGGTCGCGCCGGTGATGTTCTCCATGAACGCGCCGCCGTAGCACGACTGACGGTCCCACGACTCGGCGAGCAGGTCGCAACCCTCCAGCGCGCGCGGCAGATCGTACCCGTAAAACATCGTGAGTCCGTGCCCCAGCCCGTGGAGACATTGGAAGAGCAGAAAACGGTCGCTACCCGGCGGCTTGAAGTCCTCGCAGAGCTCCGTGACGGTCGCGTCGTCCGACACGCCGGCCGCCATGAGGTGCGCCTGGATCACACCATGGTAGCAACCGGACTGGAACAGCTCAGTGCACTCCGAGAACACCTCGGACACCGGTCGTCGTGCATCATAGGACGTGATCCCGACCGCGTGGGTATAGACGTGGGCCTCGCGCTCGACATTGACGTCGGCGGTCGCAACCGCCGCGAGCATGTCGAGGGCCGGTCTCACTCCCTCGTCCGCGAGCACCCCCAGCACATGTTCCTGGTAGCAGTCCTGGCGGTCGTTTCCCTCGAGAACGGAACAGCTTTCGAACGCAGCACTGGCCGCCGGACTCGCGCCGGCGGGAAGCCCCCGTCCGCCTCCGCACGCGAGCGTCAGGCAGGCCCCCACCACGCCGATGATATGTCCTGGGTATGGCATGGGCACACGATAGCGTGCTGCTGTGCGACCGCGAAACGGGATAGGTTGCCGCATGCGAGCATCTCCTGAGCGCGGCCTGAGGCCGTGAGGGTCGTCGTGACCGGGGCCACGGGGCACGTCGGCGCCAACGTCTGCCGCCAATTGCTCGCCACCGGAGCCGATGTGCGCGCGTTGTTTCTTTCAAACCGGCGGTCGCTCGACGGGTTGGACGTGGACCTGCGCCGGGGCGATGTCCTCGACCGATCGAGTCTCGATGCCGCGTTTCAGGGGGCGAATGGCGTGATCCACCTGGCTGCCCGGATCTCGATTCACGGCGATCCGGACGGGTCCTTGTGGAGAACCAACACCGAGGGACCGCGCAATGTCGTCGATGCGTGTCTGAACGCCGGCGTCTCCAGGCTCGTTCACATGAGTTCGTTTCATGCGTTTCGGCAGGATCCGTTCGACGATCCGCTCACGGAGCAGCGCGCGCAGGTGGGGAGTGGTGCCTACGTGTACGATCGATCGAAGGCCGCGGGGGAGCGGGAGGTCGACCGCGGGGTCGAGGCCGGGCTCTCCGCGATCATTCTCAACCCGACCGCGATCATCGGCCCCCACGATTTCGGACCGTCGCTGATGGGGTCGGCGCTGCTCGACATGTACCACGGCCGGACGCCGGCGCTCGTCCCCGGCGGATCTGACTGGGTGGATGTACGCGACGTCGCTACAGCGACGATCAGCGGGCTGGACCGTGGCCGCACCGGCGAGCGATACCTCCTGTCAGGCCACTGGACGACGCTGCGAGCGTTCGCGGATCTCGTCGCCGAAACCACGGGCCGGCCGGCCCCGCGCTGGAACATCCCGGGCGGGGTGCTCCGCGCGGGGCTTCCGATCGTGCAGGGTTGGGCCCGAATGACCGGAGGCGCGCCACTGTACACGAGACAATCTCTCGACGCCCTTTCGGCGTCCAGCCGCGACGTTCGCCACGACCGGGCGCGGGAAGCGCTCGGGTTCGATCCGCGCCCGCTGGAGACGACGCTACGGGAGACCTTCGAGTGGTACGGTGCGATGGGCTGGCTGGATGCCTGATCCGTTTACCCTGATCGTTGGGGTCTGGACCGCAATGGGCCTCGGGACGTTTCTGCTGCTCTTTCGGATTCGCGCGCCGTACGGCCGCCACGTGCGTCCCGGCTGGGGTCCGACGGTGCCCCACCGGGTCGGCTGGTTCGTGATGGAGATCGTCTCGCCGGCCGCGCTCCTGGCCGGCTGGCTGTCCGGAACGGGCGGTCGCGACCCGTGGGCGTTCGTCTTCGCCTCGCTATGGCTCGCGCACTACGCGAACCGCGCGATCGTCTATCCTCTCCGCAGCCGCTGGCGCGGACGGCGGATGCCCGTCGTGATCATGGTGTCTGCGGTCTTCTTCAACGCGGTGAACGGGGGGCTCAACGGGTGGTGGTTCGGCCACGTCGCGGATCCCTACCCCCCGGACTGGGGGCGGAGCCTCGCCGTTCTCTTCGGCGGGCTGCTCTTCGTTGTGGGCGTGATGATCAACGCGCGCGCCGACACGGCCCTGCGCCGCTTGCGGAAACCGGACGAAACGGGGTACGCGATCCCCCGGGGAGGTCTGTATCGCTGGATCTCGTGCCCGAACTACCTTGGCGAGATCATCGAATGGTCGGGGTTCGCGCTGATGACTCTCTCACCCGCCGCCGCCACGTTCGCGATCTGGACGGCGGCCAATCTGGTGCCACGCGCCGTCGCCCACCACGCCTGGTACCTGGAGACCTTCGAGGACTACCCGCCGGCCCGGCGGGCTCTGATTCCGGGGTTGTTCTAGGTCGAAGCGGCGTCAGACGGGGTCGATGAAGATGTTGACGCGCCAGTTGCTCATCATCTCCGGATCGTCGTCGCCGCTCTCTTCCTTCGAGAAATCCTCGCCTGGACCGTACGTCCCGAGCCAGTCGCCCACCGGTCCGGAAAACTCCCGACGATAATCCTCCAGGTGATCGTTCGCGGTCAACGTATCGAGCTCCTCGCCATACAACTCGATCATCAGATGATTTTCGACGTCCCCTTCGAAGATCACCCACTTGATGATTTCCTTGTTGATGACCGGCTGATCGGAAATCGAGATATGCCCCGTCGCGGGGTACCGGCTCTCGTGCTTGACGGGAAAGTTGTTGCTCTTCACGACCGACCGAAAAACGAACTCGCCCTTGTCCTTGAAGGCCGGCTCAAGGTTGTCGAGGATCTGGACCCACTGGACCGTGACCCTGATCCGCTGACCGTTCCCTTCGCTCATCGCTGTTCCTCCGTACAGGTCTCGAAACGCGGACGAACAACTTGTGGTCGAAACCGCGTATCTACAAGAACCACCAAACGAGAGGCTAAAGCAACGACTCGGGATCCCGGTCGATTTCGAGCCGGAGACCGGCGTCCGTGCGTCCGCGTGCACTGGCCAGAAAGCGCAGGACCGAGCCGAGCGGTCCCGGCAGGTCCGACTTGATGAGGAAGTGCCAGCGCCAGCGGTCCCGCAGCCGATCGATCGCGCATGGGGCCGGGCCGACGACCTCGACGCCCTCGATTTCGCGGTCGGAGATCAGGGCGCGCGTCCACTCGACGAGCGACTCGGCCTCGCTCGCCACGCGCTCCTCCCGCAGCCCCGAAACGACGAGGTTGGCGAGCCGTTTGTATGGGGGATATCCGGGCTCCCGCCGGTCCTCGAGTTCACGCGTGGCGAACCCGACGTAGTCATGTTCCGCCGCGCGGGCCAGCGCGAAGTGCAGCGGTCGCGAGGTCTGTACAAGGACTTCTCCCGGAATTTCGCCGCGCCCCGCCCGCCCCGCCACCTGTTCGAGCAACTGAAACGTGCGCTCGCTGGCCCGAAAATCGGGGATGTGCAGCCCGACATCCGCGTTGATCACTCCGACCAGAGTAACGTCGGGAAAATCGAGCCCCTTGGCGATCATCTGGGTGCCGAGGAGGAGGTCCACCTCCCGCTTGCGGAAGGCGTCGAGGATCTCGACGTGCGCCCACTTCGAGGCCGTCGTGTCGAGATCCATGCGGGCGACCCGAGCGTCCGGGAAGAGCTCCCTGATGCGACGCTCCACCTGCTCGGTCCCGACTCCGGTGAATCTCGGCTCCGGCGCCCCGCACTCTCCGCACGTTCCCGGTGGTGGTGCCTCGAACCCGCAGTGATGGCAAACGAGCCGCCGCCGCCGCCGGTGGAAGGTCAGCGTCACCGAGCAATTCCGGCAACTCCACACGTTCCCGCACTCCATACACTCCACGAAGGTCGCGTATCCTCTGCGGTTGAGCAGCAGGATCGCCTGCTCCTCCCTCGCCAGTCGCTTTCCGATCGCTTCGTGGAGTTGAGGAGAGATGATCAGGGGGCCGCGTTCTCCGGGCGCCGTGTCGCCTCCCTTCGCCGCGTCGTCCTCGCCGGCGGTCTTGAGGTCGATCAGCTCTACGGCGGGGAGTCCGTGTCCGGTGACGCGTTGCTCGAGTTCGAGCATGCGGTAGCGACCCTCGATCGCGTTGTTCCAACTCTCGAGCGCCGGCGTCGCCGAGCCGAGTACACATGGACATCCGGCGAGCCGGGCTCGCATGATCGCGACGGATCGTGCGTGATACCGGGGGATGTCGGACTGTTTGTAGCTGCTCTCGTGTTCTTCATCCACCACGATGACGCCGAGATTCCGGACCGGCGCGAAGATCGCCGATCGCGCGCCGATCGCGATCCGTTTCCGGCCATCACGAAGGGCTCTCCAGGCGTCGTAGCGCTCCCCGTCGGATAGCCCGGAGTGGAGGACGGCGACATCGTCGCCGAACCTCGCCCGGAACCGCGACACGGTCTGAGGCGTGAGCGAGATCTCCGGCACGAGGACGATGGCCGTCTTGCCCGCGGCGAGCACGGTCTCGAGGAGTTCCAGATACACCAGAGTCTTTCCCGACCCGGTGACTCCGCGCAGCAAGGCCACCGACCCCGACTCGGCCGCTGCCATCTCGCGCAACGCCTCCAGCACCCGCGCCTGGTCGGCGGTCGGGGTGATTTTCGGGGTCACCTCCGTCTCTCCGGCGAACGGGTCGCGGTCGACTGTCCGGTCATCCAGCCTCGCGAGCCCGCGACCGACGAGTCCGTCGATCACCCCGCGCGAGAATCCGAGGTGGCCGGTCAGGTGCGCGAGGGCCGAGACCCCGTCGAGCGCCTCCAGTGTTTCGTATGCCTCGCGCTGCCTCCCGGCGCGCCCGAACGCCTCGTCGCGCTCGATCAACGTCTCGAGCCGACCGATGATCCGAACGATCCGCTCGGTCCGGACTGTCGGCTCCGACTTGCCGGCGCGTCCCCCGAGGAGCCCGGGTGGAAGCGCCGTCTTGATCACCACGCCGAGCGGCGCCACGTAGTAGTCCGCGATCCAGCGGCACACGGCGAGCAGCTCGGAGTCTACGACCTCGGTGTCGTCGACCACCGCCCCGAGGGCCTTCAACCTCTTCGGTTCGGCGATCCGCGCCTCGTTGAGGCCCAGCCGGTCGACCACACCGATCGTACCGCGCTTGCCGAGCGGCACGTTCACGCGGATGCCAGGCCGAACCCGGTCGACGAGGGCCTCGGGGATCGAGTACGCGAGCGTGCCGAGAAACGGACGCGCGACCGCCACCTCGCAAACGCGGTGGCTCAAGGAGACTGCTCCGGGGCCGCGATCCTCGCAGTACCGGCGGGGTAATCCCGCTTGACACCCCGCGAACAGGCTGCTTGCTTATTCGCGACCTTCATAGGGAGAAATTGGGCATGGGTTGTCTGGCGCTGAACGCCTCGTTCGAGCCGCTAACGATTATCCCGGTCCGGCGCGCGATCCGTCTCGTCCTCGACGGCAAGGCGGAGCCGCTGGAAATGGACCCGTCACGCCCGATTCGATCCGAGACGCTCGCGATGGACACACCGGTGGTGATCCGTCTTGTCCGGTTCATCCATGTGCCGAGACGCTTCCGGCGGCAGGTCACCAACACCTTCCTCTTCGCCCGTGACGGGTACAGTTGTCAGTACTGCGGTCGCCACAAGCGTGAGTTGGGCTACCGCGAATCGCTCACCCGCGACCACGTCACACCGATCTCGCGCGGGGGTGACAACGGGTGGTCGAACGTGGTCACGGCCTGCAGCAAGTGCAACCTGAGAAAAGCCGACCGCTTGCTGCGCGAGTGTGGCATGAGGCTTCGCTCCAGTCCACGCGAACCGAACCACGTCGAGCTGATCTGGGCCGTGCGGCGCGTGACGTCGATTCAGGGGCGCTACATAGGCATGTTTTACGGCGAGGATGTGCTTCAGGCGATCTCGCACTAAATTTCTTCCACATTCGCGGAAGTGATCAACGGGGCGTCAAGGGAACCTCGGCACAAGTAGGGTGCAGAGGTTTCCAAGGGCGCCCGATGGGCAGGTGAGTCGTAATGCCGCTGAGCGGAATCGGATTCGGGGAGATGCTGGTCATCGCCATGCTGGTGCTGATCGTCTTTGGTCCGCAGCGACTCCCCGAGATCACGCGTACGGTCGGGAAGGCGATGCGTGAGTTCAAGCGTGGAATGAACGAGATCCAGCGCGAACTCGAGGTCGCCGACCGTCAGCAGAAGTGGGGCTCGGGCTCGGGCTCGACCACCGCGGCAGGGGCCGCTGCGACCGGCGCCACCGCTGCGAAGCCGACTGGCGATGAAGCGACGTCCTCCGGCGAGGGCGATGCATCGCCCGGGGCCGCTGCCGAGACGGCCGAGCCGGTTATCGCCCCGCCGACGTTCGGGTCCGACCTTCCGGAGGAGGTCGAGGCGCAGCTGTCGCCGCTCCCCACGGAGACGGCGGTGACGACTCCGCCGCCGTCTCCGCTGCCCGATTCGCCGGAAGACTCGCCAGAAGACTCGCCAGAAGATTCACCAGAAGATTCGCCGGACGCGCAGATCGAGATGCACGAAGATCTCGCGGCCAGAGCGGATGATGCGGGGCATGCGGCGCCCCCCAGCGCCGATCCGGATGACCCGCCTGGCCCCCCGGAGCGCGAGTAACGCTCAGTCCCGCTCCACCGACCCGAATCGACGGCCCAGCTCTCTGTAGGCATCGTTGTTCCCGCGCAGTGCCTCGAGCCACGTGTTCGCGTCGGGCACGTCCGTCCCGTCACGCGCCACGTCGTATCCCGGGTCGACGATCTCGACGAGCGGTGTTTGCGTGCCCGTGACCGCCAGCTCCAGGCGCGATCCGCCGTCGCAAGGTTGACAGAGGATGTCACCGCTCAGCGGCGCGCCTTCCACTCGCCACTCCCCTTCCCCCACCCGCAGCGTGAACCCGTCCAGCGCATCGGGAACCCGGAAGGCTCCGGCGAAGCCATCCGCCCCGGCGAGCCCCCAGCCGTCGAGTCGAATCGGTCGGTGGACCGCAATGAGCAGCTTCGCCGCCGAGACGCTGCCCACGAAATCATGGGATTCGCCCTGCCATAGCAAGCGTGCCTCGACGCCGTTCTCGTCGAGCGCTGCCTTGCGCAGACGGTCGAATTCGACCTCACCCGTCAGTGTGCTCGGCCACAGAGGCTCGAGTCCCTCGAACGATCCCGTCAGCTTCTGGCCGCCGATGCTCAGCTCGATCGAACCACTGGCTGGCGCCGGGTCGGGCGACCGCTCCGGCGGCGCCAGCAGCTGACGACGGATGCGCGCACGCTGTCCGTCCGGATCGTCTGGGGCCGCGAGCTCGTCACGCTCGCGTTCGGCCGGATCGACATCGCCGGGTGCCGGAATCTGCGGCACGTCGGCCTGCGGATCGGGTGGTGGCGGCTCCGCGACGTCGTGGTCGCTCGACTCCGTCGTCTCCGGGTCTTCCGTTTGCCCGGTGTCGGCGGATTCGTCCCCTGCCTCCCCGTCGGCCTCTGCTCCCTCCCCGTCGGCCGGCGCTCGCTCTCCTTCGAAGCGGGCCTCGAAGTCTCGGAACCCGCCAAAATCCAGCGTGCCGGACATGACGTCGTCGGTGAGGATCCCCCGTATGCCGACGTCCAGGTCACGCCCGCGTCCTTCGAATCGCATCCTCCACCCGAATTCGTCGCCGTGAACCCAGCCGTCGCGGATGTCGCCTTCGAGGCGCTCACCTTGCAAGTGTCCGGTCAGCGCGCCGTCCTCCGCCATCTCCAGCGTGGTGCGCGAGGTCATGATCCCGGTGGGCGTATACAGCGTGATGACCCAGTCGCCCGTGAGATCCACCGTGGGCGGACCCTCCGGAATGTCGTCGCCGTCCTCCAGGCGGAGCCGTCCCTTCCCGACAACGCCGCCCCACGAAGAGACCGTGTATGACACGCTGGCCAGCAGTTCGTCGGTTCCGGCATGCCACGTGAGGCCGACCGGGATCGGGCTCTGCAGGACGAGGGCGCCGTTCGGCTGGTTCGGCCGGACGCCAGGCGGTCGAGACGCCTGCACCCAGACCTGCTCGAAATCAACCGGCTCGTCATCATCCCTGATCGGCGACGCGGTCTGCGACAGGGTGACCCCGAGCCGGTGCGCACACCCTCCGTCGCCGCCGAGGGCAACGAGAAGCGCGTTCCAGCCCGCCGCGAGTCTCACCGGGGAATCCTCGGACGACTCCGCCGCCGGCACCGCCTGCCCGTTGACCCACACATTCGTGCTCGCGCACGCCGGACCGTCGACTCCAAGATCGACGGTGAGATCGTAGGGTGCCTTGATGTAGGCATGGGCGAGCGTGGTCGTGGCCGACGCCGGACGGTCGCCACTGCCGTCCAGCTCGAACTCGATCTGCCCGTCCTCGCGCAACAGCCGCCAGTAGCCCGGACCGACCGTGAGATCACGATCCGGGAACAGGGTGGCTCCGTCGATCTCGAGGGGGCTCTCGCCCGCGACCAACGGCCCTGTGTACGTGACGAGCCAGCGATCGATGGCCCGCTGGCTGCCCTGTGCGGCCAGGGGCGAGGGGGTGTAGACGAACGTCCCCACGACCAGGGTCACGGCGATCAGCATCGTGGAAGGTGAAACGGCCCGTCTTGAGGGCATGTGTCGCGCCTCTCCTGCGTTGAAGTCCCATCCGGCTCCGGACCCCCGACTGGTGGTCCCCGACGTATTACAACGCGCGAACCCCGTAGATCCACGCGACGCCGGGTGGGAACACGACCTGCTTATCCGGGGCTGCGGTACCGTAACGTAACCCGACAGGGTTTGTCAGCAGGATGCCGGGGCGTACCGGTTACGCGACGCTGCCGATCGAGTGACCGGCGAACGGCTCATCGAGATACGGTTTCAGCGCGGAGATGCTGAGCGGTTTCGCAAACAGGAAGCCCTGGACGTAGCGGAGACCCAGCCTGCGGAGCACCGCTTCTTCCTCCACCGTTTCGACGCCCTCGGCGAGGATGCGCAGGTCGAGACGTTCGCACATCTCCGACAGCGACTGCACGACCGCCCGCAGCGGTGGCTGAGAATCGATGCCCGTGATCACGCAGCGATCGAGCTTCACCAGGTCTATGGGAAGTTCCGTCACATGAAGCAGAGGGACCCGGTCGTCACCCACGTCGTCCAGCGCCACCGCCAGGCCGGCATCGCGGAGTGCGCTCAGGAGCTTCACGACCTCGTCGATCTTGGACCGGGCGACCGCCTCCGTGATCTCGAGGCCGATTCGCCCCAGCGGGACGTCGGTGCTCGAGAAAATCTCGAGGAGTTCTTCGGGGTCGGCGTCTTCGATGTCGCACCCCATCACGTTGAGCCAGATGCGGCCGTGCACCCGGTCGCCGCAGGTGCGCCAGACCATCTCGATGTCGGCCATGGCTGCGCGCAGCCACTGCCGGGAAGCGCCGAGCCACTCGAGCGCGTCGATGAGGCTCCGGGTGGGTACCTGGAGCCGATCTTCCCGTTGCCACCGCGCGAGCGCCTCGAGCCCCACGACCGCGCCGGTGCTCATGTCGACCTGAGGTTGGAACGCGCATCGAAGCTCCCCCGAGCCCAGAGCGGTGGACAGCTCATGGATCATCCTCCGGCCGAGCTTCCGGCGGAAGAAACGCGCGACATCGCGGCCGCGCTCTTTCGCGTCGAGCAAGGCCAGGTCCGCCTCGACGAGAAGCTCCTCCAACTCCGCTTTCTCGCGGGCGACGGCGATGCCGGCGGTAAAGTGGAGGCGGAGCGTCGCGGCCTCCAGCTCTATGGGCGTCTCGAGCGCCAGCTTCAGGCGCTCGACCACGGCCCGGGCGCCGGCCTCCGGATCGTCCAGCTTGTGGAGGAGGACCACGAACTCGTCCCCTCCGACACGGCACACGAGATCGGTGGCGGATCGGACGGCTCCCTCGAGAGCGCGTGCGAAGGCGATCAGCGCCTCGTCGCCGACGTGGTGTCCGTAGTCGTCGTTGATCGACTTGAAGTCATCGAGATCGACGTGGATCAACGCAAAACTCAGAAACGCGGGGTTCTGGAGCCTCTCGGGGGCGATAGCGAACAGGGCATAGCGATTGGCCAGACCCGTGAGGGCGTCCTCTTCGAGCGCGGTCCGCAGTCGCCGATCGATCCGGACGCGCATGCGGATCAGCCGAACGGCGAACACGATGCCGAGGAAGAGAGCGAAGATCCCGCCGTATTTGGCGATCCGGGTACGCCGGACCGACGCGGAAATGGCACTCTGGAGGCACGCGGCAGCGTGGACGCGGAGCTCCTCGACGAGCTCGACCAGTTCCGGGACCCAGTCATCGCGAAGCCGGTAGATCTCATCGATGGACTCGAACCGTCGTTCGTCGCTGAGCGACAGGAGGTATGGCATGTCCGCTTCCAACTGCCGAACGCCGGGGTGCGCCGCCACGGTCGCCAACAGCTTCACAGACGTCGAGTCCGCGGCCCTCGCCCGGTCGAGAAGGATGTATTCCTCGAACGGCGTATACTGGAGCGCGTGTTCACCGTGTGACTCGCGCAGCTGGCGCATCGACGACAGCGAGATGTTGTAGGACTCGATGAGGTCGGGGTCGGCCGGGGGTCGCCCGGTCGTCTGCCACTCGCGCGCCATCCCGATGTCGAGATAGTCCTGAATGATCAGCGGAACTTCCTGCGACCATGTCGCCACTTCGAGCAGCGCCGACCATTCCCCCATGTTGTCTGTCGGAATCACCCGTTTGAAATCGTAGAGGAACTCGCTCAACCACGAGTACATTTCGTTGCTGGTCCGCGTCTCGTTGAACTGCGCCCGGGCGTTCGCGACGGCCTCGCTCATCTCGCGGTGGGTCTCACGCCACCCGTCAGATGGTACGATCTCGGCGAGCCGATCCGCCGCGTCGTCGATCCCCCGTGACAGGGCCCGGCGACGGAGGTCGAGTTCCTCCTCGTGCCCCCCTTCGTACATGTGCATGGAAAGCGTGGCGATGAAGTCCGACGCTACGATCGAGACGTCGCGTTCGACGACGAGCAGTTCGAGCCCCTCGCGCATCCCTTCGAGCGGGGCCCGATGGCCGCTCTCGCGGCCGACGACGATCGATCCGTAGACCGCCGCGGCCACCGCCAGCATCGAGACGCAGAGGCCCGCCCAGATTGGTCGCGCGGACCACTGGGGCAGCCGGCTCAACAGCGCTGCATCCAACCGCGATCGCGTATTTTGCGGGCTTCCGGACATATTGCAACCCGACCTACAGCAGGCGCGGCCCGCCGCAACGCGCGGAGGTACGCCGTTTCGTTCCGATCCGCCGATTCGTCGGCGACTACGGGTATCCCGAACGGCGACGAGTCAAGCAAACCCCACGCCATCCCCGTCTTGCCGCTTCGGGGGCGCGTGGACAGCTTTCGACCGATGCGGACCATCCTCGAACTGCACGTGAACGGTGACCGGTACGAGATCGGCGTGCCGAGCCACTACACGCTGCTCGAAACGCTGCGCTACGTGCTCGGTCTCACCGGCTCGAAACAGGGGTGCGACAAGGGCGATTGCGGCGCCTGTACGGTCTTGCTGGATGGGGAAGCGGTGCTGTCATGCATCCTCCCCGTACACGAGGCGGTGGGGCACGACGTGCGCACGGTCGAGGGTCTGGCGAGCGGTCCCTCGCCGCACGCCCTGCAGGATGCCTTCGACCTGACTGGCGGGGCGCAGTGCGGGTTCTGCACGCCGGGAATTCTCTGCTCCGCTCACGGCCTGCTCGAGAAAAACGACCATCCGACACGGCGAGAGATTGCTGAGGCGCTATCCGGCAACCTCTGCCGATGCACCGGATATACGAAGATTTTCGAGGCGGTAGATGTTGCGGCGGAGGCGATCCGAACGGGGCGGACTCCCGAGGAGGTCATGCGCCCCCGCCGCGCGCCGGGAGCGCCCGCCGATGCATCGGGAGCGACCGCCGACGCGTCAGCGGTGGATCGATGAGGCACCGGGTGATTCGGACGACGGGCGCCGTGTCGGCGACCCTGGCGGCTCTGGCGACCCTCAGCGCGTCTGTCTTCGTGGTCGCCGCCCACGGCCAGACGCCGGAGGATCGACTGGCCGAGCTCGGAATCGAGCTTCCGACTCCCGACTCCCCGGTCGCGAACTACGTGAAGGTAGTGACGGCCGGAACTCTCGTTTTCGTCGCCGGTCACGGTCCATGCGGCGGCCTCGACGAGTCGAACACCGGCAAGATCGATCGCGACCACAGCGTCGAAGAGGGGTACGCCATCGCCCGTTGGGTCGGCGTATGCGTGCTTGCCTCGCTCAAACGTGAGATCGGCGCTCTTTCGCGGGTGAAACGAATCGTCCGAGTCTTCGGAATGGTGAACGCAACGCCGGAGTTCACGGGACATTCGCAGGTCATCAACGGATTTTCGGACCTCATGGAGGAAGTGTTCGGGCCCGAGGTCTCGAAGCATGCGCGCGCCGCGGTGGGGATGTCTTCGCTTCCGCGTGACCAGTCGGTCGAGGTGGAGATGGTCGTGGAGCTACACGCGTCCTCGTCAGCGTCGGTTCGGGGCGTTGGCCGGGACCACCTCCAGCAGAAAATCGTCGAACCAGCTGATCGCCTCGGAGCCCGTGTCGTCCGTATCGACGAGCACGGCGATCGCCGTGATCGGCGGAGGCGACTCGCCGAACGCATCCTCGAAGTCGGCCATGAGGTTTCGTCGCTCCCTGACCCACCGACCGGCTGATGCGTCCCCCGTCCGCAGGACGATGGTCTCGACGTCGTCCACTACCGGGTTTCGATAGCGCGCCCCGACCGGCTCCTGGCCTGCCCATACGTAGCAAAGTGCCCGCGTGCCGCGCTTGAAGGGTTCCTCACCGAACATCACGAACACCCTCGCCGCGTAGTCGTCGCCCTTCCGCTCGCGTTCGAGCCCGTTGTCGGAGAGGCTCTTGGCAATTCGCCAGCGCCACTGGATCGTGGCCCGCCCGGGAGTCGGCGATTCGATTCGCCGCAGGAGCCCTGCGGCCGAGTCGTCGCTCGTCGCGACGAGGACCTGCTCGCCCGCGGTCGTCGTGGTGTTGTAGGCCGTCTGTCTGCGATCCAGCCGAATGCGTTCCCACTCCCCGAGTCCCTCATCGAACCGCTCGCGCAGCACGAACGGTTCCTGGGCGGCCGCGGCCCCCGCGAACGTGAACAGCAGCGCCACGGCGAACAATCCTCGACCTCTCATACGCCTTCTAGCCTCCCGTCCCACCGGCTTCGAGCCGCTCGAGCACCAGCTGGGTGATGTCGACGCGATCGCTCGACATGACGACGGCGGGGTTGCCCGTGTTCAGGATGAGATCGTAACCCTCCTCGACCATGATGGCCTCCAGCGCCGGTCCGATTTCCTCACGCACCCTCGTAAGTCCTTCGTTCTGGAACGACTGCGCCTGAGCTCGCATGTCTTGCTGATATCGTTGGAAGGACGTCACGGCATCCTGATACTCCCGCTGGAGTACCCGCTGCTCGGCGACATCGGCGGAGTCGACGGCGGCGATCCGAGCCTGGATTCCATCCACCACCGCCTGCCGCGACCCCATCTCGATGTTGTACTGGTTCTGCAGCTCTGTGATCTCGGTGGCGAGATTTTTCCCCGCCGGCGACTGGACGGCGATGAAATCCATGTCCACGACCGCGATTCTGATCGGCGTCTCCTGCCCGATCAGCGGGCTGGCGCCGGTCGCGAGACATGCGACCGCGCCGAGTGCCGCGGCGGCAGCGCCCCGGCGAATGTGGTTCCAAACGATATATCCGGGCATGTGTTCACTCCTCATTGTTGGTACGCTGGGCCCATCCGACGGAATATCTACCCGGGGTTCCCACTGCTGTTTCCCGGGCCTCCATCGCCGTTGACGACTGCCGCGTGCGAATCGCGGTCCGCCGCGGACCGGCTTGAGAGGCTACATGTCGACAGGAGTTGACGGAAGTCCTGTCTCCCATCACTTGACGCCGCGCTGGAAGGGGATCCGATGGTCCTCGGGCGAGACGGGAATCGAAGACGCGCGGTAGGTTGCTCGCGACCCTTCGGTCACCTCCCACAACTCAGAGGCGCGAATGACTGCTCGGACGACCCCGCCGGCCGGGGCCACCGCCGGCCTCACCCTGACCGCCGTCGCGACCGTCGCGGCACTCCTCGCCGTCGGACCGGGACGGCTGGAGGGGCAGAGCGGCTCCGGCTCGACCCGACTCATGGTCAACGCGACGATCATCGACGGGACCGGCGCCCCGTCGTTCACCGGCGATGTGCTCGTGCGGGAGGGCCGGATCGCCGCGGTAGGCGTCGTCGGCTCGATTCCGCCGCCGCCGGGCGTCGAGGTGATCGACCTCGCGGGTCTCGTCCTCGCCCCCGGGTTCATCGATATCCATAACCACTCCACGGAGGGCATCTTTCGCGACCCGCTGGCCACGACCCAGGTGGCGCAGGGGATCACGACCCTGATCGTGGGAGCAGATGGATCGTCCCCCTGGCCGATCGACGAGTATCTCGATCGGATCGATGCCGCCGGGACCGCCGTCGACGTCGGGACGCTCGTCGGTCACGGAACGGTCCGGCGCGCCGCCCTCGGCGACGATTTTCGCCGGAACGCGACCGACCTGGAGATCGCGGATATGGCAGCTCGCGTCTCACGCGGGATGAGCCAGGGGGCGTTCGGACTGTCGAGCGGGCTCGAGTACGACCCGGGCTTCTATTCGTCCACCGGTGAGCTGGTCGCGCTCGCGAGGGAAGCTGCGGCCCGCGGTGGCTTCTACATGTCGCATATGCGCGACGAGGAAGAAGGTCTTGTGGAGGCGGTGGCGGAGGCCATTCGCATCGGACGCGAAGCGGGGCTTCCTGTACAGATCTCCCACATCAAGGCCGGGAACGCTTCCGTGTGGGGGAAGGCGGGCCTTGTGCTGGAGATGATCGCGGCCGCGAACGCGGAAGGGATCGACGTGACGGCAGACCAGTATCCGTATACGGCCTGGCAGTCCGGGCTCGCGATCGTGGTGCGTTCGCGTCAGTTCCAGAACCCCGACTCGGTGGCCGCCGGCATCGCGGCGATCGGCGGTGCCGAGCGGCTGCAGATCGTCCGCTACGGCGCCGAACCGGAGTTCAACGGGATGCGACTGGACGAGATCGCCCGGCGGAAGGGGCTCACCGACGTCGAGACCTACATGCTGCTGATGCGGAACGGCGGCTCGAGCGTGATCGGCCACACGATGGATGACGCGGACGTCGACGCGTTCATGCGATCGCGCTGGGTGATGACCGCCAGCGATGGCGGAATCGGGAGCCCCCACCCGAGGGGCGCCGGCACGTTCCCGCGGGTGCTGGGCCACTATGCCCGCGAGCGGGGCGTCCTCGGCCTTGAACGCGCGGTGCAGCGGGCGACGTCGATGCCTGCGCGACGCCTGGGGCTTGGCGATCGCGGGGTGATCCGCACCGGCGCGCGCGCCGATCTGGTCGCGTTCGACGCCGCGGTCGTCGCCGACCGAAGCACGTTCACGGACGCGACCCTCACGGCCGTCGGGATCGAGACCGTGTGGGTCGCCGGCGAAGCGGTGTGGAGCAACGGCGTGACGACGGGCGCTCGGCCGGGACGCGCGATCCGCGCACCGGCTCCCTGAACCGGGGTTCGGCCCGGGGCTTGCCCCTCCTGTCTTTCGAGAAACGCGCGAGCGAGTGGGACGGTCGACGCGTCGGAGAAGACGGTCATGAGCTACGCGGTATACATCACACGGGCGCGGCACCACCTCGAGGGGCCGCAAGTGCCGATCCCTCGTGAAGATTGGCACGTTCTGATCGAGAGCGATCCCGGCTTGACGCCGACAAAAACCCACCCTGATCTGGCCCGTTGGTCCGGTCCGTGTGGCGTGGACGACCCCCGCATTGACTGGGCAAACGGGAACCTTTTTTCACGGAACCCTGACCATTCTGTCGTACGAAAGCTCGTAGACATTGCCGGGTTGCTGGGCGGACATGTGCAGGGGGACGGCGGAGAGCTCTACTCCATCGAACGTGGGCAGGTGGTCCGTGAAGACCCGTCGAACGAGTCGGGCGTCGAGGGCGGCCTGGCGGCAGAGGAGCTCGAAGCGGCCCTCGGCGCTCTCGCGACGCACAACACGGCGGTGCTCGACACGGGATCCGGGGATGCGGGTCCGGAGGGTCCCAACGCCAGCTTCGCCTGCCCGCCCGACGAGGCGCTGGAGCGGGAAAAGGGCCGCTTGCGGCAGCGGGTTCCGTTCAAGGTGGGTCAGCGCGTCAGGACACCCTGGGGGCACCCCGGGACCATCGTGGCGATCGACCCGGACGGCGACTCGGGCATGGGTCACATCGAGATCAGGTACGATGACGGTCGAACGGCCACGACGAGCTGCGTAGCGCACGGTCTCGACCGCATGTAGCCCGCCGGTGGGTCAGGCGCTGCGGCGGCCAATCTCTCCGCGCTCCGCGCGCGCCAGAATCTCTATGCCGCCGCGGACGTTCTGATGGACGTCCACGCGAACCCATACGGGCTCGATCGCGAACACGATGTCGTCGGCGATTCGTGCGGCCAGGTCTTCGCAGAAGGCGCCCTCATCCCGGAACGACCAGAGATAGAACTTGAGCGCCTTCGATTCGATGCAGAGTTCCCGCGGCCCGTACTCGATTGTGACGCGCCCGAAATCCGGCTGGCCCGTCCGGGGGCACATCGAGGTGAACTCCGTCGCCCGCAACATGACGCGCTGCGTGTCGGGGGCGGGGATGGCCTCCTGCCTCAGCGCCGTACGCCCCTCTTCGGGGTTCTGCGGTCGGGGCAGGGGCCCGCTCGCGGGCAGTTCCGTCATCGTGGCCCCCTCGTGTGACGTGTAGCCGTGACGTGTAGCTTTGTGGCGATGACCATCGACTCTCAACCTAGCACGCGAGACACCGACCGTCCCGGCCGGGCCGTGGTGCTCCTCAGCGGCGGGCTCGACTCGACCACGGTGCTGGCGATCGCGCGGGCCCGTGGCTTCGAGCCGTGGGCCCTGACGGTTCGCTACGGACAGCGCCACCTGGGCGAGATCGACGCGGCGCGACGGGTGGTCGAAACCATCGGCGCGGCCGGGCACGAGGAGATCGTCGTGGAGCTGGGCCGCTTCGGCGGCTCCGCCCTGACGGAGCGTGGGATCCCCGTGCCGAAGGATCGCGAGCCGCGGGACGGGGAAATTCCGTCGACCTACGTGCCTGCCCGCAACACCGTCCTGCTCTCGCTCGCGATCGCCTGGGCCGAAGTGCTTGGGGCCGGCGATGTGTTCATCGGCGTGAACGCGCTCGACTACTCGGGTTATCCTGATTGCCGCCCCGAGTTCATCGAGGCGTTCGAGCGGGTCGCTACCCTGGGGACGGCGGCCGGCGGCATCCGCATCCACGCCCCGCTGATCGATCTTACGAAGGCTGAGATCATCCGGTGGGGGACCGAATTGGGGGTGGACTACGCGCTCACCCTCAGTTGCTACGACCCTTCCGTGGAGGGGTCGGCGTGTGGACGGTGTGATGCCTGCGTGCTGAGACGCCGCGGGTTCGAGACGGCCGGCGTGACCGACCCGACGACGTATGTCTGACATCGGGGGTGTGCGACTCATCCCATGGGAGCTGCGACCCATCCTGGCCGCTGCCGCGCTCACGCCGGGCCGTGGCGTCGCGAGCGACCCGGAGCCGCCCGACCCGCGGTCAGCCGACTTCGACCGGTACGTCGCTGACGGGGTTTGCCGCGTTCCCGGTGCGCCAGCCCCAGCAGTAGGCTTCCCCCTCCGTCGTCGCGGCGCAGGACGTCCCGA
>JBGMQU010000019.1:0-3921 GCA_048060725.1 Gemmatimonadota bacterium | reverse complement strand
TGCCGCCGACGGCCACGGAGCCGTAGCTGAACGCCGTGTTGTTGCCGCCGGATGGTGGCCTGAGGATGCGTCCGGACAGGTCGTCGCCGAAACAGCCGGCGAGCAACGCGCCGAGGGCAAACGTGGCAGGAAGAAGCAACGGGCGGAACGACACCGGGATACCGTTCGACCGCTGTCGAGCAGTCGTCATGCCTGTGAAACTACCGTGTCGGGGTGAGGCGGGTCCAGCGGGTTTTTGCAGCGCCCTCCTATGGCGCCGGGCCCGCGTCTCCTTCGCACTCGACGCGCGATGGCCCATCGGACCCTCCGGCGATGGCATCCACGACTGTCGCGGCCGCGACGTGGCCCACCACGTTGGTCGCCGAGCGGAACATGTCTGGAACCCTGTCGATGCCGAGCATAATCCCGAGTGCGCCGAGGGGAATGCCCACCGTGTCGAGGGCCGGGGCCATCGTCATGATGCTGGCGCTGGGGACCGGCGCGACGGTCATGGCGGCTAGAAACGTGGCCAGCACTGCGCCCGCGATGGCGATCGGCGTCACCGTCACGTCGTAGACGGAGGCCAGAAAGATCACCGCCGCGCCCTGGAAGAGGGCGCTGCCGGGCCGGTTGATCGACGCCGCGAGCGAAAGGACCAGATCCGAGGTGTCTTTCGTGATCCCGAGCCCGTCGGCCTCGTCGAACATCACGGGGAGTGTCGCGACAGAGCTCGTCGTGCTGAAGCCCATCGTGTAGGTGCCGATCGTGCCCCGGATGAACTTCGCGATCGGCATCTTTCCGAGGAAGCGGATCGCCGGGAGAAAGACGAGCGCCATGAAGATGAAGAGGGCGACGGCGACCGCGATGACGAAGACTGCAAGGTTCTGGAGCATCGCCATGCCCGTTTTGGCGGCCACGGGGGCGGCGAGTCCGAAGACGCCGACGGGCGCCGTCCACAGCACCCAGTGGACCAGCTTGATCAGCACGTCGCTCACTGCGTCGGCGAGCGAGATCAGGGGCTCACGTTTCGTGGCGGGCAGCGTGGTCGTCGCGGCGGCGAACAGCACCGTGAACACGATGATCGGGAGCAGGGCTCCGTCGGCGGCCGCCTCGAAGGGGTTCCGCGGGATCAGGTTGACGAGGAACTCCACCATCCCGGGGACCTCGGTCATCACGTCGGTGGCCATGGTCGGCGGAGTCACTGGCGGGGCGAAGACCAGCGCGAGCTGCATGACCCCCATCCCGATGAGAATCGCCGGAAGGGTCGTGAGCCAGAAGAATCCGACCGATGCGCCCCCAAGGCGTCCCAATTTGCGCGGATCACCGATCTTCGCGACGCCCACGAACACGGTTACGCCCACCAGCGGGATTACGACCATCTGGATGGCGCGCATGAACGCCGCACCAAACGGCTCCGAGACCTGCGCGATTGTGAGCAGGGCCGCGTTGCCCGTCGCCGACGCGGCGACGCCGACGGCGAGGCCCAGGAGGAGCCCGGCGAGGATCGCGAACTGGCTCATGTGTCCTCTGTCCGTCTCATGCGACCCCTATCTATCCGTCTGCGGCCCCTATCCATCCGTCTGTCGCACGAGACGCCTCGTACCGTCGATCAGCGCCCCCGTCACGTTCCCGTCGCCGTCGTGCTCGACGGTGAGTTCCTGTCCGTCGGACGGGTCGAACCACTCGTCGATCGATGTCGCGTACCACACGGAGGTACCCCGGCCCGGGACGCTGATCTCGAGCGTGTCGTCCTCGCCCGGACGGAACTCGACCATGAGCCCGTCCGCCCCCTCCACCTCGTATGTGCCGGCGAGGGCGGCGATCTCCCCCGCTTCGGGCCGCATGCGCGCGCGTGTCTCGACCTTGTGGACCGGCCAACCTCGCTCTGCCGCGATCGCCCGCGCCAACTCGCCCGCGAGCGCCCCGCCTCGATCGCCGTTGGTCATGATTGCGTACCCGATGCCGAGGTCGGGGAACACCCGCCACGAGGCTCGGAACCCCTCGTTGGCGCCGCCGTGTCCGAACGCGCGCTGGCCGTCGATGTCGCTGAGGCCGAACCCCAGACCCCAGTCGTTGAAGTCCTCTTCCCCATCGTGGTTCGGCGTGAGCATGCGGTCGAGCATGTCCCGTGTGATCACGCCATCGGTGACCGTACCGTCGAGAATCCGCAGGAGATGGACCGACAGAGTGGCGAGCTCGGTGGGCGTCGTCCACAGACCGGCCGCCGCCTGCTCAGGGTACGTGTGCCACTCACCCTCGACCTCGGTCCCGTCGCCCCGATGCCCTCGCGCGGCCTCGGCCCAGCGGGCTTCCGGGAGAGGCTGTTCGTAGGTGGAGCGGGTCATTCCCGCCGGTTGAAGCACGCGCGACGCGGCGATCGTGTGAAACGGGCCGCCCGTCACGTCCTCGATCATCTGCTCCATGACCGTGTAGCCGCCCCCCGAGTACTGCCACGAGGTTCCGGGCACCTTGTAGACCCGAACCGGATCGGTGTTGCCCTCGCCCTCGAGCACCTGTGCGTTGGTCGCCAGCGCCTGCTCGTCATTGAACGGCTCGTCCTTCCGATACCCGGGGAAGCCCCAGACGGTGAGGCCGGCGGAGTGGGTCAGGATCCCGCGGAGCGTCACGGCCGAGTCCGCCGTGAATTCGTTGTCGGGAATGTTCCAGCTCGTCAGGTAGTGGTTCGCGGGACCGTCGAGCTCGAGTCGTCCGTCTTCCACGAGCGACAGAGCCACGAGGGCCGCCAACGGCTTGCTGATGGAAGCCGCCTGGAAGAGCGTCTCCGTCGTGGCCGGAGCTCCCGTCTCGAGGTCTGCCGTGCCCCAGGCCTTCGCCCACACGATCTGGCCGTTCTCGATGACGGCGGCGCTGATCGCGGGCACGTTGTAGTTCTCCATGCGCTCGGCGAGCGTGTACCCGGACGGCTCCACTCCTTCGACGAAGAGCGCCGGCAGAAGTGCCTCCTCGACCCCGGCGATCCAGTCGTCCACCGACTGGTCCTCCGCAATCGCCATCTCGTCCGGACCGCCGCACGCCATCGTAAATGCCAGGAGACAGGCGATCCCGGGAGACAGAATCTGCGAAGACCTCATGTGTCATCCTCTGTTTCAGTTGTTTCGGATGCCCCGGATGTTTCGGATTCCGGCGTGCTGCCGCCACGGCCCGCGCGCCTGAGCATCCAGACACCGAGTGTCAGTATCGGTATGACGTACAGGACGATGAACCCCCAGGTGATGGTGCCATAGCCGTTCGCGATCAGGTTCATCAGCCCCAGCGGCGTCAGCGACAGCGCGACGCCGAGGAAGAGGACGGCGACCACCGAGCGGACCCAGGGGGGAGTGGCGACGCCGCGTTCGCGCCTGGTGGCGACGATGCGCTCGTTTACGGCGTGGATCATCCCGCTCCCCGTCTCGATCAGCGTCCCGAACAGTACGATCTGGAAGAGCACCTGGAACGTCCGCGAGCCGAGCGCCTCGAGCAGGAAGTTCGAGGGGATCGCACGCTCAGTGATCTCCGGGTAGTGACCCACCATGGCGAGGTAGAGGAAGAACGCGGGAAGGATTCCGATCAGGCCCGTCAGGAGCCCGGCGCTGACGGCCTCCTTCTTCGTCTGGATATGTCGCACCGTGAACAGCACGACAGCGCCCGCCGACAGGTTGTAGCCCGCGTAACGGACGCCGTTCAGAAGCCACGAGCCTTCGAGCGGGCTGGCCGCGAAAGCCGCGGAAATCTCGCTCCCCCAGCGGTTGAGCGAGAACACCACGAGCGCGATGTACACTCCGTAGAGGACGAACGACCACCCCGCCAGCACCCGCTCGATCGCGGCGCTTCCGTAGAAGAGCAGCAGCGCGATCGCACCGATCGTCGCGATGACACCGACCGCGTAGGGGCCGCCGAACGTCTCCTCCATGATCGCGCCCGCCGCCGCGCCGATCACCGCCA
>JBGMQU010000018.1:2885-37877 GCA_048060725.1 Gemmatimonadota bacterium | reverse complement strand
CGGCTTCGTCTCTTCCGAACGAGGCCCTCACATCCGGCAATATCATCACGCCCCCTTCAACACCCCCGTGACCGCCAGGGCACATCATGGTACCGGTCTGTGCACCTCGCGTGCCGTTCGTTCCCCCGGGAAACCCGAACGGCTAGCTTGCGGTTCCAGCGGCTCTGACAGCGTGCTTTTGCGGTTTGCGAAGGGATAAGATGAGAATCGGACGTACGATCGGCCGAATCGGCCCGGTGCTGTGTTTTGCCGCAGCGCTCGCTGCGTGCAGCGCAGCGGACGGTCAGGACGGAGCCACGGCGGACGCCCAGGATCGTACGCGGTCCGATACGACAGACGGCGATCTCGCGAGCGGTCTGGTCCCGATTCGGGTGGCGGGCATCGAGATCCAGGTCGAGATCGCGGATGATGAAGCAGAGCGCTCGAAGGGGCTCATGTTCCGCGAATCGCTTCCACAAAACGAAGGCATGCTGTTCGTTTATGAATCGTCGCGCGCACTGGGGTTCTGGATGCGAAACACGCTGATCCCCCTCGACATCGCGTACATCGACGAACAGGGTCGGATCGTCGACATCCAGTCGATGGAACCGGGAGACACGACGACTCATACGTCCAGTTCCGACGCTATGTATGCACTCGAGATGAACGTCGGCTGGTTCGAGGCGAACGAGGTTACGATCGGCGACATCGTCGAGTTTTGAACACGCGGTCTGATCCACACACGTACTTAGATCCAGCACGGGAGCGACGACCACAGTGACCGAGGCGATCGAGAGGGAGGCGATGGAAGACGTACGCACCGAGCGTGATTCGATGGGCGAGATGCAGATTCCGTCGGATCGGCTTTACGGGGCCCAGACGGAACGGGCGCGACAGAACTTTCCGATCTCGAAGCTGCGTTTCGGACGTCGCTTCATCGAGGCGCTGGGCGCGATCAAGCGAATCGCGGCCGACGTCAACGAAGAGCTCGGGCTGCTCGACCCCGAGCGGGCAGACGCGATCCGTCGCGCAGCGACCGAGGTGATGGAGGGCGGTCTCGATGACCACTTCGTGGTCGACATTTTCCAGACGGGCTCGGGCACATCGACGAACATGAACGCGAACGAGGTCATTTCGAACCGCGCGATCCAGTCGCTCGGCGGTGTGGTCGGGTCGCGCGATCCCGTGCACCCGAACGACCACGTCAACATGGGGCAGTCGTCGAACGACGTGATTCCGACGGCAACCCACGTCTCGTCCCTCGTCGCGATCGACCGTGAGCTTCTGCCTGCGCTGGCCATTCTCCAGGAATCGCTCGAAGCGAAAGCCCGCGAATTCGATCACGTGGCGAAGGCCGGCCGGACTCACCTGCAGGACGCTACGCCGGTGCGTCTGGGCCAGGAGTTCGCCGGGTACGCGAGCCAGGTCGATCACGGGATTCACCGCGTGGAGCACGCGGGGCGCTCGCTGGCAGAACTGGCGATCGGAGGAACGGCGGTCGGCACGGGAATCAATACGCACGAAGAGTTCGGCGCCCGCATGGCCGCTGGCCTGAGCGAGCTACTCGATGTGGAGTTCCGCGAGGCGTCCAATCATTTCGAGGCTCAGTCGGCGCGGGATGCCGTCGTCGAAACGAGCGGAGCCTTGCGTACGGTCGCCGTCAGTCTCACGAAGATCGCGAACGACTTGCGGTGGCTTTCGTCGGGTCCACGAACCGGGCTTGGCGAGATCAACCTTCCGGCCGTACAGCCGGGTTCTTCGATCATGCCGGGCAAGGTCAACCCGGTCATGGCCGAGTCGCTGCTTCAGGCGTGTGCGCAGGTGATCGGGAACGACGGAGCGATCGTGGTCGGCGGTCAGTCAGGGAGTCTGGAACTCAACGTCATGATCCCGGTGATGGCGCACAATCTTCTCGAGAGCATCGAGATCCTCGCGACGTCTTGCGTCGAGTTCTCCAGGCGTTGTGTCGATGGGATCACCGTGAACGAAGAACGGTGCCGGCGGAACGTCGAGTCGACCGCGGCGCTGGCGACCGCACTCGTGCCGGCGCTGGGCTACGACAAGGCGGCGGAGATCGCGAAACAGTCGCTGAAGGAAGAGCGAACGCTGCGGGAGCTGATTCTCCAAGAGGGCCTCCTCTCACCAGACGAGCTCGACAGGATTCTGGACTTTCGCGCGATGACCGAGCCGGGCCTGGTCTGACCCGCGGGGGGTTCCGAGCAGCCTCCTGCGGGTTACTCGGGGACGAGCGCCGATCGCTCGGGGAGTAGCCTCCGAACCGAAAACGCAGCAAGTCGGTATACTTCGTCGCCATCGACGGTGCGCACGAACCAATCCCCCGCCTCGACGTCCTGGATGAGGCGGAGCCCCAGCACGAGTTCGCGGTCCGTCACATCGCCACCGCCCTCGGCAAAGACGTCCAACTCGGCGTCTGGCGTGGAAAAATCGGCGGCCGCGGCTTCTTCGTCAGTCGGAAAGCCCGAGACGGACAACGTGGAGAGCATCCCGAGAAGGCCCCCCGTCGCCGTCGAGTCAGCGACGACGCCGTCCACCGTCCAGCCGGTGTCCGTTCGCCGCAGCACGATCTCGTCGTCCCCTTCGCGGCGGATGACCAGGTCTCTGACGGACGCGGTGTCGGTGCGCGCGATCACGCGGCTTCTCCACCCGTCACGGTCTCGGCCGAGATATCCACCCACCGGTCCATCGAGCCGAAACACTTCTGCGGCTCCAGGATACCTGACGAAGTAGCCGCCCCCGACGACATCGCGGTTTCCCAGGTGGAAGGAGTACGGTCCGCCGGCCTCGGTATACACATCGATCCGCCGACCGTCGGATTCGGACAGGCCAAGCCCGGCATGGTTGTCAGGGTTGCGTGCCACGAGGACAGACGAGGAGATGTCCGTGATCGCCACGAGGAGGGTCTCGATCTTCGACATGTCGACGGCGAGCCCGTCGACCGTCCAGGTCTGCTCGCCCCTCTCGAGTCGAAGCGAACGTCCCGACTCGAGCATGTTCACATCGACGCGTGTGACCGCATCGCTCAGTGAGAACTCGAAGCCCTCGTCGACCTGGATCGAGCCCTGCCCCTCGTCGTCGCTCAGCAATCGCGGCAGGTAGAGGAGGATGGACACACCCAGCAACACCGCGACGAGAATCAGGTGGTTTCGTTTCATACGATCGCCCCACCGGGCTCGAAGACACGCCGTTGAGCGGCCCGCCGCCGAGTCAGCCGCCAGATGCCGAACAGGACGAACAGCAGCGGAACCCCGGCGAGATTGCCCCATTTCGCCATATCTCGCGCGAACGCGCTCTGGAACAGCAGTTGCGGCGGCGACCGGTCCTTCGATCGGATCGAGATCAACGACTCATCCTGTGCGAGCCAGTCCACCGCATTCTGGAAAAAGATCAATCCCGCCACCCCGCCCTGCGAGCCCTGGATGGTGGCGTCCTCGATGATCGCCCGCGTCCCGATGAGCACGATCCGGGTTCCGCCATCCCCCTGGTACGCCGCCGCGAGCACCTGAGGCGCCAGGTCCTCCGGGTTGATGATGCTCTCCCAGTCCAGCCCGGGGTCGATGGATGCCCCCGCGCCGAAACGGCCCCCGTACTCCGTAGTGACGAGGAGAGGCGTCACGCGCGTCGAGTCGGCGCCCTCCAGGTACAGGGGGCTTACCCACCGCATGTTCACCGGACTTCCGCCCTGGACGATGGGGTGCTCGACGACCGGTCTGGCGATCGGGAACAGTGGATACTGACGCAGGATATACCCTCCCGCCGTCTGGAGCGGGATGGCTTCGTTCGACGTCATGTCGAATGCGATGGCCGGAAGCACGCCCATTCCGTACGTGCTCAGAAGCGAATCGAGAACGGGATAGAAGCCGGGCGCCGCGGCTCGGGATCTTTCATCCACCTGAACCCCGCTCAGCATGAGCAGCAGGCTTCCACCGTCGTCCATGAACCGGCCGAGCAGCTGGCCCTCCTGAGAGCTGAACGGGCTGATCGGTCCGGCGGCCACGATGACGTCGATCGAGTCCGGGATCGCCGTCATCGTCGTGTCCAGCGCCAACCGCTGCACGGTGTACTCTTCGCGAAGCCTTCCGGCCCCGAAGGTCATGTTGTTCGAGCCGCCCAATTCGCCGTGACCCTCCAGGAGCGCCACGACGGGACGATGGGCGGCAGTGAGCGAGCGGATCATGGAGGCCAGCCGGTACTCGAGGTTGCTCGTCTGCTGCACGAGCGGGATCACCTCGGTCTCGCCGGCGTACTGGATAGCGATCCCGAGGTATCCCTCGCGGGTCGTTCGCTCCTGATCACCGATCACGTTGAACTGCGCGGCCGGAATCCCGAGCGTCTGCGCTTCCTCCAGAGCCTCGGGGTCCCGGTCTGGCCCCAGCTGGACGAGGTTCACATTCGCCCCACCCGATGAATCGAAGTCGCGAAGGACGTCCTCGATGTCTCGTCGGAGGGGGGCGTAGGCCGGGGGAAGCTGCTCCGAGCGGAAGAACTTGATCGTGACGAGATCTCCGAGACCGGCCACCAGATCCCTGGTCGGCGCCGACAGCGTATAGAGGCGTCCCGGCGTGAGATCCAACCGTCCGCGCAGCTGACCGCCCGCGAGCGCGGAGAAGATTGCGAAGCCGACGAGTCCCAGGACGCCAAGCCGCAATCTGGCGTACGCTTCGCGCTCTCTGCTCAGTCGCTCGCGCATGAGCGAGAAGTACGTCAGCGAGAGAAAGGCCGCGGTGACCGCGGCAAAATACAGTACATCCCGAAGGTCGATCACCCCGCGGGCGACGTTCTGGAAGTGTCCGAGGATGCCGAGCCGTGCCGCGACCACCGACAGGGCGGGAGGCAGGCTCAGGATCACCACTTCGAGACCGATCATGTACAGCGTGAACGCGATCGTGATGCCCAGGATGAACGCGGTGACCTGGTTCCGCGTCATGGACGAGGCCCAGAGCCCGATCGACACCATCGCGGCGATCAGGAAGATCGAGCCCACGTACTGCGCGAAGACCACGCCGATCGCGATGTCGGCCCCCAGCGAAAGCCCGATCGGAACCCCGATCGTGGCAAGCATCGCGATGGCGAGAAACGACAACACGCCGAGGAATTTCCCGATGAGGAACTCGGACACACTGATCGGCTGAGCCAGGACGAGTTCGAGGGTTCCCTCGTGCCGTTCCTCCGCCAACGCGCGCATGCAGACCGCGGGGACGAAGAACAGCAGGAGCCACGGCAGCAGCCCGAGCATGGGCCGCAGCGTTGCCTCTCCGAGTTCGTATGCGCTCTGGAAGAAGAAGAAGAAGTTTACGCTGAGAAAGACGACCAACAGGATGTAGGCGGTCGCCTGGTCGAAATAGCTGCGGAGTTCGCGGCGAACGATGGTGCCGATCCGGCCGATCACTCCGCCACCTCCTCGGCCTCGTCATCGGGAGTTGGCTCGTCCGCCGCCGCGTCGCCGCTCCCGTCCGCCGCCGCATCGCCGCCCCCATCCACCGCCGTGTCCGCCGGCACCGTAAGCTGTCGGAAGAGGTCCTCGAGACTCACGCGTTCGAGATGGAGTTCCCACAACGGCCAGCCACGGGCGGCAGCGAGTTCGAAGATGACCCGTCTCGGGTCGGCGTCGGCGTGGACCGCGAATCGGGAACGCCCGGCCGCGGTCGCCTCGGCGGGCTCCACCGACCTGACCGTATCGATCTCCTCGATCGCCTCCCGCGCCTCCGCGCCGGGTGCCTCGATCTCCACCGCGACACGGGTGCCCGCGTTGCCCTCGTCAATGAGTTCATCCACCTCGCCATCCGCGACGAGCTTTCCGCGGTTGATGATGACGACGCGCGAGCACGTGCGTCGCACCTCCTGCATGACGTGCGTACTCAAGAGGACCGTCCGGTCTTCGCCGAGTTGTGTGATGAGCGACCGAATCTCGACGCGCTGATTGGGGTCGAGCCCCTCCGTCGGCTCGTCGAGGATCAGAATCTCGGGTTCGGAGAGGATCGCCTGGGCCAGCCCCACACGCTGGCGATACCCTTTGGACAACTGATCGATGGGGCGGTAGTAGACGCTTTCGATCGCAGTCCGGGCGACCACGTCGTCGGTACGCCGACGGATGTCGTCGGTCGACATCCCCCGCAGCCGGCCCATGAAGGAGATGTATTCTCCCGCCACCATGTCCTTGTACAGCGGGTTCGTTTCCGGCAGGTAGCCGATTCGTCGTCGGAACTCGGCCGGATGCGCGTCGAGGGCGCGACCGTCAATGACGATCGAGCCCGAGTCCGGTTCGAGGTACTGTGTAAGCAGCCGCATGGTCGTGGTCTTTCCGGCTCCATTGGGACCCAGGAAGCCCACGACCTCGCCGCGATCGATGTCGAACGAGACGCCGTCGACGGCGCGAACGTCGCCGAACGTCTTCACGACGTCTGAAAGTGCTACCAGAGACATTGATTCCGCCTGTTAACGAAGTGCGAGCGAACTTAGAAAAGCGCCGCGTCCAGTCAAGTTCGCCGCGTACGCTCCGATGCCCTCGAGGTCGGACGCACGTACATTCGACGCCCGGGCGGCCCGGGGTCCGCACCGCCGATCGAGGGAGACATTTGAGAACCGAATCCGAGACTCGCTTCGCCCGTGTGACGTTTGTGGCGGGGTCTGCCGTTGCCCGGGCCACGCATGTCGGGTAACCGGATGACCGACCACGCGCCACCGGGCCCCGCCAGGACGGCGGTCGCTGACGCCGCGCGACGTTCGATCGGTCTGGTCCTGCTCGTCCTGGTCGTCTTTCCCGCGTTTCGGCTGCTCGACCCGACTGATTTCATGGCCGGGATGATGGCGAGTTCCGGTGAAGCGAACTGGCGATACACATGGGGTCAGGCGTTCGGGTGGCGTACCGGTGCCGCCGTCCTCGTCGCCGGCCTCGTGGCGCTCGCGACACGCGGACGCCTGACGGCGGGCCTCGCCGCCGTCGGGCGGGCGATCGACAGAACCCCGGGCTGGGCGGCGGCTTCCGCTATCGGCCTGACGGGGGCCGCGCTCACGCTGGTCGTGGTCTTCCAGGTGTTCGACCAGCGCACGATCCTCAACGACGCGAGCGTCCAGCTGATCCAGGCGCGCTACTTCGCGGCGGGGATGCTGTCCGGGCCCGTCCTGGCGCTACCGGAGTTCTGGTCCATCCAGTTCATGGTCCAGACGGCAGCCGGGTGGGTGGCGCAATACCCGCCGGGACACGCGCTCGTGCTCGCGGGCGGATACGCGCTCGGTGCACCGTGGCTCGCCATGGTCGCTGCCGTCGGTCTGACGGGCGCCATGGTCGCGCTGTCGTTCGACCGGTTGCTGCCGGGTCGGCGGAGCCTCGGCCGGGTGGCCGCTCTGCTGACGGTGTCGAGCCCGCTGCTGCTCGGCCTCGCGGGCGGGTACATGAGTCACGCGACGCTCGCCGCCGCCGCCTCCGTCGCGCTCTACTTCGGTCTGAGAGCCGAGAACGGGCACCTCGGGTGGGCGGTCGCGGCCGGAGCGGCGGTGGGGCTGATGGTGACGATTCGACCGGTCTCGGGGCTTCTTCTTGGTGTACTGCTGACCGGTGCCCTCTGGCTGATGTCGCCCGGGACCCGTGTTCTCGACCCTGAAACGCGGCCGTTGTTGATCCGGCGCTTCGGGGCGTGGGTGGGGGGCGGACTCCCCTTTGCCGTCGGGTTCGGCCTGTTCAACGCCAGGTTCTTCGGGGGTCCCCTGACCCTCGGGTACGTCGCGGCGTCGGGCCCGAACCACGGACTCGGATTCCACGAGGACCCCTGGGGTCGGATGTACACGCCGACGGCGGCGGTGGGGAACTCCTCAGCGGAGTTGTTGTCGCTGAGCCGGGAGCTCCTCGGAACGCCGATTCCGCTCGTGGCACTCATCGGCCTGTTCCTCCTCACGGCGCCGCGGCTCTCCCGTGGCGAGCGGGTCTTGCTCGCGTGGGCGACCCTTCCGCTCGTGGCCAGCGCCCTGTATTGGCATCACGACCTCGTGTTCGGTCCGC
Organism: Gemmatimonadota bacterium; assembly: GCA_048060725.1. GTDB lineage: Bacteria > Gemmatimonadota > Gemmatimonadetes > Palauibacterales > Palauibacteraceae > Palauibacter. The sequence continues at coordinate 29,884 of JBGMQU010000018.1, read as the reverse complement.
GCATGTTGGGTGAGGCCGTGCCCGGATGGACCGCTCTCGCGGTGTTGAGCTTCGTCGGGCTGGCGAGGCTGGCGCGCGGTGCGGACGAAACGCCGGGACCCGGCCGCGCCTGGGCCGGGGACGCGATCGCGGCGGTGGCACTCATGGCGCTCGCCTTCGGTGCGGTGTCTGGTGGCCCCGAACGGCTCGGCGTGCGCCGCGCCGCGCTGGGCGCCTATCCGGACATCCGGGAGGAACGGCCGTCGCTCGTGTTCGTGCACGAGCCGTGGGGAGATCGGCTGGGTGGGAGACTGTCCGGTCGTGGCCTGAGACTCGACAGCGTGCGAACCCTTCTGACCCGATATCACCCCTGTCAGCTGGAGGCGGGCCTGTTGGGCGTCCCGCAGTCGGAGGCGACGTCCGTCTGCCAGCGAGAGGAGTTCTCCGACGCGGCGGCTCTGGTCCGTGAGCGCGGGAGTCTCGGGATCACCGGCTTGCTCTGGCTCGACGATCTTCCGGGTTTGCCCGGTGAGGGCGTGTTGTGGGTCCGCGACCTCGGACCCGAGAGAAACGCCGCGGTTCTCGCCGAATATCCCGACCGCGTTCCGCTCTTTCTGCTCCCGGGCGCGCGTGTGGGGACCTGGGACGTCGTGCCGTACGCACAGGGATCGACCACGTTGTGGAGGCCGCTCGCCCCGCTGTCGGATCCGCCGTAGGCGTGCCGGGCCGACTACGCTTCGGAAAACGCGGCGTCGAACGCTCCGTCCGAAGGGGGAAAGGCGAAGGCCCTGACGCGTTCGCAGGCCTCCCGCGCCCCGTACTCACGATCCATCCCGCTGTCCTCCCACTCGACGGAAAGCGGTCCACGGTAGCCGATTCGATTCAGAGCACGGATGACGTCGCCGAACTCGACCCGACCGTGGCCGATCGAACGGAAGTCCCAGGCTCGATCCGCGTGGCCGAACTCCAGGTGGCCACCGAACACGCCGGCCGACGTCGGTGAATCCGACCACGACACGTCCTTCAAATGGGCGTGGTAGATGCGATCGCCGAACTGGAGTATGAACCGAATGTAGTCGACGCCCTGGTATGCCAGATGGCTCGGGTCGAAGTTGAATCCGAAGGCATCCCGGTGCGCGACGGCGTCCAGTGCCCGGGACGCCGTGGGGATGTCGAAGGCGATCTCCGTCGGGTGAACCTCCAGCGCAAACCGCACGTCGGCGTCGTCGAACGCGTCCAGGATGGGCCCCCATCGGTCAGCGAACTCCCTGAAGCCCGCGTCTACGAACCCCGGCGGGTGCGGCGGGAACGCGTATGCGGCACCCCAGATCGGGCTGCCGGTAAATCCGTTCACCACGGAAACGCCGAGGGCGGCGGCTGCGTGGGCGGTGGTCTCCATCTCCCGGGCGGCACGCTGACGTACCGCCTCCGCCTTGCCATCGGCCCACACCCGCTCGGGGAGAATGAGCGCGTGGCGTTCGTCGATGGCGTCGCACACCGCCTGACCCACGAGATGGTTGGAGATCGCGTGGACCGAGAGCCCGTGCGACGCGAGCGTGTCGCGGATCCCGTCGCAATAGGAATCCTCGTCGACGGCGCGGATGACGTCGAAATGGTCGCCCCAGCAGGCGAGCTCGAGGCCGTCGTAGCCCCAGGCCGCGGCCTTTCGGGCGAGCACCTCGAGCGGAAGGTCCGCCCACTGTCCCGTAAACAGCGTGATGGGTCGGTCGGTCACGAGAAGCCTCCGGTCGGGTGTCGCGCGGTGCGCAAGCTACCGCGTGGGGCCGTCGTACGTGGCATCGACCCACCCTCCGGTGCGGCCGGCCTCGACGGCCCGGTGGAGAAAATGGACGCCCCGCGCGCCGTCGTACACGGTCGGATAGTCACGCTCGGCATCGGTAGGTTCGCGACCGGCTGCCCGAGCGGCAATCGAACCCGCCACCGCCCGATATATGTTGGCCAACCCCTCGATGAATCCCTCTGGATGCCCGGGGGGCAGGCGCGTCGCGCCGGCCGCGGCGTCCGACAGGTAGGGGTGACCGCGTCGGTGCACTTCGGTCGGCCCGCCGGCGGGTTGGAAGAGCAGCGTCTCCGGATTCTGCTGTCGCCAGACGAGCGATGCGTCGGTTCCGTACACTCGCAGCGCCAGCCCGTTTTCTTCGCCTACACATATCTGCGACGCCGTGAGGGTGCCTCGCGCCCCGCCGTCGAAGCGCAGCAACAGACTCGCGTCATCTTCGAGCCGGCGTCCCTCGACAAACGTCGTGAGATCGCCGCAGATGGCCTTCACCTCGAGACCGGTCACGTACCGCACGAGGTGGTGTGCGTGCGACCCGATGTCGCCCAACGCCCCGGCGACTCCGGCACGCGCGGGGTCCGTTCGCCATTGGGCCTGCTTCTGACCCGTCTCCTCGAGCGGTGTCGACAGCCAGCCCTGGAGGTACTCCACGATCACCTTCCGCACGGTCCCGAGACGTCCCGACCTGGCCCATTCGCGCGCCTCCTTGACCATCGGGTAGCCGGTGTAGTTGTGGGTCAACGCGAACACGGCGTCGCGCTCCCGTACGAGATTGCAGAGCGCGGAGGCGTCTTCGATCGAGGTGGTGAGCGGTTTGTCGCAGACGACGTCGAATCCGGCGGCCAGGAAGGCCCGGGCCGGATCGTAATGGAGGTGATTGGGTGTGACGATCGTGACGAAGTGGATCCGGCGGTCGGGGGGCAGAGCCGCCTCGGCCGCGGCCATCTCCACGAAACTGCCATATACGCGTGCGGGGTCCAGGTCGAGTTCACGACCCTGCCGGGCAGACCGCTCGGGGTCGGATGAGAAGGCCCCCGCCACCAACTCGGTCGTGCCGTCGAGGGCCGCGGCCATGCGATGGACCGCACCGATGAACGCGCCGGGTCCGCCCCCGACCATTCCGTAGCGGATCACCGCTCACCTCCGCAGACCGTCACGTCGCCTCGTCGATGCGTGCCGCGCGATACCCGCCTGCGCGTCGGTCGCTCGCGTAGAGCAGACCGAAAACGAGGATGAGAATTCCCGTAAAGGGAAGGATGTACCTGAACGATGCGCGTCCGCCGTAGTTGTCTGCCGGGCCCAGAATCGCGGAAGCGCGTCCCGCCAGCTCGTCGTCGCCCGAGTCGATGATCGCGCGGAGTGCGTTCGCCGTGAGCAGCTGCGGCAGTCCGTCGCCCGACTGCGCGAGTGCATCGCGGACCGTCGCCGCCGCTTGTTCGATGTCTCCCCGGCGTTCCGCCGGCACGGAGGCGGCGATCCCGGCCAGCGCGCTCGCAGCGTCCTCGAAGAGCGCGGTCGTTTCCGCGAACGGGATCTGATCGTGGCCGATCTCGTCCGCCAGCCGACCCATCCACGGCGTCGTGAACAGCCCCACCACAGCCATCCCCACCGCCCCCATCAGGCCGAGGCCCAGGGCGCCCGATCTCGGGATGCGCTCCGAAACGAAGCCGAGCATCGTGGGCCAGAAATAGCAGACGCCGACCGCGAACACGGTCGCCGAAGCGAAGGCCATCGTGATCGTCTCCGCGTAGCTCAACCAGAGAAGCCCCGCGAACGAGATGATCGCGCTCCCCAGTAGTACGCCCGTCGGGGACCACCGATGAACCGCGAATCCCGCCTTGTAGCGCAGGACTGCCATGAGCCCGTTGATCCAGGCCAGTACGAGGATGCCCGGGATGCCTCCCGCTTCGAGCACGGCCGGGACCCATCGGTTCGGACCCAACTCGGTCGACGCCGTGATCGCCATGAGCGCGAGCATCAGCAGCATGAGCGGCGTCGTCAGCGTCACCCGGAACATCTCCGCCATGCCTACCCCCGCCCGTACCCCCTCCGTCCGGGGGAACGTCTCGCCCAGCATCATCACCCCGTAGGCCAGCGTCGGCACGATGATCAGCATGATCTTGAGCTGCCAGGCCCCGAAACCCGCGGCATTGAGTCCGAACGCGAGCACCGACCCGATGACGATCCCGCCGGGGAACCAGACGTGAAACCGATTCAGCTTCACGGTCTTGTCGTCGGGGAAGAGGCTGGCCACCAGCGGATTGCATGCCGCCTCGACGAGGCCGTTTCCCATCGCGAGCGTGAGGGCGCCGGCAAACAGCATCCCGAACCCCGGGGCGGTGATCATGACCACCGCCCCGGCGAGGTGCGACACGAAGGCCAGGCGGAGAAGCAGCCGCATCCCGAGCGTGTCGCAGAGCGGGGCGAAGATCAGCTGCGAGACGGCGAACCCCCAGAGCGCCGCACCGCCAATCCATCCCACCTGCTGGTTCGTGAGGACGAACGCTCCCTTGAGGTCGAGCATGACCGCACCGACGACGGCGAACGTGACGGAGGTGGCGATGAGCGCCACGCAACTCGCCAGAAACAGCTTGCCCGGGTTCACGCTCGGCGGTATCGATCCGGCGCTGTGCTCGGTTTGGGTCACGCTGGCTCCTGTGCGACGGGACTGCTCTGAACGGTCGGCAAATGCGTGGCGGGTCCACGCTAGTCGTGAAGACAAAGAAAATCCATGGCGGGCCAGGGGCGCGACACCGACCCGAGAATCGAGGTCGTGACGGTTCCGGATGTCGGCGCGTATGTTCGGGCTCCAGCCCCTCCAAGGAGATTCTGATGATTCGACGTTCCGCCCACGCTTTCATTCTCCCTGCGCTGGCGTTGCTCTCGTACCTCGGCGCGGCGAAGGCGGGCGCCGCCCAGGAGACGGTCCCGTATGCTCCGGCATCTGTATCCGCCTCAGACTACGCCCGGGCGGAGCAGTTCCTGTTCTTCAACGCTCCGAGGCTGACGTCGGGAACGCAGGTCGCCCCTCGTTGGGTGTCCAACGACCGGTTCTGGTACCGCAACCAGGTGTTCGGGGGGCACGAGTTCATCATGGTCGACGCGACCGCCCGGACTCGGGCCCCGGTCTTTGATCATGATCGCCTCGCCGCGGCCCTCTCGGTCGCCGCCGACACGAGCTACGAGGCGGAGTCGCTGCCGTTCGACGAGTTCGAGTTCGTCGGCACGGACGGAATCCGTTTTCACACCGCGGCGACGAAGCGCTGGGAGTGCGACATCGCGGTCTACACGTGTGCCGGCCCCGACTCGATCCCACGGGTGACGAACGAGATCGAGTCCCCGGACGGCACGCTGGCGGCGTTTTCTCGCGACGAGAATCTCTGGGTGCGGGACACGGCGAACGATGAGGAACGGCAACTCAGCACGGATGGCGAGGGGTACTACGGGTATGGCGTGCTCCCGGAGGGGTGCTGCACGGAGGTCACGCTGCGTCGCCGGGGCTTCGATCCGCCGCCGGTGGCCGAGTGGTCGCCGGACGGGTCACGGATCGCCACTCACCGCTACGACGAGCGCGGTGTGGAGAGCCTGCACCTGCTGGAAGCCGCAACCGGCCGCCCGATCCTGCACTCGTACAGGTACGCCCTTCCCGGCGACTCGATCATCCCGACGTGGACGATGCACGTGTTCGACGCGGCGTCGGGTGCGCACGTCGCGGCCGACATGGAGCCCGTGCCCGGCTCCTTCGCGGCACCGGACACCGCCTGGGTCAATGTGCAGTGGAACGCGGGCGGCGACCGCGTCTACTTCACGCACCACGCGCGCGATTTCAAGACACAGACGCTCGTGGAAGTCGATGCCGCCACGGGCGCCACGCGCGACGTGATCGTCGAGACGGGCCCGACCTACGTCGAGTTGAACCAGTTCACCGGTCTGCCGCTCAACTGGCGGGTTCTCGACAACGGCGCCGAGGTCGTCTGGTGGTCCGAGCGTGATGGGTGGGGGCATCTCTACCTGTACGACCTCGCGACCGGGCAGATGAAGAGCCAGATCACGAGCGGGTCGTGGCTCGTCCTCGAGTTGCTGCACGTGGATGAATCGGCCCGACAGATCTACTTCACGGGCATGGGGCGGGAACCCGGACGCGATCCGTACCGTCGCCACCTCTATCGCGCGTCGCTCGACGGGGGCGGGGTCACGCTGCTCAGCCCCGAGGACGCCAACCACGACGTGACGTTGTCTCCCGACGGCCGCTACTTCCTCGACACGTACAGCACGCGTGCGGACGCGCCCATCACGGTGCTTCGCGACCTCTCGGGACGCCCGCTCATGACAGTGGAGCGGGCCGATATCTCCCCCCTGCTCGAGGCCGGGTGGCAGCCTCCCGTCCGGTTCCGGACGAAGGCTCGGGATGGCGTGACCGACGTCTATGGATATCTCTTCCTCCCTCCGGTGATGGAGGAAGGCGTCCGCTATCCAGTCGTCGACTACGTGTATCCCGGACCGCAGATCGGGCCGATCCGGTCTGCCGGGTTCACGTCCGGTCCGCGCGGGCAGGGACACGCCTACGCGGAGCTCGGGTTCATCGGGTTCGTGGTGGACGCGATCGGGACGCCGTTTCGCTCGAAGGCCTTCCACGACGGCTACTACGGCGACATGGGCGACAATGGGATCCCCGACCACATCTCCGCGCTGAAGGAACTGGCCCTCAGCTACCCCATCGACATCGACCGGGTGGGCATCTTCGGCCATTCCGGCGGCGGGTTCGCCTCCACCGATGCGATCCTCCGCCACCCCGACTTCTTCAAGGTGGCGGTATCCGGGGCAGGGAATCACGACAACCGCGGGGACCACTTCCTGTGGGGCGAAAAGTATCAGGGGCTTCTGACGGAGAGTGACGACGACACCGACAGCTTCGACCCGCAGGCGAACCAGAACCTCGCGGCGAACCTGAAGGGGAAACTGCTCCTCCATTACGGGACGCTGGACGACAACGTCCACCCGAACATGACGCTCCTCGTTGCCCAGCAGCTGATCGAGCACAACAGGGACTTCGACATGCTCGTGTTCCCGAACCGGAACCACGGGTACGCGCGAGAACCGTATCTGATCCGGCGCACCATGGACTACTTCGTCGAGCACCTGATGGGGTCGGAGCCGCCGAAGGGGTACGAGATCAAGCAACCGGAGTAGTCCGTCTTGTCGCTGGACATCGGCGCCACCACGTTTCTCTGGCCCAGAAGACTCGATCCGGAGGATCCCATGCGTCCCGTCCCGTCCCGTAGTAGCTGGCTGCCGTCGCTTCTCTTCGTGCCGCTTCTCGGCTGTGCCGGCTCAGGGGACGAAGGTGCGACCGCAGGGGGGGAGTCTCCGGATACGGGTCCGTCTCCGCGCGAGGCGCTAATCGCTCGCGGCAAGTCGCTCGAACTGCCGACCGAGTGGAATCCGCCTCCGGGCGAACCGATCAACCACCATACGGCGGGTTTCGCCAAGACCCTTTGCTCCGGGGTGTTCATTACGGGTCTCGACCCCGCGGACGCCGCCGAGAACGTGGGCTACTTCACGAGCCCTTATGCGGAGCGGTCGGTCGTGACGGACACCGTCGTCGACTACGAGACCCGGACGGTCAGCCTCACGCTGCCGTCCGGCATCGTGCGGACAGCCCAAATGCATGACAGTCAGGGCTGCATCACGCACAACCTGGGTGAGGACGGCATCCACTTCGAATCGACGATCGTGGAACCGCACACGCCGGACCCCGCTACGACCGCGTGGCCCATGGGTGACGTATTGCCGGACGACCCGTTCCCGGCAGAGATCGACATGGATCTCGTTCGGCAGGCCGTCGAGGTGGCGATGGACCAGGAGGGGATGACGCTCGGGTTCGTCGTCACGCACGAGGGCCGCATCATCGGTGAGGGCTACGGCCCCGGCGTCGACATGCACACGCCGTTCGAGAGCTGGTCGATGGGCAAGTCGCTCACGGGGACGCTCATGGCGGTCCTGATCGAGCAGGGCGTCTACACGCTCGAACAGCAGGCTCCGATCCCCGAATGGCAGGGCGACGACCGTAAGAACATCCGCATCATGGACATCATGCGCATGTCGAGCGGCATTCGGATCGTCGCGCCGCAGGACCCCGATTACACGTCGGACATGGGGTACCCCGATCACCTGTATCTTTACACGGGTCCCAACGCCTTCCAGTGGGCCGCGACGCGTCCGCAGCAGTGGCTGCCGAACACGGTCGGCCGGTATCGCAACACGGACCCGGCGCTCACGAACTATCTGATTCGGCTCGGCGTCGAGGGTCGCGGCGAGGACTATCACGAGTTCCCGCAGAGGAATCTGTTCGACAAGCTGGGGATCCGGCACATCATCATGGAGACGGATCCGTACGGAAACTTCCTCACGCAGGGCTACGAGTTCGGCTCGGCGCGCGACTGGGCCCGACTCGGCAACCTGTACCTGCAGGATGGGGTGTGGGAGGGCGAGCGAATCCTGCCGGAGGGTTACGTCGACTACGCGATGGAAGTCGCCCCCGCATGGATCGCGGACGATCGGCCCATCTACGGCGGCGGCTTTCTGTGGAAGGACCTCGGGTTCCCGGTCGAGGATGACTACGGGGCGTTCGCGGGCGCGGGCGGACAGTACACGATCATCATCCCCTCGCGAGGCCTCGTGATCGCTCGTCTCGGAAAGTACAGGGGCGCGGGTCCGGGCGGTCGGAACCTCAATCGAGCGATCGAAATGATCCTGGAGGCGGTTCCGGCGCCGTAGGAAGTGCCTCGCCGGCCTCCCCGGCGACGACGCCGGCCCCGTGCCTCAGCCGGCCAGGTCGGCTGCCCGGCGCTCGAGATCGGGCGCCTCCAGCACCGCGGCGACGAGCCGAAAATCGTCTCGCGGACCGGTCCACTCCAGCTCATCCACGGAACTCGACACGGGCGCGGACGTGTCGAGTCTCGCGAGCCGCCGAAAGAGCAGCGCGTCTTCCATGTGCTCCGCCAGGCTGGCCGCGAGCCCGACGGCACCGCGCACGGCGACGTCCCACTCCGTTCCGTCCTCGGGGATGTTCTCGATGGTTTCGTATCGCGCGAGAACGATCGCCGCGGTCTTGGCCCCGAAACGAGGCACGCCCGGAAACCCGTCTGACGAGTCGCCCACGAGCGCGAGCCAATCGGGAATCGCCGCTGGCGGGACCCCGAACTTGTCGACCACGCCCTCGGCATTCCGGATGATCCGCTGGCGGCGGTCGAACTGGACCACGCGATCGCCAACCACGCACTGCGCGAGGTCCTTGTCGGGCGTGCAAATGAGCACCTGATCGACCCGCGGATCGGCTGCGGCCATGAGGGCCCCGGCGGCCAGTGCATCGTCGGCCTCGTGTTCGACCATCGGCCACACGACGAAACCCGCGGCTTCGAGGCTCTCCTCGAGCAGGGGGAATTGAGACCACAAGAGCGGATCGATGCCCGACCCGTCCTTGTACCCCGGGTACATGTCGTTTCGGAACGATTCGATCACCTGGTCGGTCGCAACGGCGATGTGCGTCGCGCCGCCATCGATCAGAAAAAACAGCGACCCGAGCACGCCCCTGACCGCCGCCACCTCGTGACCGCCGGCGTTTCGGGATTTCGGCATCGCGTAGAAGTGCCGAAACAACTCGTACGTGCCGTCGATGAGGTGCACCTGCATGGGTCCGGTCGCGTCAGGGGTTCGTATCGGTGGCGGTTCGGTCGAGCCGTCGAATTCGGAGATTGCGAAATTGCACCGGGTCCCCGTGGTCCTGGAGCCCGATATGCCCCTCGCGGTGGGCCCCGTAGTCCGGCCAATCGGCGAACTTCGTCTCTGCGACCATCGCCTTCCACTCGTCGGTTCCGATCTCATACTCGACGATCTTCGACCCGTTGAACCAGTGCTCGACGTGATCTCCTGCACGAACGATCCGGGCCTCGTTCCACTCGCCTACCGGGCGCGTGACGTCCTCGAGGGGCGCGTGGAGCCCATAGTTCGAGCCCGCCGACGTCAGAAGGTTTCGTCCATCCGGGTGCCCGGCGTTATCCAGAATCTGCATCTCCGGGCCGGATTCGTACGTCCGCCGGTTCCCCTCGATCACCCCGAAGAACACTCCGCTATTTCCCGACGGTCCGATGCGCCACTCGAGTCTCAGCTCGAAGTCTTCGAAGGTCTCGCGGGTGATCAGATCTCCGCCCTCCACGTCCGGCGTGAATACGATGGCGCCGTCCACGGCCGACCAGCCCCCCGGGACGTCGTCTCGATTGAAACCGCGCCAGGCATCGAGCGACTGTCCATCGAAGAGCAGCGTGAACCCCGAGGCCGCCTCGTCATCGGACAGCATGTTGGACGCTTCCTGTGGCGGAAGGGCGCGTCCGTCCCCGCCACGATCCTCGCGTCCGTCCGCCGTCGTGCAGGCGAACGCAAAAACGAGCGCGAGGACGGCCGCGTTCCGGAGTCGGCGGACGTGACGTGAGCGGGTCATTCGGCAAGCCTCCCGACAGAACTAGAATGCGATCTGAAAGCTACTCCCGCCTCGGTCCCCCGGCGATCCTACCTCCGTCCTCCGGCGATCCGGGACGCCTCGGGGCGGGCGCGAAGGGCCAGCATGCTCCAGGTGCCGAGAAACGGCCCGATCGCGAGAGGCGCAAACGCCCACTCCCACCCCCACGCCTCGACCCATATCGGGGTGAGCCGAATCGTGACGATCGTCAACAGAAACCCGATCGCGGTCTGAAGCGTGAGGGCCGTTCCCACGTATGCCGGCTCGGTCAACTCGGATACGCATGCGGAGAACTGGGCGGAGTCGGCGACGACGGTGAACCCCCACACCAGGCACAGGATCACGACCAGCGCGGGTCCGCCGCCGAACACGAATCCGGCGAGCAGGCAGCAGGTACCGCTCACCATCATGCTGGCGCTGGTGACCACCGATCGTCCGACTCTGTCGGCCAGTACGCCCGCCACGGCGGCACCCACACCGCCCGCAGCGATCATGCCGAAGGCCAGGTAAGACGCGGCTTCCGGGGTGGTCGCCGAGCTGGCGTCGATGGCGAAACTGGCCGCGATGAACGCGGGAATCCAGGTCCAGACCGCGTACAGTTCCCACATGTGTCCGAAGTATCCGCCATTGGCGAGCATCGTCGGCGGGTCGGTGAGAATACGGCGCACCACTCGCGGATCGAACGGAGCCGCGGGCGCCTGATACGGGCCCGAGCGTAGCCCGACTCCCGCCAGAACCGCCGCGGTGACAGCGAGCGCGGCCGCCAGATACAGCACGGTTCGCCAGTCGCCGATTCCGCCGAGAGGCCGGAGCAAGTGTGGTGATGCGGACCCGATCGCGAGTGCGCCGATCATCACGCCGATCGCCATCCCGCGACCTTCACGGAACCAGCCCGCCATCACCTTCATGCCCGGCGGATAGACGCCGGCGAGGGCCACCCCGGTCACGAAGCGGAACGGACCCGCCAGCGCCATTCCGTCGGCCCACAGCGCGATGGCGGCGGTAGAGGCGGCACCGAGGAGCGCCGAGACGGCGATGAGACGACGAGGATCCCAAATGTCAGAGAGCGTGAGGACGGCCGACAGGACGGCCCCGGTGACAAACCCCAACTGGACGGACATGGTCAGCCAGGACGCGGCCGAGTCGCCGAGCCCCCAGGCCGTTTCCAGTTCGGGGGCTACCGCACTGGCGGAGAACCAGAGCCCCATGGCGAGAAGCTCGACGAGGGCGAGAAGCGCAAGCTGACGATAGCGACCCGTGTCCACCTACTCGCTGTCCGCGTACTGCTCCTGGAGACCCTGCACGACCGCCGGGTCGGCCAGCGTCGTGGTGTCGCCGAGTGTTCGGCCCTCGGCGATGTCGCGGAGTAGCCGGCGCATGATCTTGCCGCTGCGCGTCTTCGGCAGTTCGGCGGCGAAGATCAGGTCGGCGGGTTTCGCGATGGCGCCGATCTGTTCACCGACGTGCGCGCGTAGCTCCTCTCGCAACTCGTCCGACGTCGGGACCCCTTCGATCACGCTGACGAAGGCCGCGATGGCCTGCCCCTTGATCTCGTCGGCCCGGCCGACGACCGCGGCTTCGGCCACCGCGTCGTGGTCGACGAGGGCCGATTCCACCTCCATCGTACCGATCCGGTGCCCCGCGACGTTCAGGACGTCATCGACCCGACCCATGATCCAGAAATACCCGTCGTCGTCGACCCGAGCGCCGTCGCCCGCGAAGTAGATATCCGGCCACTTGGTCCAGTACGTCTCCCGGTAGCGTTCTTCGTCTCCCCAGATCCCCCGGAGCATCGAAGGCCAGGGTGACATGATCGCGAGGTACCCGCTCTCCGCCTGCTTCCCGGCCTCATCGAGGATTGCGGGCTCGATGCCCGGAAAGGCCTCGGTGGCGGTGCCGGGCTTGGTGGTGGTGGAACCGGGGAGTGGCGTGATCATGATCGCCCCCGTCTCGGTCTGCCACCACGTATCGACGATCGGGCACCGCTCTCCTCCGATCTTCTCGTGATACCACATCCATGCTTCCGGGTTGATCGGCTCGCCGACCGTGCCCAGCAGACGGAGGGTCGAAAGATCGTACTTCGCGGGCCACGAGTCGCCCCACTTCATGAAGGCGCGGATCGCCGTCGGGGCGGTGTAGAAGATCGTCACTCCGTACGTCTGACAGACGTCCCAGAACCGGCCGCGGTCGGGCCAATTCGGCGCGCCTTCGTACATGATTGCCGTCGCGCCGTTCGAGAGCGGTCCGTATACGATGTAGGAGTGGCCGGTGACCCAACCGACGTCCGCCGTACACCAGTACACGTCGTCCTCCTTGAGGTCGAATACCCAGCGCGTGGTCGCGGTCACCTGAGTCATGTACCCGCCGGTCGTGTGCATCACGCCCTTGGGCTTCCCCGTCGTGCCCGAGGTGTAGAGGATGTACAGGAGATCCTCGGAGTCCATGACCTCCGCCGGACAGTCATCGGACGCCGCGGCGACGAGTTCGTGATACCAGTGGTCCCTGCCCGCGGTCATCTCGCACGTCGGCAGGTCGAGGCCAGCTCCGTGCGGTGCGGCCTGCGGATCCGACCCCGCCGACCGCTGAACGACGACCACGCTCGTCACGTAATCGAGGCCCTCCACGGCAGCGTCCGTGTTCTCCTTCAAGGGCACGATGTCGCCGCGTCGATACCCGCCGTCTGCCGTGATCACGCATTTTGCCGACGCGTCCTCGACCCGGTCGCGGAGCGACTGCGGCGAGAAGCCGCCGAAGACGACGGAGTGGGGCGCTCCGATCCGGGCGCAGGCGAGCATCGCGATCGCCGCTTCGGGCACCATCGGCAGATAGATCGCGACGCGGTCGCCCTTGCCCACTCCCAGCGACTTCAACCCGTTTGCGAACCGCGACACCTCCGCGTGAAGCTCGCGATACGTGAACGTCCGGACGTCGCCCGGTTCGCCCTCCCAGATCAGGGCACGCTTGTCCCCGCGCTCCTCGAGGTGGCGGTCGAGACAGTTGTGCGCCGCGTTGAGCTTCCCGCCGACGAACCACTTCGAGAACGGAGGGTGCCACTCGAGCACCGTCTCCCACGGCTCGAACCAGTCGAGTTCTCGCGCCCGGTTCGCCCAGTACGCCTCGCGGTCTCTCGCCGCTTCGTCGTACGGTTCACGGCCCGAAACGTGTGCTTCGGCCGCAAACGAAGCGGGGGGATCGAACCGGCGGTTCTCTTCGAGAAGGACGTCGATCTCGCGGTGTTGCGCATCACTCATCGGGCCTCACCTGAGCTGTCTCACGGGTCCCGCGGCCTTCATGCGTTGCGGCGTGGTGGTGAAGGCCGCCATTTGAACGCCGCGACGTGGCGGGGCCGGCGTGGGTTCCCGCGCGGCGTGACAGTAGACGAGCCGTGCGGAAGCACGCAAGAAAAACGAAAACGGATGAACGACGGTACGCTACTCCTGATCCTGTCCATCCCCGCCGGCCTGGCGCTCGGCTTCGGGATCTGGGCGGGCCTCGGCTACCCCGGCCTGTACGACAAGTACGAGCGCACGGGCCGCGCGCCTCGCGAGTCGCCCCTGCGGTGGCTCCTGAAGGGGGGTCGCCGCCCGCTCACCAGCGATCTCGCCGAGAGGGAGAAGTCCGAGAAGGAGGAGGCGGAGGGGCGGGAGAGGGTCGAGGATTCGCGGACGACGCGCCCCAGCTTCGATCGTGGGAGGCGATTCAGGCGGTGAGTGCCGGTCTGGCCCATCGTGCTCACGGGGGGTGGGTCGCCGCCGGAGAGCGGCGGCGTGAGGTGTCGAGGGTCCTCTTCTGGGTACTTCTGGCCAACCTGGTCGTCATCCTGGCAAAGATCGTCGTCGGTCTGCGCTCGGGGTCGATCGCCGTCCTCGGCGACGCCGCCCACTCGGGAATCGACGCCGTCAACAACATCGTGGGATTGACGGCCATGCGGCTGGCTGCCGCCCCACCGGACGACCTGCATCCCTATGGGCACGGCAAGTTCGAGACGCTCGCGGCCCTGGCGGTCGCGGCGTTTCTTTCGGTGACGTGCTTCGAGCTGATTCAGGGGGCCGTGGGTCGTCTGCGGAGTGGCGGACCGCCGCCGAATATCGAGCCAATGATGATCGGGATCCTGGCCGCGACCATGGTGGTGAACGCGGGCGTCGCCTGGAGCGAGTCGCGGGCGGCACGACGTCTTTCGAGCGAAATCCTCGCCGCAGACGCGAGACATACCGCGTCGGACGTGCTGGTCACCGCCGCGGTGCTGATCGGAATGGTCCTGATCAGGGTGTATGGGTGGGCGTCCGCCGATGCAATCCTCGCTCTGGTCGTGGCGGTCGTCATCGCCAGGTCGGGGTACGGGATCCTCCGCGACACGATCCCGATCCTCGTCGATGAACGAGCGGCCGAGCCCGGTCGCATACGCTCGGTGGCGGAGGCCGTGGATGGTGTGAAGGGAACGAGTAGCATCCGATCTCGCGGACGGACGGGAGAGGGCTTCGCGGAACTGACGATCCACGTCGACCGTGCGGAAACGGTCGTCAGCGCGCACGAGATCGCCGACCGTGTGGAGTTGCGGGTCGCCCGGGACGTAGGGTTCGCGAACGTCACGGTGCATGTCGAGCCGGTGGGCCCGGAGGATCAGTCGCCCGGTACCGACTCCGGGTGAGCGACCGCCTTCACCTCCTCAACGTGTCCCTCCGTGTCGCCGGAGCCGTTCGTCGAGCCGGACGACGCACCATCCGACGTCGGGTCCCCCTTCTCGAAGGCGTCGAGCAACCACTCGCATCGGTCGCCGTCGTGAGCCTCGCATCGATCGTGCACGACATTGAAGTCACCCGCCCGAAACTCCGAGAAGACGTACTGGATCGCTCCGGCCAGCACCGCGCAGCCGGTCCCGCCCGCCGCCGCAGACGCGGGGAGCCCCCGCTTCACGATGAGTGCGTGCGGCTTGTGCTGGACGCGAATCTCCGCGCTCGGGCTCATCCGTTGCGCGATGCGTCGCGCCCGGTTCAGGGCCCCTCTCTCGCGCAACGACTGGGGCAGCATGCGGGCGCCGAGCCGAGCCGGCGCGCGCCGTCCTGCCAGGTCGGCCCGAGCGATTCGCTGACCCGCCTCGACGAAAATACGTGACGCATCGGACCTGCGGCCGATCAGCTCGAAGAGACTCGCGACTTCGACGGCCGGAACGTCGCCCCCGCGCTGTTGCTCGTACCGGCGAATCTGGTCGAGGATGACCGACGAGATTCCGAGGCGGCGCTGCAGGTTGAGCGGCAGGTTCGACTCGCCGAGGTCGCCGGGGTCGGTCGGCATATCGACGTCTCGGAGAGACTCGAGCAGAGCGAGCGCGACCAGCGCGGGGATTCGACCGTCGAACGTGGAGTCGTTTGCCATATGCAACACAAGGCTATTCGACGCCCCCGAGGCGAGCAAGGATCGGCGTCGTGGTCGGCTCCGCGTTGATCCCGGCGGCGCCGGCGGCGTATCGTGACCGGGGTCGCCATTCTCAGGGGAAACGACATGACGGACTTTGCGACGCGAGCGGTACACGGAGACGGGCGGGAGACGGAAGCCGCGAGCCCGCACACGACACCCATCCATCAGAGTTCGTCGTTCACGTTTTCCTCCGTGGCAGATGGCGTGGCGGCCTTCCAGGGGAGCGGCGCGTATACCTACACGCGAAAGGCGAACCCCACGACCCGGGCCCTGGAGCGTCACATTTCGGTGCTGGAGGCCGTGCCGGTCGAAACGCCGCGGGGCCCGCGCCCGGTCCCCGGCGACGTCGACACGCGGTTTTTCACGTCGGGCATGGCGGCGATCAGCGCGACGGTACTCGGGATTGCCGGAGGCGGACGCGTCATCTGTCAGGGCGGCATCTATGGAACGACGGAATCCATGGTCGGAGGTTTGGATCGGTTCGGCGTCGACGTCGAGTTCGTCCGCGTCGGTGACCTGAACGAACTCCGCCACCTCGCGGAGACCGGAGCCCCGCCCGCGCTCGTCTATCTCGAGACGCCGGCGAACCCGCTGATGCAGGTGACCGACATCGCCGAGGCCGCCGCCATCGCCCACGGGGTCGGTGCCCGCCTGGCGGTGGACTCGACCTTCGCGACCCCGGCGCTACAGCGTCCGCTGGCCTGGGGCGCCGATGTCGTCCTCCACAGCACCACGAAGTTCATGGCGGGCCACGGCGTCGTGCTCGGTGGTTCGGCGACCGGCTCCGCGGACCTCGTGAAGGAGGTCATCGATCCGATGCGCTCGATGTTTGGCGGCAGCGCCGACCCGTTCGCGGCCTGGCTGACCCTCACGGGGTTGAAGACGCTCGCGATCCGCATGGAACGGAACGCGCGCAACGCCGACATCGTCGCGGATTTCCTGCGGGGTCACCCGAGGGTCACGCGCGTGTTTCGGCCCGACCTGGCCGCGTTGCCCGAGGGGCAGATGGTGGCGGGTGGGCCGATGCTCTCCTTCGAAGTCGAGGGAGGCCGCGAGGCGGCGTTGACGGTGATCGATCGGCTCGATCTGGTGACGCTCGCCCCGACGCTGGGTGATGTCGACACGCTCGTACAGCACCCCTGGAGCATGAGCCACGTCGTCCTCCCCGAGGAGCGCCGGATCGAAATGGGCATCGGTCCGGGTGTCCTGCGTGTTTCGGTGGGGATCGAAGCCGCCGACGATATCGTTGCCGACTTCGAGCGAGCGCTGACAATCTGAGAGGACGGCTGATGAACTTCGACTCCCGCATTGCCCATGGCCTCCTCAGAATCGTCACCGGCCTCATGTTCTGGCAGCACGGCGCCCGGAAGCTCTTCGGGTGGCTGGGGGGCACCGCCGTGGACTCGTGGTTTTCGTGGCCTTTTGGGGTGGCGGGGATCCTGGAGTTCTTCGGCGGCATCCTCATCCTGATCGGCTTCAGGACGAGATCCGTCGCGTTTCTCCTGTCCGGAGAGATGGCTGTCGTCTACTGGTGGCGTCACTTCGCATGGGATGCGTTCTGGCCGATCGTCAACCGCGGCGAAGGCCCTGTCCTGTTCAGCTTCATCTTTTTCTTCCTGTGGGCGGCCGGCCCCGGCGCCTTCAGCGTGGATGGCATGCTCGCGAAGGGTGGAGAGGCGAACGGCGAATAGCCACAGGTGGCGGCCGGTGGTGCGGGGCATTTGTTCCGCCGGCTCGTTCTCCCCATCTTTGGCGAAGCTGCACGACGGCGGGCCCGCTGCGGGTTCCGCCGTCTGGCGTTTGGTGGCGTCATGCAGGCAACACGGAGCGGCGGGTCAGAACATGTACGACGTGACGGCGGTCGAAGCGAAGTGGCAGACGTTCTGGGAAGAGAACGGGATCAACGAGCCCGATCTCGACGAGGTCGAGAGGCCGTTCTTAAACCTGATGATGTACCCGTATCCGTCCGCCGAGGGCCTGCATGTCGGCAACCTCTACGCGTTCACCGGCGCCGACATCTACGGCCGGTTTTCCCGGTTGAGGGGGGAGGATGTCTTCGAACCGATCGGCTACGACGCCTTCGGTATCCACTCGGAGAACCACGCGCTCAAGGTCGATACGCACCCGACGGAGTTGATTCCGTCCAATACACGGAACTTCGAGCGGATGCTTCGGGCGGCGGGTCTCATGACGGACTGGTCGCGCACCGTAGATACGACGGATCCGCGGTACTACAAGTGGACCCAGTGGATTTTCGTACAGCTCCTCAAGGCGGGGCTGGCGGAGAAAAAGGAAGCGCCGGTCAACTGGTGTCCCTCCTGCCAGACGGTACTGGCCAACGAACAGGTGATCGGTGGATTGTGTGAGCGCTGCGACACCCCGGTAGAGCAGCGGCTTCTGAGTCAGTGGTTCTTCAAGATCACCGAGTACACCGAGAGGTTGCTCGAGAACCTGGAGTGGATCGACTGGTCCGAATCCACGAAGACGGCGCAGCGAAACTGGATCGGTCGTTCCGAGGGCGCGCGACTCCGTTTCCCGCTCGCCGATTCGGAGAATGACGTCATCGAGGTGTTCACGACGCGTCCCGACACGATCTTCGGCGCGACGTTCATGGTCGTGGCGCCGGAGCACCCGTTCGTCCAGCGTCTGACGTCCGACGATCAGCGAGAGGTCGTGGGGGCGTACGTGTCGGCCGCGGCAGCCGTCGACCTCGTCGAGCGTCGCAAGACCGACGACCGGGAGAAGACCGGCGTCTTCACCGGGGGGTACGCCACCAATCCCGCGACCGGCGAGCCCATCGAGGTGTGGGTGGCCGACTACGTCCTGATGGACTACGGCACCGGCGCGATCATGGCCGTCCCCGCGCACGACCGGCGCGATTTCGCGTTCGCGCGGACGTTCGGTCTGCCGGTCGTCGCTGTCGTGGCGCCGCGGGGGGACGCCGGGGGCCCCGCGTCGGGCGACGAGGCCTACGTGGAGCACTCCGACGACGAGGTCCTGATAAACTCGGATCGGTTCAGCGGGTTGCCGGCCGATGAGGGAGGGCGCGCGATCACGGAGTGGCTCGGAGAGAAGGGGCTCGGGGCCGCTGAGGTGAACTATCGGTTGCACGACTGGTGCATCTCACGCCAGCGGTACTGGGGCCCACCGATCCCCGTCATCTACTGCGACGACTGTGGGATCGTCCCCGTTCCAGAGGAGGATCTGCCGGTCGAACTGCCCTACGTCGAGGACTTCCGGCCAGACGAATCGGGCGTGGGTCCCCTCGCCCGTTCGGAGGAGTTTCTCCACACCACGTGCCCGACGTGCGGGGGCGCCGCGAAGCGGGAGACCGACGTATCCGACACGTTCCTCGACTCCGCCTGGTACTTCCTGCGGTATCCCTCGACGGAGTTCGACGATCGCCCGTTCGACGCCGAGCGGACGGCGAAGTGGCTTCCGGTCAGCATGTACATCGGGGGAGAGGAGCACGCCGTCCTCCACCTGCTGTACTCGCGGTTCATCACGATGGCCTTGAAGGATCTCGGTCACCTCGACTTCGAGGAGCCGTACGTGCGATTCCGCAAGCACGGACTCCTGATCAAGGACGGGGCGAAGATCTCCAAGTCGCGCGGAAACGTGATTCTGCCCGACGAGTACATCGAACGTTTCGGGGCAGACGTCTTCCGCATGTACCTCATGTTTCTCGGGCCGTTCCAGACCGGGGGCGACTTTCGAGACTCGGGACTCGCGGGTCCGCAGCGGTTTCTGTCGAAGGTGTGGCGCAGCGTGACCGGGGCGATCGAGGAGGGGCGGCGCGGCTTCGACGACCCTGCGATCGAGCGGGCCATGCACGCGACGATCAAGAAAGTGGGCGACGATCTGGCCGATCTGGACTACAACACGGCCATCGCCGCGATGATGGACTATCTCAACGTCATACGGGCGAACGGTCGTACGGCTTCTGTCGACGAAGTGAGTCCGCTCGTGACGCTACTGGGTCCGTTCGCGCCGCACATCGCCGAAGAGTTGTGGGAACGTCTGGGGGGCGAGCCGAGCATCTTCCAGAACGCGAAGTGGCCGGAGTACGATGAGGCGCTGCTCGTGCTCGACGAACTCGATCTGCCGGTGCAGGTGAACGGCAAACTCCGCGCGACGATTCGCGTCGCCCGGGGGGCCAGTCAGGAAGCCGTTCACGAGGCAGCGATGGCGGAAGAAAACGTCCGGCGGCACGTCGAGGGCGTCGAGATCAGGAAGATCATCCATGTTCCGGACCGGCTTCTGAACCTGGTCGTCGGGTAACCGACGCCAGGATCCTTCAGCTACCTCCTACCAGTCGACCGAGCCCTCGTCGGTCGGATCGATGTCGGCCGTGGCTTCGCCCTCCGAGAACAGAAACGCGCGCAGGTTCGAGTAGAGGAACTCGCGCGCCTCCGCTTCCTGCAGTTTCAGCCCATGGTGGTTGATGAGTTGCATCTGCCGCTCCTTCCATTCTTCCCAGCATTCCGAACAGATCTCGGTCTGAATACGCCGTCCGAGTTCGGTCGGGAAGGGCGGATTGGCGACGCGACCGACATCGGAGCGGTCGCAGCGGGTGCATTGAAGGGGTTCATTCACGCGACGAAGCTACTCGCCACCCGGTGGGGCCGCACGGGCGGACATGATGCGATCGAGCGCCTCCCAGGGGTCGCCGCCGCGAGCCTCCGCCATGACGGCGGAGAGTGTGGCCGGCAGGTCGTCGTACTCCTGGTAGATCGTCTCGAAATCGCCCAGCCTCGTGTAGTAGAGCAGCCGCGAGATCACCCAGGCATTGTTTACCGCTTCGGGGTCGATCGATGCGTAGCGGCCCGCCCGGAGCAGCGGTTTGAACTCTTCATCGAATCGTAGCGACGCCTCGATGAAGACCTCGCGCTTGAGGGCGCGCTTTTGCTCGACATCGAGATCGGCCGCGAACGCCTCGTTCAGAGGTTCGAGAAGCGTGTGGAAGAAGCGCCCGAAGACACGCGTATCGGCCCAGCGCACCCGGGCCCGTTCGCACAGCGCCTCGTCCTCGAGCGCGTCGCAGAAGAACGCGATCGCTCCGCGGTAGCCCACGAAGTTCGCGAAGCTCTCGTTGAAGTCCGCCTGTCCGGTCGGGAAATACGTGGTGTGGGTGATCTCGTGGATGATCGTTTCGACGAGCGCGAGGCTGTCGAGACGGAGGGTCGTCGACATGATCGGATCGGGGAACCAGCCCAGCGTCGAGAACGCCGACACCGGGCGCACCGATACGTCGTAGCCGTCGCGCTCCAGCCGGGCGGCTTCGGCGTGCGCCTGCTCGAAATCGAAGAATCCCTTGTACGGCACGTTGCCCACGATCGGGAACCACCACGTCTTCCACCGAAGCTCGAACTCGGGTGCGGCGACGACATTGAGTGCCAGCGTGTCCCGGGTGATCTCGGCGTATCCGTCGTAGCTTCGTCCGGCCTCCAGGCCCAGGTCGCGAACGGCGAAGTCCCGGGCGTCGAGCACGAGGCGGAGCTTCTGTCTGATCTCGACGGCGACGGTCGTGTCGTGGACCACGGCCTGGATGGGTTGGCGGGCCGTGAGGATGCGGGCTTCTTCCCACCCTGCCCGAAGGACGTACGTCGGCGAACACCCGACGGCCGCCACCGCCAGGCCCAGCGTCGCCCGGGCTGTCCACTGCTTCACCATCGCGTCTCCCCGCGGACGATCACCGGCAGCGCACGTAATGCAGGTGCTCCGCGACCCGGTCGCGAGCGTAGGTGCGCCCCGGACGATCGGAGTCGCTCCGATACCGTCGGTAGGGCCGGGCGAGTAGCTCGTACGAATCGTCCACGCCGCGGGCGCGCATGCGGCTTTCGATCTCTTCGTGCGAAAGAAGCCCCTCATCGTTGTAGCTGAACAGTATGTGGGTGGTGTCGGCTGCCTCGAGCACAGCGTCGAGCGCGTCACCCGCCTTGCCGGACCGGCACCAGTCCGACCGCACCTCATCGTCCGGTATCAACCCCGTCTTGCCGCGGATCTCGGGCGCCGGTGTCCACCCCCGGGCGATCAACTCCGGGATGTGATAGTAGCCGGGGTATTGTCGGGCGTTGTACGGCGGGTCGAGGTAGACGAGGTCGATCGTTCCGATCTGACCGAGCCGGTCCGCGGCCCGGCCCTCGAACGCCGTACACCCAGTCGTCCCGTTTGCGGGACGTGTCGGCTCGATTGGCCGCAGATCCAGATCCCGTCGAGCGTTCGGCTGCAGCGTCTTTACGAACGACGCGTAGACCCCCGTCGTGTTGGCTACCCGGTCGGCGGCCTCGATGAGGGTCGCGACCAGCAGCCGACCTTCGAGCGGATCGGTCTCACCGCTGGCTTCCCACGACTCGATGCGGGCCCGGATCGCATCGATCCGTCGCCCGTTCTCCTCCGAGAAATACATGCGTCCGTGTCGACGTCCGGGCGCCCCGGCCAGCGTGTAGTGATCGGACAGGAATCCGACCGTGCCGGGAAGATCGCCCAGCACCGCGATCCTGGACGCGTAGGTCGGGGGTGGAGCATCAAGCTCGACCCGCGCCACCTGGAGGGCGTAGGATGCGGCCATGACATCGCCCGCGTGTACCCGCCAGCCGACTTCCTTGAGGGCGCTCGACACGCTGGCCGTGCCCGCGAACGGATCGCAGGCTACGCCCGGCTCGATCCCGAAATGGCGTAGGGCGTCGAGGATGAACGGGACGAGCCTGGTTTTGTTCCCGAGATATCGCACACGGGAGGATACGGGCCGAGGAAGTGGTCGCAAAGCGCGAACCCCCGAGCCATGAGCGCCGGCGTCCGGTTGTCGGCGTTCGCCGCGAATACTGCCGTGGCCCTGCGGCCTCTCATCCGGATCGTTTGGCCGGACATCTCCGCGCGGGTCACCGAGCGGCAGGCGGCGGAGCGCGAACTCCTCGCATGGGGTCCGGATCGGGGTGACGGTCGGCTCGTCTGGGTGCACGGGGCGTCCGCAGGCGAGCTTCTCGGCGTCGCTCCGGCGTTGGCGGAGTTGCAGGAGCGCTTTCCCCACACGCTCCTCGTTACCCACTTCTCGCCGTCGGGAGCGCACGCGGCCCGTCGGCTGAATCCCGACATCGCCACGTTCCCACCTCTCGACGTGTCGGCGAGATGCCGGGCCGTCATGGAAGCGGTGCGACCCGACCTGCTCGCGTACGCCAGGACGGACGTGTGGCCGTGTCTGACGGCGGCCGCGGGGGCGGAAGGCGTGCCGACCGCATTGATCAACGGCGTCGTCCGCTCTGGGAGCCGTCGCCTGAGGTGGCCCGCCCGCCCGCTTTTTCGCTCTACATACGCCCGGCTCGACGCGGTCGGCGCCGTGAGCGAGGAGGACGCCGGCCGGTTGCGGCGGTTGGGTGTTCGGCCGGCGGCGCTCCGCATCACGGGAGACGTCTCGGTCGATCAGGCCCGCGCCCGCGCCCGCGCGGCCCTCGCTCCCGGCGGGCTCGCCGCGGAGTTCGAGCGAGCATTGCCGGACCGGCCGGACGTGGGCCGACGGCTGATCGCCGGCTCGACCTGGGAGGTCGACGAAACAGCTCTGCTCGACGCTCTGGAGGCGTTACCCGCTTCCGCTGGTGGACGGTTCGGGTGGCAACTCGTGATCGCGCCACACGAACCCTCGGAGTCGCACGTAGAGCGGTTGATCGAGGAATGCCGTCGCCGGTCGCATCCTGTCGCGCGCTGGACGGACCGCGCAGGCCTGACGGATCTTCCGCCTCACGGGGTGGTCGTGTTCGACGAGATGGGGACCCTCGCCGATCTGTACACGTGCGGCGACGTGGCGTACGTCGGCGGCGGACTCGGAGGGGCAGGTCTACACAACGTGCTCGAACCTGCGGCGGCCGGACTGCCCGTGGTGTTCGGTTCCCGGCACGATCGACGGGATGCGGCGGAACTCCTGGATGCCGGCGGCGGCTTTTCCTGCGACCGGGTGAATCTCGCGTCGGTCCTCACGAGACTGGGTGAACGCGAGACCCGCGAGGCCGCGGGACGATCCGCCCGCGACTGCGTGGCGCGCGGCAGCGGGGCTGCCACAGCGACCGTGAATCTGCTCGAACGTGTTCTCGACCGCGGGAGCTAGTGCGGCGCCACACTAGAAAGGGGTTTTCTGGCGCGGCGCTTTGGGCCCCAGCACGAACCAGAACAGGCAGCCGATGATCGGGCAGACGATGATGATCCCGGTCCACAGCCATTTGTCGCGTCGTGTCGATGGAGAAAGCCACACTTCGCCGATCGACCAGCCGTCGAGCGCGATCAGAAGCAAGAGGAGGACGATGCGTTGATCGATCGATGCGGCGAACCGGAGAATCTCGGTCATGCGGCCGCCGTGGGTCGATCGAATTGAAGTCGGTGGAGTTGGGAGTAGACCCCTCCGCACTCGAGCAATTCGCGGTGCGTCCCCGCCTCCCGAATGGACCCGTGGTGGATGACTACGATCTTGTCGGCTCCTCGAATCGTGGAGAGGCGATGGGCGATAACGAGGCTCGTCCGACCCTCCATCAGGTGCTCCAACGCGTCCTGGATCTGGGCCTCGATCTGGGAATCGACCGAACTCGTCGCCTCATCGAGCAACAGGATCGGTGGATCGCCGGCGAGTGCCCTGGCGAACGATACGAGCTGCCGCTCCCCCACCGACAGCCTGGTGCCCCGCTCGCCGAGTGGCTCGTCGTATGCGGCCGGCAGTCGGGCGAGATGGCCGTCGACACCGACGCGCGCCGCAGCCTCGCGAACCGTCGCCAGGTCGAGCCCCGGACGATCGAGTGAAATGTTGGCGTAGGCGGTTCCCGTGAATAGATAGATGTCCTGCAGGACGAGACCCATTCGCGCCCGGAGTTCGCGAACGGCGTACTCCCGGATGTCGACCCCGTCGAGGGTGATCCGTCCTCGCTGCGGCTCGTAGAACCGCATGAGCAAACTGAACAGCGTCGTCTTCCCGGCCCCGGTCGCTCCCACGACGGCGACGCGCTCGCCCGGCTCCACGACCAGGTCTATCCCCCGAAGCACCCAGCCGTCCTCCTCCGGCGACTCGCGGTCGGCTTCCGACTCGGCCTGATAGCGAAACCACACGTCCTCGAACACGATGCGTCCCTCGATCGAGGACGGAAGCGGCGTCGGGGTCTCCGCGTCCTCGATCGCCGGGGTCGTGTCGAGCAGGCGGAAAATGCGCTCCGACGACGCCATCGCTCCCTGCAGGATGTTGTATTTCTCGGAAAGATCCTGAATCGGCCGGAAGAACCGTCGCGCATACTGGAGGAACGCCGCGATCACGCCGATCGTCAATCCACCCTCGAGCGAGCGGCTGCCGCCGTACCAGATGATCAGCGCGAGTGCGACCGCGGAGATCACCTCGATCACCGGGAAAAACAGCGCGTAGTAGGTGATCGAGCGCAAATGCGCCTCGAGGTGATCGTCGTTGATCTCGGCGAAGCGGTCGCGTGTCGGACCTTCCTGTCGGAACAGCTGCACGACCCGAATCCCCGAGATCCGCTCCTGGAGGAAGGCGTTGATGCGAGCCAGTCGAATGCGGATGTCGCGATATGCTTCCCGCACCCGGCGACGGAAGATCCACGCCGACAGGAACACGAACGGCAGCACCGAGAACGTGACGAGGGCGAGTCGCCAATCCATGACGGCCATAGCGGCCATGATGAAGACCACCGTGAAGATGTCGCCGAAGATCGTGACGACCCCGGACGTGAACATCTCGTTCAGGACCTCGACGTCGCTCGTGAGTCGGGTCATCAGGCGCCCGACCGGGTTGCGGTCGTAGTACGAGAGGCTCAGGCGCTGAACGTGGCTGAAGATCTGGGCCCGCAGGTCCAGCATGACGTTCTGACCGATCCACGTCGTGAGGATCACGCGGCCGTACTCGAGCGCGCTCGAGAACAGGAGCGCACCGAAGAACAGCACGCTGAGCCGAGTGAGTCGCTCGTAGTCTCCGTCGGGGATCGCGCCGTCGATCGCCTCCATCGTCAGCCACGGCCCGATGAGCGCGAGGCCCGACGCGGCGATCAGCATGAGCACGGCCACCAACACGCGCGCTCGATACGGCTTCAGATACTGGAGAAGCCGCTTCATGAGTCGCGCGTCGTAGGCCTTGCCCAGCGCCTCCTCTTCGGCGATCGGACCGTCTGGTGTCTGCACTGGAAATCTGTTGTAGGGTCAACGTGGCGGGAACGTCTCCCGCGGCAGGCCAAGATAGGGGCTCGCCCCGAGCCCTTCCACACGTCACGGAGTCCGTCGATTGGCGGGCGGGACGCCGCCCGGGCATCATGGCTCCATGAGCGATCGATCTCCTGACCGGAGTACCATCCGCGTGCGCGGGGCGCGGCAGCACAATCTGAAGGGCGTCGATGTCGATATCGAACGCGGACGCCTGACCGTGCTCACCGGTCCGTCAGGTTCGGGGAAGTCGAGCCTGGCGTTCGACACGATCTACGCCGAGGGCCAGCGCCGGTACATCGAGTCGCTGTCGACATACGCCAAGCAGTTCCTCGAACGGATGCCGAAACCGGCGGTCGATCTCGTCGAGGGAGTAAGCCCCTCGGTCTCGATCGACCAGCGCAACGGGATTCAGTCGAGTCGGTCGACCGTGGGAACGGTGACGGAGGTCTACGATTACCTCCGCCTCCTGTGGGCGCGCGTGGGGACCACGGTCTGCCCCGAGTGCGACATCGAGGTGGTGCCCGACACCGTGCAGTCGGCGGCGAATCGCGTGCTCGCGCTGCCCGGCGAGCCACGCGTCATCGTCGCGTTCCCCTTGCAACTCAGCGGCAAGATCACGCACGAGATGGCCGTTTCGAATCTTCGTTCGCAGGGGTACGTGCGTGTGCTGGCGGACGGCGTCGAGGTGTACCTGCCGGACCTGGCGATCGGCGGCGAGGCGGCAGGCGGGGGCGGCGAGACGGCAGACAGCGACGGCGAGACGGAGGGCGCCGGCAACGAGCTCGACGAGGCGCGCGCGCCCACCGGCCCCGACCTGACGAACGCATCCGATGTGCTCGTCGTCGTCGACCGCCTGCGAGCGCAGGAAGACCAGCACGAGCGGATTGCCGACTCGCTCGCGGCCGCGTTCGCGGAGGGCAGAGGCTCCGCGGTCGTCCTGGAGTACGAGGACGACGCAGGCCGTCCGCGGCGCCATGTCTTCGAGGAATCGTTCCGGTGTCCGAAGTGCGGGCGCGGCTTTCCCGACCCGGTCCCGAACCTCTTCAGCTTCAACAGCCCGGCGGGGGCCTGCGAGACCTGCTCGGGGTTCGGCGCCGTGCTCGAATACGC
>JBGMQU010000018.1:0-2785 GCA_048060725.1 Gemmatimonadota bacterium | reverse complement strand
GCTCTCCGTCACCGAGATCCGCGAGTGGCTCGAGGGCGATCTCGGGCTCTCTCCCTTCCAGGAAAAGGTCGCGCGGACGGTGATCGAGGAGATTGCGGATCGTGTCTCGTTTCTCGATGACGTCGGTCTGGGCTACCTCACGCTGGACCGACAGGCCCGCTCTCTGTCCGGGGGCGAGATGCAACGCATACGACTCGCGAGCTGCCTCGGGAGCCGGCTCGTGGACACGCTGTACGTGCTGGACGAGCCCACGATCGGGCTTCACCCGCACGATACGGATCGGTTCGTCGCGGTGATCCAGCGGCTGGCCGGGGCCGGGAATACGGTGCTGGTCGTCGAGCACGAGCCGGCCGTGATCGAGCGCGCTGACGAGATCATCGAACTCGGTCCCGGGGCCGGCGAGTCGGGCGGCCAGATCGTGTTCCAGGGGACCTGGGATGAGCTGCTCGCCGCCGACACGAGCACCGGCAGGGCGCTCTCCGCTCGCGGTGAGACGGGGGTGGTCGGGGCCCGGGCGAAGAGGCGGGAGCCGGGGGCTCGCGGATGGCTCGAGCTCAACGGTGCGCATCTTCACAACCTTCAGGACGTGGACGTCCGGTTCCCGCTGGGCTCGTTGTGTGTCGTGACCGGCGTGTCGGGTTCCGGCAAGTCGACGCTCGTGCGCTCGGTGCTGTTTCACGCTCTGGA
Organism: Gemmatimonadota bacterium; assembly: GCA_048060725.1. Taxonomy (GTDB): domain Bacteria; phylum Gemmatimonadota; class Gemmatimonadetes; order Palauibacterales; family Palauibacteraceae; genus Palauibacter. The sequence goes on along the minus strand of JBGMQU010000018.1, from coordinate 2,098 downwards.
GCGCGCTCTCAGGGGCGAAACGAGCGCCAGGGCGTACTTCGGTGAGGCTGAGGGGGAGTTCGACGCGCTCCACGGCGCGGGCGCGCTGGACGGCGTGTCGCTCGTCGACCAGCGGCCGATCGGGCGCACCCCCCGCTCGAATCCGGCGACGTACATCGGCGCGTTCAAGGAAGTCCGCAAGGTGTTCGCCGACCTGCCCGAGGCCCGGGCACGGGGATACACTGCCGGATATTTCTCTTTCAACCGCGCGGGCGGAAGGTGCGAGCGGTGCAAGGGCGCGGGGTACGAGACCGTCGAGATGGTGTTTCTCGCGGACGTGACGGTCCCATGCGAGCATTGCCTGGGGGCCCGGTACGGGGCCGAGGTGCTGGAGATCGAGTATCGAGGACACACGATCAACGACGTTCTCGACCTCACCGTCGACCAGGCCATCCGGTTCTTCATCCGACAGGATCGGCTCGGGGAGACGCTCTGGTATCTCCAGCGCGTGGGTCTCGGGTACCTGCGGCTCGGTCAGCCCGCAACGACACTCTCGGGCGGCGAGGCGCAGCGGCTCAAGATCGCGCGGGAGCTGGCGCGTGGCGGGAAGCGTCGCGGGAGGCGCTCGGCGCCGAGAAAGGGCGGGGCGCAGCTCTACATCCTCGACGAACCCACCGTCGGCCTCGGCGTGGGAGAGGTTAAAACGCTGACCAACGTGCTCCGTCAGCTGGTCGATGACGGGCACACCGTCCTGGTCGTGGAGCACAACCTCGACGTGATCGCCGGCGCGGACTGGATCGTGGACATGGGTCCCGGCGCGGCGGCCAGCGGCGGACGGGTCGTCGTCGAGGGGCCGCCCGCCGAGGTGGCGGCGTGCGAGGAGTCGAAGACCGGCCAGTATCTGCGGCGGTATACCGCGGGCATCGCCGCCGCCCGAGCCGAGGCGTGACCTCTCCCCCGATACCGCGCGTCTCGATCCTGCTGCCGTGCCGCGATGTGGACGAGCACCTCGACGCCTGCATCGAAAGCCTCGCCGAGCAGACCGAGTCCCGCTACGAAGTCCTCGTTCTCGACGACGGGTCGACCGATGGCACGCTCGCGCGCCTCGCTCGGTGGGTGGAGCGCGACCCCAGGGTACGGCCGGTCGAGACCGAACGGCGCGGGATCGTGCCGGCGCTCAACGCGATGGCGGCCGCTGCTCGCGCACCGATCCTCGCCCGTATGGACGCAGACGACATCGCCCGGCCCGGGCGCCTCTCGGCCCAACTGGACCTGCTCGACGCGTCGCCGGACGTCGCGGCATGCGGGTCGGGGGTCCGGTACTTCCCACGGGATCGAATGAGGTCGGGCTACCGGCGGTACGAGACCTGGCTGAACGGCCTGACCGATTGGGAGGACATCGAACGGGACCTGTTCGTCGAGTGCCCGATCGCGCACCCGACCCTGATGATACGACGGCGGATACTGAAGGAATTGGGCGGGTACCGTGAGTTCGACGGGCCCGAGGACTACGACCTCATCCTCAGGCTGGCCGGCGCCGGACATCGCCTGGACAACGTGCCCGACGTGTTGCTCGAGTGGCGTCTCGGGCCGAGTCGACTCTCGGAGGCGTCGACGCGCTACTCCGCCGCGGCGTTTCGCCGGCTCAAGATCGAGCATCTGCGGGAGTGGGCGATGCCTGAGTCGCGACTCGCGGGGCGCGACCTGGTCGTGTGGGGCGCCGGAAAGGTCGGCAAGGCGTTCGTGCGCGACTGGCTCGCAACGGGCGGGGCGTCGTTCGCCGCGCTCATCGACCTGGATCCACGCAAGATCGGGCAGGAGATTCACGGGTCGCCGGTGGTTCATCCCCGTGACCTGGCCGCCCGGTTCGCCGGGGTCGAAACATCGCCGTTCGTGCTCGTCGCCGTAGGGTCCCCGGGGGCGCGCGAGGAGATTCGACGTGCTCTCGGGGAGATGGGGGCGAAGGACCTGGAGGACTACCGCGTGGTCGCCTGAAACTCCTCCGGGGTGACGCCCCATACAGCCCCCTGTGGGAGCCTCCGGAACGGCCCGAAAACGGTCGCTATTGAGGGCCGAAAACGGTACATTGTCCAGTCCCTCCTGACGGGACGCTGAGCCA
>JBGMQU010000017.1:22874-39778 GCA_048060725.1 Gemmatimonadota bacterium | reverse complement strand
GGGGGCGTGATGATATTGCCGGATGTGAGGGCCTCGTTCGGAAGAGACGAAGCCGCGTCGCTGGTGCACTTGCTGGCGGAACGTGGCGAGGATTCGTGTGCGTGGGAAAACGTCCTTGCCGAGCGAGGAATCGACCCGTTGCTCGACCACCCACGAATCGCGCGCGCCGTCCTTGACGGGTCCACCGTCTCGACGCTCCCGCTGGAGGTCGTGGCGTACGTTCTTCTCCGCCGTTGTCTTCTGGATGCCAACGTAGACGATCGCCTCCTGGCCGACTACGTGACGTCGCTGTTCCTGCACTTCGGTCATACCGGCCGTGCGGAAAAGATCGCTGCCTATGATGATCGCGAGTATCGGTATCTCGTCGATATCGTCGAAGAGATGGCGGGCGCGGAGGGCAGGCGGGCCTTCCTGCTGCGGGCGCACCTCGGAAACCTCTCGCTCTGGATGTCGGGGCTTTTCCCCGATCGGATCGACCACCGGGTCCACCGTCACGGCGGTCCGGGAATCGACTATTTCGAAAAGATGGGCCAGACGGGATTTTCGCTCGCCGCGGAAGACCCCTTCGCACGCCGAAGCGCGCTCGACGATCTGTATCGGGCGGCAGCCGGGGCCTTCGTGCCGATGCGACGGGCCCTGAACGGGTTCTCCGACCGCTTCCTGACCCCCCGCCCGAGCTCGCCGGTCGATCGGTTCCTCCGGCAGGCACGCGACGGATTCGAGGCGAATCGGTTGCAAGCCTGAGCGTCCGCCATAGGTTCTCATCTCGATGAGACTGAGACCTGGAGCCGGGTGGCGTCCGTAACGCGAGCCGCCACACTTCTTCAATACCCTTGTGGCTGACTGAGATGAACAACGTCGTAACCCCGCGCCCACCTCTGGGGTGCGCGGCCGTAATGCTGGGCCTCTTCAGGGCGGCCCTTCAGGAGCGGCACCTGCCCGTCACGCACCAGCGTGAGGCCGTGGCGCGCATGCTTTTCGAGTCGGGGGACCACCTGTCGGCCGACGACATCGCCGAGCGGCTACGTGGCGGAAAGATCCACGTGGGCAAGGCGACCATCTATCGAACGCTCAGTCTGCTCGTCGACGTCGGACTCGCGGCGGAGCACGACTTCGATGAAGGGTTCAAGCGGTACGAGACACGAATTGGACCGGCACACAACGACCACCTCGTCTGCACGTCGTGCGGCGAGGTGGTGGAGTTCCACCGCGAGGAACTCGACGCGCTACAGGAACACGTTGCCCGGAGCCTCGGATTCCAGGTGCTCACGCGGCAGCTGAAGCTCTACGGGCTGTGCGCCCGATGCGACGCCGAGAGCGGCGACGCGTTCAGACAGGCGATGTGATGCACTCATCTTCGAAGACTGGAGGTCCTTCTGAGTACCCCTCAGATGCAGTTGGCCCGCCTGCTGGCGGAACGATCCATGAGACTGGGTGATTTCGAGCTGGCATCCGGCAAACGCAGCGACTACTACATCGATTGCCGGACGACGACCATGCACGCGCACGGACAGGTTCTCATCGGCAGGGTCGGCCTCGAGGCCATCCGGACCGCGGGGCTCCAGCCCGATGCCGTCGGCGGACTAACGATGGGGGCTGACCCCATCGCGTACGCGATTGCGGGGGAGAGTTGGCGCGAGAGTATGCCCGTTCACGCGTTCTCGGTCAGGAAGCGGGCCAAACGGCATGGACGCGGCCAGCTCATCGAGGGCTGCTTCGAGCCGGGAGCGAGGGTAGTGATCGTGGAGGACGTGATCACGACCGGGGGCTCGGCGCTCAAGGCCAGCGAGGCGGTGAACATGGCCCGGGGCGAAGTAATTGGCGTACTGGGTCTCGTCGACCGCGAGGAGGGCGGTCGCGCGACGATCGAGGGCGCAGGGCTGACCACCATCGTCCTGTATACGGCCACCGAGCTAAAGGGCCTGTTGCAGACCGAGCTCGAAGGGGCAGATGCTCCGTAGGTCCCTGCTGTTTCTCAGCGAGCGCCATGGCCTGAAGGATCGGTTGCTCAAGATGCCGGCCGCCCGTAAGACGGCCCTGCGATTCGTGGCGGGAGAAGACCTCGCATCGGCGATCGAAGCGTCGAACGCCCTCGAGACCGAGGGGTTCCGGGTGACGCTCGATTTTCTCGGAGAGAGCGTCACGGACGAAGCGGAGGCCGAGCGAACGACGGCGATCTACGAGGCGAGCTTCGGAGAGATCGCCGGGAGCGGTTGCCGCGCGACCACCAGCCTCAAGCTGACGCAGCTCGGTCTCGACATCTCGGCCGACCTGTGCGTTTCGAATCTCTCCCGGATTCTCGACGCCGCGGAGCGCGCCGACTCCTTCGTTCGAGTCGACATGGAGGGATCTTCTCACACGCAGGTCACTCTGGACGTCTTCAGGCGGGTGTTCCCACGTCACCGTAACGTCGGCGTGGTGATCCAGTCGTACCTGCACCGCAGCGAACGCGACGTGACGGAACTGTGTCAGGCCGGCGCGGCCGTGCGGTTGTGCAAGGGCGCCTACCAGGAACCCGCCTCGATCGCGTATGCGAGGAAGGCGGATGTCGATGCCAACTACACGCACCTCATGCGTCAACTGCTCCATGCGGCGAGGGGACGTGAGCCGATCGGCGGCGTGCCTCCCGTCGCAATCGCCACACACGACGACGCGATGATCGAGGCGACGAGGAGCTTCGTGGAGTCACAGGCGATCCCGGTCGACACGTTCGAATTTCAGATGCTTTACGGCATTCGACGCGACGTACAGAAACAGTTGCTCGCCGGGGGGTATCACGTCAGGATCTACGTTCCGTACGGAACTCAGTGGTATCCGTATTTCATGAGAAGAATGGCTGAGCGCCCCGCGAATCTGTGGTTCGTCACGCGGGCCCTGCTCGGCCGATAGAAGGGTCTTGAAGGACATGTCGAACGGTCTGAACATCACGTTTTCGGATGCCGCCGGCGAGCGGATCCGCTCATATCTCGAAGATGACGATGATTCGAATCTCGCGGTTCGAGTCAGTGTCCAGAACGCGAACCCGGTGGCGCCTGAGTACGAGATGGCGGTGATCGATCCGGATGAGCATCTCGAGGGGGACATCGAACTGGACGGTGGCGGCTTCGACGTCGTCGTCGATCCCGAGAGCGCCAGAATCCTCGACGGTACCAGCATCGACTGGGTAGAATCGCTCCACGGTGCGGGCTTCAAGTTCGAGAACCCGAACATCAAGCCACTCGGTTCCGAACCTCTCGAGGGCCCTGTCGCGGACCGCGTCAAACGCGTGATCGACGAGCGGGTCAATCCCGGCGTCGCGATGCACGGGGGCCAGGTACAGCTCGTGGACATCCGCGACGACGTCGTCTACGTGTCGATGAGTGGAGGGTGCCAGGGCTGCGGAATGGCCGGCGTGACCCTCGCGCAGGGCATCAAGGAAATGATCAGGGAGGCCGTTCCCGAGGTGGTCGACGTTCGCGATGTCACCGATCACGCGGAAGGCAGCAACCCCTACTACGACTGACGGTCGGCAGGGATGTGAACGGTCACGACGGCGCAGCGCCGTATCGCGACCTGCCGTACGTCTTCAACGTCCCCTCAGCCGCGCTTTTTCTTCGGTCGGAGGAAAAGATGGAGGACCGTGGCCACGATCGACATCACGATGGAGGCCACCACCGCGGTGGGCATCCCCTCTAGAGCGAACCCCGGCAGGATCTCCGCGGCCAGGTAGAGCATCGCACCGTTCAGCACGAAATAGAACAGGCCGAGCGTGAGGACCGTGATGGGGAACGTGATGACGGCGAGGATCGGGCGTACGATCGTATTGATCAGCCCGATGACGAGGGCCGCGACGATCAGCGCATTGGGGTCTTCGACATACACCCCCGGCACGATCTTCGTCGCGACCCACAGCCCGACAGTATTGACCAGCCAGTTGAGCACCAGATTCACGTCAGAAGGTCTCCCGGTCCGCCAGTGCCTAGAATCCCGGCGTCAGGCTGAACTGCCACATCCAGCCCCTGTCGGGACGATCGAACGGGCGCACGAAGTCGAGTTCGACGATCATGAACCCGAACAGGTTCAGCCGGGAGAACATCCCGGCACTGCGCTTCCACGGCCGATCGCCGAATGTGCAGGTCTCGGAGATGAAGCAGCTGAGGTCCGCGTCGGTGGTCCAGGCCTTCCCCATGTCGTAGAAGGCGCCGACTTCTATCGGCGGCACGCCGGGCGCGTGGATGACGCCGATGCCGCCGATCAGCGGCAGTCGCAACTCCACGTTAGCCACGGCCAGACGGCTGCCAAGCAATTCGTCGAACTCGGGGCAGGTGAAGAACCCCGTCGCTCCCCCGGGGCTCGTGCACTCCGAGATTCTGAGCGAACCGCTGGCGTAGCCGCGGACCAGGGAGGGAACCCCGAGGTACAGCCGTCCCAGACGCGGATCCTGACCGCCACTCCCGTACCGCCCGACGTGCAGGCCTCGACCCGCCAACGTGAACGGAGCGAATCGAAGGTACTTCCTCACGTCCCCCGTCACGCTCACGAAGTTGATCGAACCGAACGCGGGGTCGGCGGAGAGCCGAATCCGCTGGCCGAGTATCGGGCTCGTCCCTCCGAAGATCGAACTGTCATAGATGAAGGCCGCGCCTCCGCTCGCGAGATAGATCGGGCTCGGCGCGCAGTTCACGAACAACACCTGTTCCTCGGTACACCGCGGCAGATCGGTACTCTGATCGATGAGCAACTCACCGGTCGTGGAGTCGAACCCGAAGTCCTTGGTCGTCGCAGCGAAGTCGAGCTGACTGGCGCCCAACAAGAAATCGAAGCGGGACGTACGATTCAGCGGGTATGAGACGATGCCGGTCACCTGACGGTTGATCTGGAAGTAGCGGAGCTCGCGGAAGATGTCCACCCGGCGTCCATCGATATCGCCCGAGAAGAACTGGAACTGTCGGGTCACGAACGGCACCTGACCGGCGACGGCCGCCAGGTTCCACCGCGCCGACCGGTCTTCGTATCCCACGAGCATCGCCGTGCTCCTCACGAAGTCACCGTATGCGGTGTTCACCGACAGCACGGCCTGGAGCGTCTTGTCGCCCAACAGGTCCGAGAAAAACAGACTCGCTCCTCCGGCGAAGAACACCCCGAAGCTCGAGGCGCCGAAGGCCAGCGTGGGTTGCGACACGTAGTCCAGCTGCAGCTTGGAACGGTAGGGCTGTTTGTCGAACGTGATCGGGTCGGCCAATCCGAGGCGTGGGTTCTGAAGCAGGGCCAGGTGATCGGTCGAGACCCGCTCTCTGGGCGGAATGATCGACGCATCGACCTCGACGAGCCTGTCGGGCGCAGGTACGCCCGCGAGCACTTCGGGGTCATCCATCACGTAGATCTCGAAGTTGAACGGGCCGCCCTTGTTCACGGCGAAGGCGACATCGCCCGACGCGCGCGCGACGCTGATCGCCGGGCTGGTCGAGGTCAGACCGCTGATTCCCGTCCACACATTGGTGACCAGGTATTGCTCACGGGTCTCCATGTCGAGTCGATAGACGTTCGCAATACCGTCATGATCGGACACGAAGTACAGGTTCCGGCCGTCCGGCGACCACTGTGGATTCAGGTTGTGCTTCTGGTCCGTGAAGCTCGGAAGAGACTCGATCTCGCCCGTTTCGATATCGTAAAGCGCCAGTTCGTACCCGCCACCCACCAGCTGCTGGAGGTTGGTCGTAAACCGATCCGTCGAGAACGCGAGGTAGCGACCGTCGGGCGACCACATGGGCTGGAGGTCCGCATACGGATCGGCCGTGAGCCGGACGAGAGTTTCGGACTCCAGGTCGACGATATAGAGATCCAGGAACCCGCCGGACATGGCGGAGAAGGCCACCTGTTCGCCATCGGGCGACCATGTGGGCGTGAACGCGTCTCCGACACCACGCAGCTTCACCTCTCGCACGATGTTTCCGTTTTCGGTGTCGATCACGCTGATGATCGAACTCCCCTTGTTCACTCCCGCGACGACGAAATGTCGGCCGTCGGGGTGCCACTCACCCGAGGAGTTGATCCACTGCAGGCTTTCGAAGTGCGGGTCGACCGACGTTCTGGTCATGCGACGAATCACTTCACCCGTCCGGGCGTCAGCCAGGAACATCTCGACCGCGAAGAGGTCGCGTTCCGAGGTGTACATCAATTTGCTGCCGTCGGGGCTGATCGATGGGCCGAGATTCAGCGAGCCATCCCCCTCTTCCCTCTCGTAAATCACCCGTCGCCCGAATGCATCCGGGCTCTCCGTTTCGGTCCGGGCGCCCGCGAAATACGCTTCGAGATCGTTCGCCCAGCGCTCCGAAAGATCCATGATCGGGACTTCGAGCACCGCCTCCATCGCGCCCAGCGCGCTACCGGTCTGACCAGCGAGTATGAGGATTCGGCCGATCTTGTCGTCGCCGAAGTTCCCGGCGATGTAGGACCACATGGCGTGGCCGTACCGATACGGGAAGTACTTCGGGTTCCGGAGGTCCGGGATCGTCGGGAACCCCTCCTCGAGATCGAGTGCATCGCGCATCCACATCGTCGTGAACGGGTGAATGGGGCCGATCGAGAGGTATTCCGCCATGCCCTCGATAAACCATAGCGGCAGCCGGATGGCGCCGGGAATATCGACACCGGTCGCGCTTGGCCCCTGCCCTGTCATGTCGAACTGGAAGGCGTGGACGAGCTCGTGCCCGAGGACCTGGTCCGACTCGGCAATCGTACCTGCCAACGGCAGCACGACGCGCCGCTTCAGGATCTCGGTAAACCCACCCGTCGACTCGTCGATCTGCTGCGGGGTGGCGTTCGTCTGCTCGAAATCCGTGTGATCGGCATAGAGGATGATCGGCTGCGCGCGGCGGAACTCGTGGTTGAGGACCCGTGAGAGTCTCGCGTACCAACGCTCCGCCATCCGCGCCGCCATCTGCGCGGCTTCCGCTTCATCGTCGTAGTAGTAGATGTCGAAGTGCTCGGTCTTGAGCACCTTAAAATCGAACGAGCGATAGACCACCTTGTTTCGCCCGAAGTAGCGGCCCGCCTGGGCTTCGACGAGTTGAACCGCAGGCCCCAGCAGCGCCCCCAGCGAGAGTAGCGCTCCGAGAATCAGCCTTCTCCGAACCATGTATCCTCCACAAGAAACGTCGCCGTGCGAACAGATTCGCCGGTGCGGGCGCTGAGCAAACGGAACTTCATGCCGGGGCGAAAAAGCTACCCGAGGCACCCGGTGTCCGCCACCGAATCCCTGTTGCGGAAGGAGATAACGCCCCGCCCGGTTCCGGCCGTCCTCACGATGAACGTGCGGCGCGCTCTCCATGAGACCACGAGCGCACCCGTGAGAACGTCACGGGCGGTCAGCCGGGAGCGCAGCGCCGTGCGAATCCCTCGAGAGTCTCGACGGCGTCGCGCGCGTTCTCGGAGGAATGGAAGGGGCCCGCGATCGCGCGGTACCACCCGTCGCTCACCTCCACCGAAGTTCGAAAACCGAGCGAGCCAGCCTCGCGCGCTCGCGACTCCGCGGGAGCACGATCCCTATACGCGGCGAACTGGACGATCACGCAGCCACCCCGCACGGCCACGGGGTCCCCCCCCGGGGTCACGACGGTAATCCGAATGTTGGCCGTCCCCGGCCCGATCATGTCGAGAGCCCGCGCCCCGGCGCGGGACACGTCCAGAATTCGATTCCGGGCGAACGGTCCACGGTCCGTGACGCGGAGTTCCACGGACCGCCCGTTGTCCAGGTTGGCGACCTCGATCACCGTACCGAACGCCAGGGTCTGGTGGGCGGAAGTGAGCTCGTCCATGTCGTACACTTCGCCCGAAGCGGTTCGTCGGCCATGGAACGGATCCCCGTACCAGGACGCCACGCCCTCCTGCGTCCACCCGGCGGTCGGCGTCTCCGGCGTGCCGCCGCTCCCGGCGCCGGTCGATCCGTCGTCGGAGTCCCGCCCGGTGGCGGACGGCGGCGGTGGCTCGAAGGGCGGCGAGACACCGGCGCGACTCGAGGCGCAGCCCGAAAGCGCCAGAAGCGCCAGAACCGCCAGGAGTGGAGGCATCGCGTGACGGACAAACGAACGAAAGTGGTCGTTCTCGGCTCCGGATTCGGCGGGTTGTGGACGGCGCGCGCGCCGAGGCGTGCCGATGTCGACGTTACGCTCGTCGATCGCAACAACTTCCACACCTTCCTCCCTCTGCTCTACCAGGTCGGCGCTGCCGAACTGGAGCGTAAGCTCGTGTACACGAGGAGGCGCTGCTCCCCAGGCCGGGATTCTCAGAGCGGGCCGTCCTCCCAGGGGCCCGTGATCGCGAACGTCATTCCCCTGTTACCGGGACCGAACGAATCGAGATCGCCCTGGATGTTCACGAACAGAATACCTCCGTCGGGGCTGAACGTAGCTCCGGCAAACTCCCGCCGATTCATGACGTTCTCCGCGAAGTCGAAGATCTCGCCCTCTGGCGTGAGGCCTCTGAGGTGGGAGATGCCCACGGCATCTTCACAGAGAAGCAGGCCGCCGCGGGGGCTCACGGTCAGGTTGTCCGGCGCATCGAGTACATCTCGAGAGGGCGACTCGAACACGAGGACCAGCGCGTCATCCCCGGGGACGTACCGCCACACCTGGCCGGATTGCTCATCACCGCCGTTCGTCGAGTGGAAGTACACGCTTCCGTCGCCGTACCAGCAGCCTTCGAGTCGACTGAGTCGTGCGCCTCCGGCCCGGAGCCCCTGAGCAAACACCGTCGTGGGGTCCGCCTCCGCCCCTCGCGGATCGGGGTCATCAATCGGGACCCACTCGACGGGAAGCCATTCGCCGGCTCGCTGATCCTTCCGGAGATCCGCCTGCGGCCGGCCGGAAATCGCCATCATCTCCAGCTGCCCACCGTCGATCAGGCGTCCGGAAGTGTTGGGGGTGAACCGATAGAAGCCGGCGCGGCGGTTGATGTCTTCGGTTTCGTAAACCCATCCGGTGGCCGGGTCGATCGCGACCGCCTCGTGCCAGAACCGCCCCATGTCGGGGATGGGGACCGCTTCCACCTGAGCATCGGCGGCGACCGACACCTCGAAGATGTACCCGTGTGGTCGCGAGAACCCCCTCACGGTGCCCCACGTAACTTCCTCACACGTAAGCCAACTCCCCCACGGAGTGGGTCCCCCGGCGCAATTCACCGTCGTACCGCCCAAGCTCACGAAGTCGCGAGCGATTTCAGGAGTCCCGTCGGAGGCCAGTCGGATCTCGAGCGTCGTGGTTCCGCCGCCCGCGCGACGGTCGTACGCCAGGCGCGGGTCTCCCAGCACCCGCGCGACACCGGGCTGGTCCTTGTCCTCGTGGTTCCGCACCAGTCGGATCGTTCCGTCGGGCATGCCGAATGCGGCCATTCCGTCGTGTGCCCGGGGGGTCGGGGAACCGTCCGACATCGGAGCGCCCTCAACGCCGAGCGTCACGTACTGGAAGCCTTCCGGCAACGCCAGTTCGGGCCCTGCGGGGCGCAAATCGCCGTATCCGACGGCGGAGCGCCGGACGGCGCCTTCCCGACTCCAGGCCATCAGACCCGGCAGGGAGGGTGCCACGACCGCGGCACCAGCGTAGAGTCCCGCAGCGCGAAGGAAGCCGCGGCGGTCGTAGGGCACCTTGACGGGATCTGAAGGTATAAGTGGTTACTCCGTGTGGAGGACCGCTGCCCCGGGGGCTATGGAGCCCCCGAACCGGGACATAGTGTGGCGTTCGGTCCGACGTCGGGCCAGTAGTGCGCCGACGGACAAACGTCGCGACAGGCGAGGATACATGAGAATTCCAATCGTTCGCGGTTCGGTTGCCCTGGTGATCGGGTTAGGGGCGGTCTTTCCGTTCGAGGCGAGCGGACAAGCGCTCACCGATTTCTGCCCGGACGGAGACGAAACGGCGGATGCGGCGGTCATCGGCATCGTCTCCGACGCCGAGTCGGGGATGATTCTTCCCGGCGCCGACGTCGTGGTTTCCTGGCTCTTCGAGGGTACACGACAGCGTCTGCAGGTCGCCGCCGGGCTCGACGGCGTGTACGCGGTCTGCGGGTTGCCGCAGGGGCGTGACATGCAGATCAGGGCGATGTTCAGCGACCGGCCGGGCCAGTGGGTCGACTTCTCCACCGCGACGATTCTACAGCAGCGCGACCTGGCGATCTCGCTCGCGAACGAGCACGAGGAAGAAAGCCTCCCCTCGGAGGGCCGCACCGGCAGGGTATTCAGCTCGACCTCGATCCGGGACAAGGATCTGGCTCCGCTCCCCGAGATGACGGTTTACCAGTTCCTGCGTCAGCACCAGCGGCTGCGGTTCGAGCGCATCCCCCAGGGCGAGGTCATCGTGTTCGCCGGTCGGGGCATCACCGGGACGTCGAATCTGTCCGGGAGTTATGGGCGATTCCGCGCCATCGAACTGTTCATCAACGAACGACGCGAGGGGGATCCCGTCTCCGCGATTCGGGATATGTGGATCCACGACATCAAACTGATCGAGATCCTCAGTTCCGGGGAGGCCTCGGCGCGGTACGGTGGAGACGGGTGGCTCGGCGCCATCTCGATCTCGACCCGCGACCGTCACTGACACCAGTACGGTGTGTCACGGTACCAGTGCCGTCGCCCGGCGAATCAGCCGGGCGTAGGCCCCGGCCTCCAGCTCGGCCAGCGCGGCGGCCCGTTCCTCGATGCCCTGGATGAGACGCACCAGAAGCCGCTCCTGACCCTGCGTGGGCGGCCCGTCCGCCATCGACGCGAATCCCATCAACCGCGCGAGTTTGCTGTCGATTCCGGTCGGCTGCGCGATCAGATCCTGACCGGCCCGGGCCCGGAACTGGACGAGGCGCTCTTCGATCGTGTACAGCTCCGCATCGACGACCTCGAGTTCCCCGCGCAGCGCCTCCTTGAAGTCAGCGTCACCGCGCGCTGCCCCCACCGCCTGCTCGGCGACGGCTCGCAACTCACGGATGCGGCCCACGAGCCCCATGGTCTCGCTCAGGCGATCGCGCGTCTCCACCAGAAACTCGAACTGTTCGACGAGGTCGGCGTCCGTGTAGCCGGTTCGAGGGTCGCGAACGATCTCGAAGGGCTGCCGATAAACCTGGCCATCGACCTCCAACTCCACCCGATATGAGCCAGGCGGCACCAGCGGGCCCCGGGGGCTTCCTTGAAAAACAGCGTCATCGAGGACGACGGCCGGAGCGACGCGCATGTCCCAGGTAAACGTGTTGGCGCCCGGGACGGTCTCCAGGGAGCCACCCGCGAAGGACCGGACGACCTCGTCTCCGTCGAGGATCCGGAGCGCGACGTCGTCCGGCTTCGACTCGAGGAAGTACGGGACCACGACACCGTCCGGCGGGTTCGCGCCCGCCGGATCGCCCGCACCCGGCCGGCCCATGGCCGAAAACAGGGCCGCGCGCGACGCGCCGGAGCGGTAGCGAACCGTCGTGCGCGGCTTGAAGAGCGACACGCCGGTCTCGCCCATGCCGTCCGCGACCTGCGCGAGTAGCGCAACATTGTCGAGGATCCAGAACGACCGGCCGTGTGTGGCCGCCACGAGGTCCCCATCCGTCACGGCGAGGTCGTGGACCGGGACGACCGGCAGGTCGAGCTGGAGCGGCTGCCAGTTCGCGCCGGCGTCGAAGGAGACGTAGACGCCGCGCTCGGTGCCGGCGTACAGGAACCCCGCGCGGTCGGGATCCTCGCGGATCACGCGCGTGAAGTCGTCGCCGCGGATACCGTCGGTAATGCGTGTCCACGTCTCGCCATAGTCGGTCGTCCGATACAGGTATGGCGTGTGGTCGGACAGCTTGTAGCGGGTCGCGGCCACGTAGGCCGTACCCGGGGCGTGCCACGACGGCTCGACGATCGAGATCATCGCGAACTCGGGCAGTCCGGGGATCGTCACGTCGTCCCAGGTGTCGCCGTTGTCGCGTGAGACGTGGAGGTAGCCGTCATCGGACCCCGCCCACAGCAGACCCGCCTCTATCGGAGACTCGGCGAAGGAGAAAATCGTGGCATACCATTCGGGCCCGTATGCTTCGCGTGTGATGGGGCCCCAGAATTCACCGGGTTCGTCATCGCCGAAGGACGGAGTTTTCTCGAGTGTCGCGGGGTCGGCTCGCGTGAGATCGGGGGAAATGATCTCCCACGTCTGACCTTCGTCTCGGGTCCGGTGGACGTACTGTGACGTCACGTAGAGTACGTCGGGGTCGTGGGGTGACGTCATCACCGGGTACGTCCACCAGAAGCGGTAGTTGATGTCGGCCGAGCCCCAGCCGTAGTGCGTCTCGGGGTTGGGCGAGATGTCGCGCACCTGACGGGTCTGGTGATCGTAGCGGTAAACCCAGTGGTGATCGCCGGCGTAGACGATGTTCGGGTCTTCCGTGTTGACGGCGATGTAGCCGTCTTCGCCGCCCCCGACCGTGTACCAGTCTTCGATCGTGATCCGCCCGAGGTCCGACCGGCTCGGCACCGAGATCGACGTATTGTCCTGCTGCGACGCGTAAAGCCGGTAGGGCCGCCGATTGTCCGTCACGACGTGGTAGAGTTGCGCCGTCGACTGGTTCATGAGACCTGACCATGAGCGCCCCCCGTCCAGGCTGATGCTCGCCCCTCCGTCGCTCCCGTTCACCATCCGGTTCGGGTCGTTCGGATCGATCCACAGGTCGTGGTGGTCGGGGTGCGGCGTCACCACCATCTCGAAGGTTTCGCCCCCATCGGTCGACTTCCAGAGACGCACGTTGAGAACGAACAGGGTGTTCTCGTCGGTGGGGTGCGCCGTGAGGTGATGGTAGTACCATGGGCGCTGAAGGAGGTCGGCGTTCTCGTTGATGCGCGTCCACGTCGCCCCCGCGTCGTCCGACCGAAAGAGTCCCTTGTCGCCCCGCGCCGCGTCGATGATCGCCCAGACCCGACTGGGGTTCGCGGGTGACACGGCAATCCCGATGCGCCCCTTCAGTCCCTTCGGGAGACCCGGATTGTCCGTCAGCTCCGTCCAGGTGTCTCCGCCGTCCGTGCTCTTGAACAACCCCGTACCGGGACCGGCGCTGCGAAAGCCCCACGGGAAGCGGCGCAACTCGAGGAGTGACGCGTAGATCGTGTTCGGGTCGCTCGGGTCGAGAACCAGGTCGATCGCCCCCGTGTCCTCGTCCCGGTACAGCACCTTCTTCCACGTCCGGCCTCCGTCGCGTGTCCGGAAGACGCCCCGCTCTTCGTTCGGGCCCCACGCGTCGCCGAGCGCCGCCACGTAGGCGATATCCGGGTTCGTCGGGTGGATCGCCACCGCACCGATCTGGCGCGTTTCGGCGAGGCCGAGGTGGGTCCACGTCCGGCCACCGTCATCGGTCCGGTAGACGCCGTCGCCGTAAGAGGCGTTGCCGCGGATGCACGCCTCGCCCATCCCCACGTACACGACGTTCGGGCTCGACCGCGACACGGCGAGGGCACCGACGGAGCCCGTATCGAAAAATCCATCCGAAACGTTCCGCCAGTTCGTCCCGCCATCTTCCGTCTTCCAGACGCCACCGCCGGCACTGCCCTGGTAGAACGTGAGCTGGTCGGTCGGGTGTCCTGCCACGCCGAGCACTCGCCCCCCGCGTGACGGCCCGACGGACCGCCACGACAGCATTTCGAAGGCTCTGGCGTCTATGGCCTGCCCGACGGCCGGAGCGGTGACCGGGACGGAGACGAAGACAGCGATCGCGATCGGCGCAGCTCGACGGGTGAGGCGGAACGTCATCGTCGATCCTCGGTTGCGGATGCCACGGGAACCCTCAGCGCTCGCGGTGCGCAGCCCTCCAGGGGTTGGCGCAACCTGACAGGCGGGGCTTCGAGAACTGAGGATCGGCCAGATGGGCTCGCTCAACAAGTGCGGCCCCCGTCGACGTGACCTCAGGGCCAGTCGTGGCGTCTGTGGGATGCCGCGGCGCACCGGATTGGCCCGGTACGCCAGTTGACGGATTCACATGGAAACGGTGGAAGACAATGGCGCGCACCACGCCCGGTCGAATCCCCCTGGCCGTTGGCCTCTCGATTTCACTGGTTGCCCACCTGACGGCGCTCGCCTTCGTGAAGATCGACGTCCCGGACATGTCCTCCACGCGTCTCGAGATGGTTCCGGTGGTGATAGCCGAACGCGCGGCCCCACCCCGGCCGGCCATCCAGGTGGTCGAGATCCGACCGCCGGGCATGAGCCTTCCGTCCGGCGGCTCCCGCGGCGGCGTGCGCACCGCAGCGCCGGCGCGCACCGTCGACCCCGGCGCGTCCGTCTCGCTCGTCTCGTCCACACCGGTGCCGAGAAGGTCGGCTACGCGCGGCGTCTCGACCGTATCGCTGGCTGCGCGAGTTCCCGTAGTCTCGATTCTGACGGTTGCCCTGGCCACGTCGCTCGAGGGCGGACCCGATCTGGACGAGGAGGCGACGGTCGCGCGCCGGCCGGGACGAGGAGTGGTGCTGAGGGGCGCGGGCGTAAGTGGAGGCTCGGGGGCCCCGAGCCGCGGCCTCGCGGGCCGCGGGCTGGGAACAGGATCCGGCGGGGTGACGATTATCGGCCCCGGCGGGGACTGCATCACTCTCGGATCGTCGCTTCCCACCCTCCTTCGCCTTCCGGGGGAACGACCCCCGAACGGTACGGTCGCCCGCGGGGCCCCGGCTTCTATCGGTGGGTCCGGCTTCCGCCCCCGTTAGTCCTGATCGATCGGATGGGTGCGTGGCACATATGGCCTTCCAGTGATTACGACGCCACCACCGTACCCACCGTAGGGGTATCCGCCCCAGGCGCCGTACCCGCCGTATCCGCCATAGTACGGATACCCCACGACGCCGACCGAGACGCTGCCGCCGCTTCCATAACATCCCGCGAAGAACACCGCGGCTCCGACCAGAGCCGTGAGACGAAACGCTCGCTTCATCGGGAACCGTCCTTTCGGTCGCCATCGCCCGATTCGTCGGGTACGGGCCATTCCTGAACCGCGAAGATGGCACCGGAAGGATCTGCCATGACGGCGGCGCTGCCGCGTATCATCACATCGGGAGCGATGAGCACCTCGCCTCCAAGGCCTTCCACCCGATCGGCGATCGCCTGCGCGTCGGTCACCGCGATGTAGGGAAGCCAGGCGGCTTCCGCGTTTCCTTCCGGAAGTTCGCCGATGCCCGCACGCGGCGCGCCGTCGCGGCTCATGAGGAAGTACGGGCGTGGATCGACGCCGGTGAACTCGCCCACGTACCCCAGGACGGTCTCGTAATACGCGACAGCGGCCCGTGCATCGTGCGTCCAGAGCTCGGTCCAGAGAAACTCGCCGGGTTCGAAGTCGTCTCGATCCTCCGGGTCTCCGCCGCTGGCCCTGAGCAGCACGATCGGCGCTCCATCGGGACCCTTCACCACCGAATAGCGACCACGATCCGGGAGATCGGTCGGCTCGACGTTGACGGTTCCGCCGCGCTGGGCTCGACGGGTCGCCTCGTCCACATCAGCCACGGAGACCGAACTGAACCACACGGCGCCCTCGAGCGTCTGCCGCGTCTCGTCCAGCGCGACGATCGAGGCGATCCCTCGCCCGTTCACCCGAGCGATGGTCACGGCGTCGCCCCCCTCAACACGCTGAAATCGCCAGCCGAACAGCTCCCCGTAGAACCGTTTGGCGCCCTCGACATCCTTCGTGACGAGATCGTACCAGACGAACTTTCCGAGGTGCTGATCGTCCGTGGGGCTGGCGTTGATCGATGGAAGAACGGGAATGTCGTTCCCCCCTCCGCTCGCGCTCGCGCACGCGCCGAGGGCGAAGGGGAGAAGGATGGCCCACAGGATCGCCGAAACCCGGGACCGCTCCCGTGAGGATCTATCTTGCTGCCACATCGAGGCCTCCGTCTGTACCGGCGTACCGGCGTTTTTGTGCGCTAGCCGCCCAGTATAGCGGGGCGCCGCACCGCGCGTCAGGCGAAGGGCTCCGGAGGGGCGGTTGAAGGAACCGCCTCGAGGCAGCATCGTTGCCTTTGTCCGTTGTCCGTCGTCATGAGCCGCCCCTGGCAGGCGCGACGGGACACGTCCACCTCGCCAATCAGGGCCAGTAGCGAGAATGAGCAGCATCCAACCACAGGTCATCGTGATCGGCGGCGGACCCGGCGGGAGTTCGGCCGCCGCGCTGCTGGCGTCCTGGGGGCACGACGTGGCCCTCATCGCGCGGCCAATCCCGCCGGCCGGCTGGCTGGCCGAGTCGATTCCGGCCTCGACCTGGAAGCTTCTCGACGCTGTCGGAATGAGGGAATCCGTCGAGACGGCCCGCTTCTTTCCAAACGGCGGCAATACCGTGTGGTGGGCCGGACGTCCGGAGCGATCGGAAGCGTTCGCCGGCGGCGCGGCAGGCGTTCACGTCGGGCGGGCGGCGCTCGAGGAGGTCATGCTCTCGGGGGCGGAGAGGCGAGGCGTGGTGGTGAGCCGGGACGCTCCCGTTCGGTCGGTGGAGCGTGGTGCTCGAGGCTGGTCGGTGGAATGGGGCGACTCCGAGGCGACGGCGCCCTGGATCCTCGATGCGTCGGGGCGCGCCGGCGTGGTCGCTCGTCGCACGAGGGTGGAAGATCGACCGACCGGCACGATCGCCCTGGTCGGCCGATGGCGCCGCGAGGGCGGGTGGGGCGGTGACCGCACGCACACGTTGATCGAGAGCTATGAAGACGGGTGGGTCTGGTCGGTTCCGGTCTCGAACGAGGTACGCTGCGTCACCGCCATGGTAGACCCGCGCGAGACCGACCTCGAACGATCCGGCGGCATCGCCGCGATGCTCGCTACGGAACTCGAGAAGGCCCCCCACATCCGCGCGCGACTCGACGGGGCGACGCCCGATGGGGATGCCAGGGCCTGTCCCGCCTCGCTGTACACGTCGGAGGCCTTCGCGGCGGATGGGACGATCCTGGTGGGGGATGCCGG
>JBGMQU010000017.1:19437-22774 GCA_048060725.1 Gemmatimonadota bacterium | reverse complement strand
GGGTTTCTGGAACTTACAGACTGGCGCCCGACCGCCCGGAACCGCACACTTTCCGGCTGAGGAGGCCGCTGACGGCCTCCCGGTTCGGTGAGAGACGCCGCCCACGAGTCGTTTCCTCACCTCACGAATCGGAGAAGCGATGCACCGTCGTTCTCGTCTCTTCGGCCTTGCCGTGGCGGTCGCCGCGCTGGGCACTGCCACCGTGGCGATGGCTTCGAGCCCCAGAACGGCCCTCACCGGCAACGCCATCCCCCTGAGCGAACTGCCCTCGGCCGACGAGGGCTACCCGATCGACAACGAGACGATCATCGCCCGGTGCGAACGTTGCCACGAGCAGGATGACGAGGGTCGGATGACCCGGATCTCCTATGAGCGGAAGACGCCCGAGGGCTGGCAGACGTCCCTCCGGCGTATGGTCGCGCTGAACAATCTCGACATCTCGCCCGAGGAAGCGCGCGAAGTCGTCCGATACCTGGCGAACAATCAGGGTCTCGCCCCCGAAGAGCTCGAGCCCGCGCGCTTCGAGATCGAGAAGCGACTGATCGACTTCACGTACGAGGGCGATTCCGAGGTCGAGTTCACCTGCATCCAGTGTCACAGCATGGGCCGGGTGATGACCCAGCGTCGCACCCGGGAGGAGTGGGAACTCCTGCTCGCCACGCACCGCGGCCTGTACCCGCTCGTCGACTTCCAGGCCTTCCGACGGAGCGGTCCGGCCGAAGAGGGCGAGGACGGGGCGCCACCCGACACGCGACACCCGATGGACCGGGCCGTCGACCATCTGTCCGCCGTCTTCCCTCTCGACACGCCCGAGTGGTCGGCGTGGAAGGCGACCATGCGGGACCCCCGCCTGGCAGGCGCATGGGTGCTAGAGGGGTACGAGCCCGGCAAGGGCCCGCTGTTCGGCACGATGACGATCACGGCCGGCGCGGCTGGCGACGAGTTCGATACGACGGCCGATTACACGTACGCCGAGACGGGTGAGCGAGTGCAGCGGTCAGGCTCGGCGCTCGTCTATACGGGCCACCAGTGGAGAGGCCGCACCAACCCCGGCCAGGCGAACGAGCTGCGCGAGGTGATGTCGGTCGAGCGCGGCTGGAACGAGATGACCGGTCGCTGGTTCTCGGGGGCCTACGACGAGCACGGTCCCGACATCACGCTGCGCCGAGCCGGCGGCGGCGCGCTGATCTCGGGGGTCTATCCCGCCGTCGTCGAGCGCGGAGAGAGCCGCGTTCAGGTGCGGATCTTCGGCGCGAGCCTCCCGGCCGCGACGTCCGACTTCGATTTCGGGCCCCTCGTGACCGTGATCTCGGCCAGCACCGCCGCCGACGGGACGACATCGACCCTGGTCGTGAGCGTCGCGACGGACGCGCCGCTCGGAGCGCGAGACCTGTTCGCGGGCGGAGCGAATCGTCCCCGGGCGTTGATGGTGCACGACGGAGTCGACCGGCTCGAACTCACGCCCGCGACCGGCATGGCGCGCGTGGGCGGAGCCAACCTCCCCAAGGGGTATCAGGTCTTCGAGGCGATCGGCTGGAACGACGGCCCGGATGGAGAGTCTGAAACGGAGGACGATCTTCGTCTGGACCGTGTCCCTGTCACGTGGGAGCTGGAGGAGTATTCGGCGACGTTCGACGATGATGACGTGCAGTTCGTCGGGTCACTGGACGACAACGGGGTGTTCACGCCCGCCAATGACGGCCCGAACCCGGCCCGTAAGGGCAGCCGGAACAACGTCGGCGACGTGTGGGTCGTCGCCACCTACGCGGCATCCGGACTGGAGCGGCCTCTGAGGGCACGCGCTCACCTGCTCGTCACCGTCCCGCTGTACATGCGGTTCGATCCGTGGCAGGACGCGCCGCCCACGAGGCTGGTGCCGTGACGCCGGCTGTAGCGGAACCCATCGCGGGGACGCCGATGGCGCTGCGTGAGTTCCACGCGTTCGAAGCGGCGGGCGAGCGATTCGTGTACATGGTGCCGTCGGCGGGCGTGTTCAAGCTCGATGAGCCGTCCGCCGCGGTGATCGATTCGCTGATGGCGGGGCCGCGCACGCCCGAGGATCTCATCGGAGACCTGGCCGGACGCTTCCCGGAAGACCGTATGCGCGAAACTCTCGAGGAGCTGGCCGGCATCAAGGCGATCGGCGCCGCGGACGCTCCGCGCGAGGAGGTCGTGAACGACCTGCCGCCCGAGGGCTTCCCGCTGACGACGATGGTCCTCAACGTGACGAACAAGTGCAATCTCGCCTGCACCTACTGCTATGAGTACGGCGAAGACAAGATCGTCGACACGAACTTCGGCGACCAGCCGAAGTTCATGCTCGACGAGACCGCGCGAGACAGCGTGGAGTTCCTTCTGAAGGAATCCGGCGACCTGCCGGTCGCGCACCTGACGTTCTTCGGCGGCGAGACGCTCCTCAACTTCCCGGTCCTCCAGGACACGGTCGCCTACGCGCGGAAGCGGGGGGCGGAAGTCGGCAAGCGAATCGAGTTCAGCCTTACGACCAACGCGACCCTGCTGCGCCCCGATATCATCGAGTGGCTCGCCGACAACGAGATCGGCGTGACCGTATCGATCGACGGCCCGAAGGAAGTCCAGGACAGGATGCGAGTCTTCCACAGCGGTCGGGGCTCCTACGAGACGGTCCAGCCGAAGATCAAGGAACTGCTGAAGAAGCACCGCACGCGACCCATCGGCGCCCGCGTCACGTTGACCCGCGAGAATCTCGACATCCGCCGGATCTACGAGCACCTGCACAACGATATGGGCTTCTGGGAGATCGGGTTCGCTCCGGTCACCACGGACGCGAACCGGGACTACGCGCTCGAGGATGAAGGCCTCGACGACATGCTCGGTCAGTTCGAGGAACTCGCGTACGAGTGGCTCGAAGCGGCGGCCGAAAACAGGCATCACGGATTCTCGAACGTCAAGGACACGCTCGAGGAGATCCACAAGGGCGTGAGCAAGGCATACCCGTGCGGCGCCGGTCTGGGTCTCATGGGCGTCTCGACGTCGGGTGAAGTCAGCCTCTGCCACCGGTTCGCGGGCTCGGATGACCATGGCTTCGGGACGGTCACCGGCGGGATCGACCGCGAGCAGCAACGCGAGTTTCTCGAGGATCACCACATCAAGAACAAGACGGACTGCCACACGTGCTGGGCGCGCCCGATCTGCTCGGGAGGCTGCTATCACGAGTCGCAGGTACGGAACGGGTCGACGACGGGCCCGAACCTGCACTTCTGCACCTGGGTGCGGAGCTGGACGCACACCTGTTTACAGATCTATGGGGAATTGGCCGAGCGAAATCCGGCGTTC
Organism: Gemmatimonadota bacterium; assembly: GCA_048060725.1. Classification (GTDB taxonomy): domain Bacteria; phylum Gemmatimonadota; class Gemmatimonadetes; order Palauibacterales; family Palauibacteraceae; genus Palauibacter. Next base: position 19,459 of record JBGMQU010000017.1, on the reverse strand, counting down.
CTCGCACGGTTCGACGCATAGG
>JBGMQU010000017.1:0-19337 GCA_048060725.1 Gemmatimonadota bacterium | reverse complement strand
TATGGGGAATTGGCCGAGCGAAATCCGGCGTTCCTCGCACGGTTCGACGCATAGGAAGGAGGAGAGTGCCGTGAGACACGTGAAACCGATCAACCAGAAGGCCGGCCGGATCGAGGCCCAGATCCGGCGCGAGAACGGCGACGAACTGGACGTCGTCGGGCTCGAGAGCCGCCCGCCGGACGGTCCGCACATCCCGCTCGGGTGCTCGCTCGTGTTCTTCCCCGGCTGGGAAGCGGACAGCCAGGGCGGAACCGCCGGGCTCTGCCAGCCGGTCGAGCGCGACCTATTCGACTGCCACCTGGCGTGCTTCTGGCCCGCCCACGTACCCGATCAACTCAACCACGCCGTCGACTGGACCGGCAAATGCGCCTCCGCGCAGAAGGATTGGCGCAAACTGGATCTGGTGTTTCCGTGAAGCGATCCGTCACCGCGCGCGCCTCGCCGGCTGGCGCGACCGCCGGCGCGTTGGCTCTCGGGTCGCTCCTCGCCGCGGGGGTCCTCCTCCCCTCCTCGGCGAGCGCGCAGACGCCGGACTCGAACGCGCACTGGTACATCGCCACGTACACCAACGACGTCCTCGTGTGGGACGAAGCGACCGAAGAAGTCGTGGACCGGATCGAGCTTCAGAATCGAATCCCGATCTCGCTTACGCTTTCCGAGAACGGCGAGCGTCTCTACGTGCTCGACCCGTTCTTCGAGAAGATCGAGGTGGTCGACCTGGCCCGGGGCGAGACCATCGACGAGATCGAGTTGTCGCGCGGCCGAACCACGGTTCGACTCAACGGATTCTCGATCGATCCGGACGAAGAGTGGGCGATCCTCTTCGTAAAGAAGTACACGAAGGAAGTCGATCGCTGGAACGTCGAGGGGCCGTTCATGCTCAAGTACGACCTGGCCACGAAGACGGTCACCGACACGATCCCCTACCCCGGCGAGGAGATGCCCGACCGGGCCAGGTTCCGGCTATCTCCAGACGGGGACGCGCTTTACGTGTTCGACGAAGCGCTGATCGCCCTCGACACGGAGACGTTCGACGAGATCGACCGCTGGGAAATTTCGGAGCCGCTCGAGCCCGGGCTCGGCCCGATGGCGCTGCCCTTTTCGCGCAGCCCATATCAGGAAGACAATGGCGTCTACACGGGGCTGTTCCGGGTCACGGACCCCGCCCAGAACCGCCGGATGATGGGGATCGCCACCGTCGATCTGATCAACAAGCAGGTCGAGTTCTCGACGTTCGGCCCGAGCGAGCAAGTCAGCTTCGTGCTCGCCCCAGACGGGAAAACTGCCTACGGACTCCAGTCTCGGGTCGGCCATTACGAGTTCTGGAAGTTCGACGTGGAGGGCAATCGGGTCGCCGCCCGCGTTCCGTTCGAGGGACGCCCGCGGATGGGGCTCATGCCCAGTGCCGATGGGACCCGCCTGTTTATCTTCGTCGCCGGAAACACGATCGACGTGTACGACTCGCAGACGTTCCAGTATTTGCGAACGGTCGAGCTGGACGAAGACATGACCGATGTGCTCGTGATCCCGGACCGCGAAGCCGCCGGCGGACGGTGATCCGCCGGCGAATCCCGCGCTGCACGCTGTAACCGCCCGACAGGCGAGTCCGTGAATCGACCGTTCAGCGACCCTCATCTCCGCCGGGCACTCGAGTACGTCCGGCCCTACGCCGGCGCGCTCGTCCCCGTGGTCGCGCTCTCGCTGCTGGGGACGGCCCTGTCCCTCATCCTCCCCTACCTCTCGAAGGCGATCATCGACGATGCGATTCTCGGCGGTGATTTCGGCGCACTGCTTCGTATTATCGGGCTCTTCATCCTGATCACGGCGCTCAGCTTCGCGGCAAACGTGGGCAGCGGGATGCGCTACACCAGAGTGTCCGCCAACATTTTGTTCGACATGCGGCTGGCGCTCTACCGGCACCTCCAGCGGCTTTCACCGCGGTTCTACGCGGGTCGACCCCTGGGCGACATCGTCTCGCGTATCAACAGCGACATCGCCGAGGTCCAGCGAGTGACGGCCGAGACGGCGCTCGCGTGGCTCGGGAACCTGCTGTTTCTCGTGGGCACCGTCGGGATGCTCGTGTTCCTCGATTGGCGTCTGTTTCTGGTGGGGCTGCTCGCCTTGCCGCCGAGCCTGTGGGCGCTGGTCCGCTATCGCGGGCAACTGGAGGACCGGGTTCGGGATCTGCGCGAGCGGAGCGCCGACATCGGAACCTTCCTGATCGAGACACTGCAGGGGATGAAGCTCGTCGTCGGATCCAACGCGCAGGAGCGGGAAGTCGCCCGGTTCGCGGAGCGGAACGATCGCTTCGTGGGCTCACTTCTTTCGATGCGATGGTTCACGTATCTGGCCGGCGGTCTGCCGGGGCTGCTGCTGCAAACCGGCACCGCGGCGGTGTTCCTGTATGGGGGATACCGCGTGATCGGCGGGCAGACGACGCTCGGGACGTTCGTCGCCTTCATGGCGTATCAGATGCGCCTGCTCTCGCCGGTGCAGGCCCTGATGGGATTGTACGCCAATCTCGCGAGCGCCCGAGCGTCGCTGGTCCGTGTGCACGAACTGCTCGACACCCCGCCCGACGTCCTCGAGACGAACGAACCCGTGCGGCTTGCGGGCGCCGAGGGCGCGCTGGTGCTCGAAGGCGTCACCTTCGGGTTCGGGCGCGGCGAACCCGTGCTCGACGAGGTGTCGCTGCGAATTCCGGCGGGTCAGATCGTCGCCCTCGTGGGGGCCAGCGGGAGCGGCAAGTCCACGATCGCGGACCTGCTGGTCCGGCAGCTCGACCCGGACGAAGGGACCATCCGCCTGGATGGGCACGACCTTCGGACCCTCTCGCTGACCGACCTGCGCCGACTCGTGGCGGTAGTCGACCAGGCGCCGTTCATCTTCCACGCGTCGATCTCCGACAACGTTCGCTACGCGCGCCCCGACGCGCCGGAAACAGACGTGGACGCAGCCGTAACGGGCGCGGCGCTCGACCCGCTCGTCGACCGACTCCCCGACGCGCTCGACACGACGGTCGGGGAGCGGGGGCAGCAGCTGTCGGGGGGCGAGCGGCAACGAGTGGCCGTCGCCCGCGCGTTTCTGGCCGATCCGGCGGTGCTCGTGCTCGACGAGGCGACCGGTGCGCTGGACCCGGCTTCGGAGAGCCGACTGCTCGCCGGGCTCGACGCACTCATGAGGGGCCGAACCACGGTGCTGATCACGCACCGGCTCGACCTCGCCCGACGCGCCGACCGCGTGGTGGTGATTCGCGACGGCCGCATCGCACAGGACGGCACTCCCGACGAGTTGGCCCGGAAGCCCGGCGCCTTCCGGGATCTGTTCTTCGGTTCGGGGAACGCATGACCACCATCACGATCGACGCTCCGGCACTGCGAGGCCGATCCGGCAGGGGCGTTTCGGTCGCGGTCATCGACAGCGGCGTGAACCCCGACCATCCCCACGTCGGCGAGATCGCAGGCGGGGTCGCGTTCACGACGGACGGCGAGGTGCACGACGACGTCGTCGACCGCCTCGGCCACGGCACCGCGGTGATCGCCGCCATCCAGGAGAAGGCCCCGGACGCGGATATTCACGTGCTGAAGGTCTTCGACGACGCGCTCGCGACGAGCGTCCCGACCCTCGTCAAAGCCATCGACTGGGCGAGCGAGAGACACATATGGCTGGTCAACCTCAGCCTGGGCACGCCGAATTCCGCCCGCGCGGCCCAACTGGCGGCGGCGGTAGAACGGGCCCGGTCGCGGGGGACGATCATCGTCTCGGCGCGCGAGCACGAGGGGATCCCCTGGCTCCCCGGGTCGCTGCCCGGCGTCCTCGGCATCCTGCTCGAGGAAGACTGCCCACGCGATGCCGTCCGGGTGCTGGCGGATGCGAGCGAGCAGAGTAGCGGAGGGGTCGTGCTGCTGGCCTCCGGCTACCCCCGGCCTATCCCGGGGGTGCCGCCGGAGCGCAACCTCAACGGCATCAGCTTCGCCGTCGCCAACGCCACCGGCATGGTGGCCCGTGCAGCCGAAGGCACGGACCGCCTCACCGTCGGCGGAGTGGCGCGACTCCTCGACACGGCGGCGGGGTCAGGGCCGCGTCGCGAGAGCTAGAGAAGTACGGTAGGCCGGCGCCCGGCTGGCCAGCGCCAGGTTGGCTGGCGGCCGTTCGACTAGCGGCCGTCCGGCCACACCGTGCCCTGGTTCTCAGCCGTGACGTTTCCGAGACCCTTGTAGACGAACTTCTGGACCCGCTTACCCTCGTAGGTCTCGGTCGTGAAGATGTTGCCCTGAGAGTCGGTGGCGATGCTGTGGACCGCGAAGAACTGACCGGGCTGACGGCCGCCGTCGCCAAAACTCGTGAGGACCTCGAGCGCTTTTCGGTCCATCACATAGACCTTCATGTTCTTCCCATCGGCGAGGTACATGAACCGCTGATCCTCGTCTCGGGAAAACGCGATGTCCCAGGTCGATCCATCGCCGAGCGTGCGCGGTGCGATGCGGACCTCGTCGACAAAGGTCCCATCGGTCTGGAAGACCTGAATCCGGTCGTTGGCGCGGTCACACACGTAGACCAGACCGTCGTTCGACGGATCGGCGCAGTGAACCGGCGTGCGGAACTGGTCGATCAGCGGAGCGTCGGGATCGTACGGAGGCGTCCGGGTGTCGTCGGGCTCGTTCCCATAGGCGCCCCAATACCGCTTGAACTCGCCCGTGCTGGCGTCGAGAACGACAACGCGCCGGTTTCCGTAACCGTCGGCCAGATAGGCCTCGTTGGCGGACGGGTCGAACGAGATCTTCGCGACACGGCCAAAGTGCGTGGTGCTGTTGCTGTTCGGTATGTCCGCGCCCACCTCGCCATATTCGGCGATAAACTCTCCGTCGCGCGTGAACTTGAGGATGTGCGAGTCCTGCCCGTTCCCGCCGATCCAGATGTTGTCCATGTGATCGACGGTGATCCCGTGATTCGACGTCGGCCACGTATACTCGTCGCTCGGCCCGCCCCACGAATTGACGAGGTTGCCCTCGGGGTCGAACTCGAGGACCGGCGGCGCCGCGCGGCAGCACTCGCTGGTGGGCGGATCCACCTCCGCCCCCGCTTCCGTGCGTTCGTTGAGCGAGGAGAAGCCGCGGTGGACGATGAACACGTGATCGCGCGAGTCGACCCCCACGCCGATCGTCGAACCGAGAATCCAGTGATCCGGCAGCGGTTTGGGCCAGAAGGGGTCGACCTCGAAGAGCGGGGCCTCCACCATGCCGGAAGTCTTCTCTGCCGAGTTGCCGACGGCGGCCTGTCCGAGCGCGAGCGCACCGATGGTGACGATGAGGCCGGCTCCGATCAGAAGGTCGCGCTTGCGGTGCATACGAAATCTCCCTTGCCGTTTCACGAAACCCCGCGTGCGAGCCGGGGGTCGACGAGCGGCGCCCCGCTTGTCAGGGACGCCCGATCCAACCACGCTACGTGTCGCGTCAGACTTCGTCCAGAGACCCCAACCCACGCCCCGACCCGTGCACTCACGCTCCAATGACGCAATCTCCCGCCCCCGTCGTGCCGCTTTCCGTCTCGGCCCGGCGATCTGGATCGCTCACGGACTTCTCGGTTTCCCCGTGGCCGGCGCGATGGGTGCCGACGTGTCGCACCTGCCCGTCGGAGTCGGGACGACGGCCCACGACATTCCCAGAGATGTCACGGTCCAGGCCTTCGTCCGCCCCGACGGCCGGCGGCTGACGTTCCTGGTCCGCGTGCCGCTGGAGGCGATGCGCGACATCGAGTTCCCCACGGTCGGTCAGGGTTTTCTCGATATCGAGGCCGCCCGTCCCCTGCTCCGCGACGCCGCGATGTTGTGGCTTGCGGACTACGTGTCGTTCTTCGAGGCAGGTCGAGAGCTCGACGCCCCGGGCCTGATCGCTGTACGGATCACGCTGCCGTTCAACCGCTCGTTCTCGACGTTCGACGCGGCCGCGGCACACGTGCGGGCTCCTCCGCTGACGGCCGAGACGCAGATTCCGTGGCAGCAGGCGCTCATGGACGTGATGTTCGAGTACTCGATCGACTCCGACGCCTCGCGCTTCTCGATCGAGCCCCGTTTCGCGCATCTGGGGCTCCGCACGCTGACCGTCCTGCGATTCATCCCCCCGAATCGCGGCGAGCGAGTGTTCCAGTACGTCGGCGACCCGGGTCTCGTCCAGCTAGATCCGAGCTGGTTCCAGGCGTCGTGGCGCTTCGTCAGGCTCGGGTTCGGGCACATCCTCGACGGACTCGACCACCTTCTGTTCCTGCTCTGCCTCGTCATCCCGTTGCGGAGCCTGCGTGCGGTCGTCCCGGTGATCACATCGTTCACCGTCGCCCACTCGATCACGCTCATCGCGTCCGCGTCCGGGATCGCGCCGGGCGGTCTGTGGTTCCCACCGCTGATCGAGACGCTGATCGCGGCGTCGATCGTATACATGGCGCTCGAGAACATCGTCGGCGCGCGGCCGCAACGCCGCTGGGCGCTCGCCTTCGGATTCGGGCTCGTCCACGGGTTCGGGTTCTCCTTCGTCCTCCGCGATACGCTTCAGTTCGCCGGGTCACACCTGCTGACCTCGTTGCTGTCGTTCAACATCGGGGTGGAGTTGGGGCAGCTGTTCGTCGTGGCCCTCACGATCCCCATCCTGACGTTCGTGTTCCGCCGGATGATCAACGAGAAAGTCGGTGCGATCATCCTGTCGGCCATCATCGCACACACCGGGTGGCACTGGATGACGGAACGGGGCGCCGCCTTCCTCGAATACGACATCGCGTGGACGGCGATAGATGCCGCCGCGCTGATGCGGTGGGCCATGCTCGCGGTGATCGTCGGGGGCGCCGCCTGGTTGCTTCGAGGGCCCCTCGGAGGCTGGTTCGAGCGGGCAGCGGACGAGCGAGCGAGCACCGCAGCGAACACCCCCTAGAACCAACGCCTGTTTCGGTCGCATATTGGTCCGGCGCCCTTACCTGCGGCGCGGCCGAACCCTGTGTCCGTTTCCCGCCAGGAGAGACATGATGTCGCACGCCTTTCGTTTTCGCCGCACCCTAGCCGCGCTTCTGACGCTCTGGATCTGGAGTGCGGCGGCGATCGACGCGCAGATGGTCGACGCCAACCCCTACGACGCGGTGGACGGGTGGGGCGAGCTGCCGGATGGACGTGCGTGGGGCGCCGTGAGCGCAGTGTATCCGACCCGCGACGGACTGCACATCTGGGTTGCAGAGCGGTGCGGCACGAACCTCTGTGTCGAGAGCGACGTCGATCCCGTGCTGCTCTTCGACCTGGACGGCCGCCTCGTTCGGAGCTTCGGCGCCGGCCTGATCGCCTGGCCCCACGGCATGTTCGTCGACGCGGACGACAACGTCTGGGTAGCCGACGCCGTGGGGTACGCCCCGGTGCCCGACGGGTGGGGACACGTGATCTACAAATTTTCACCCGAGGGCGAGCTGCTCATGACGCTCGGCCGCAAGGGAGTCTCGGGCGACGGCCCGGATGTCCTGGCCAAGCCGTCCGACGTTCTGGTGGCTCCGAACGGCGACATCTTCGTGGCCGACGGTCACGACGCGGGCGGCAACAACCGGATCGTGAAGTTCGACGCCGACGGTCGGTTCATCATGGAGTGGGGCCAGACCGGCACGGCCAACGGAGAATTCCGTGACGTCCACGCCCTCGCGATGGATTCGCAGGGCCGTCTCTTTGTCGGTGACCGAGCGAACAGCCGCATCCAGATCTTCGACCAGGACGGCACACACCTCGAGACGTGGCACCAGTTCGGCCGTCCGAGCGGGCTCTTTATCGACGAGAACGACACCCTGTATTCCACCGACTCGGAGTCCAACGCCGGCCGCAACAAGGGATGGCGGCGGGGGATCTACATCGGCGACGCGGCGACCGGCTGGGTGACCGCGTTCGTGCCCGACCCCGAACAGGATCCCGACAATTCGGGAACGAGCGGGGCCGAGGGCATCGCGGTGGACGCCCACGGAAATCTGTACGGAGCGGAAGTCGGACCGCGGCAGATGCGGAAGTACACCCGACGTTGACCCTGGTGAGTCGCGCATGGGATGGCGGGTCATCGACCCGCGAGCACCTGAGCCCTTGAGGAGAAAGCCGATGAAGAGAGTTTTCTGGTTGTATGCGGTGCTACTGGCGTTCGGAGCCGACGCAGCGGTAGCGCAGGAGGGGATGACGTTTTTCATCACGAGCGCGGGGCCCGGCGACGGAGCCAACCTCGGCGGCGTCGAGGGCGCCGACGCGTATTGCCAGACGCTGGCGGAGGAGGCCGGTGTCGGCGAGCTGACCTGGCACGCCTATCTGAGCACGGCCGCCGCGAGCGAGGCACCTTCCGAGAATGCGCGCGACCGTATCGGCAGCGGTCCCTGGCACAACTTCAAGGGGGACCTGATCGCGTCGGACGTCGACGAACTCCATAGCGACGGGGCCAACCTGACCAAGGAGACGATCGTCACCGAGTTCGGGCGGACGGTGAACGGCCGGGGCGATGATCCCAACATGCACGACATCCTCACGGGCTCGGACATGCAGGGCATGGCGGCCGCTCCGGGGCAGGACACGACCTGCGGGAACTGGATGTCGAACGACGCGGGCAGCGCCCTCGTCGGCCACCACGACCGTCAGGGCGGAGGGCAGAACCCGACCTCGTGGAACTCGGCCCACGGATCCCGCGGGTGCAGCCAGGAGAACCTGCAGGGCACCGGTGGGAACGGGTTCTTCTACTGCTTCGCGATCGACGGGGCCGGAGACCCTCGCGAGGAAGAGGGCCGCTAGTGTGGAAACACCACCCCGGTCGTCACGGCAGCCTGAGCGCCACGAGCGATCCGGGGTGGATGGTTCCGTCCGCCCCGCGTCCCCCGATCGCCATGACGATGTACTGAGCACCCTCGTGCATGAACGTCATCGGCGCGGTGAGGGTGGGAGCGGGCAGATCGACCACGGCGAGTTCCTCGCCCGTCGCCTTGTCGACGGCGTGGAACCTGGGTTCGGCGCCCCTCCCTTCCCCATACATGAGAAGCGTTTTCGTGAGCAGCGCCGTCGCGTGCGTCGGCTGCCCCGTGTTCCCCAGATCGACGCCCTCGAGCGCCGGATGTTCGGCGTACCGACGGGGCGTCCCGCCGTTGGGGATCCACCAGAGATGCTCGCCGGTGTTCATGTCGATCGCGGTGATACGCCCGTAGGGTGGCTTCAGGAGCGGTAGCCGCTGCGGGCCCGGAACGCCCCCCGGCCCCACGGTCACCCAGTCGACGTCGGAGTTCGGATCCACATCGGTGCCGGGTTGAAGCCGCGGCGCACTGCACGTCTTGATCGACGCGGTATAGAGGATCCCCGTCTCGGGGTCGGTGACGGTACCGCCGGGGATGTTCGTGCCGCCGTTCGAACCAGGACAGTGAATCGACGCGACGATCCCGTCCCCCGGGACGGCGGGCGGGGTAAAAAGCGGACCGATCCTGTAATCCTTCAGGATCTCGAGCGCTTCGGCCCGCAACTCGGGCGTGAAGTCGATCAGATCGTCCTCGGTCAGACCCTGCATCTCGTAGGCGGCAGGACGCGTCGGGAACGGCTGCGTGGCGGATGTCTGCTCACCCGGCACGTCCGTCTGGGGAACCGGTCGTTCCTCGATCGGCCAGATCGGCTCTCCGGTCGCACGGTTGAGGGCGTACGCGAAACTCTGTTTGGTGGTCTGCACGAGGGCCGGAATCCGCTCCCCGTCAACCGTGACGTCCATCAAGCTCGGCGCGGTCGGCGTATCGTAATTCCAGATGTCGTGGTGGACGAACTGGAAGTGCCACCGGCGCTCGCCCGTCGCGACGTCGAGCGCGATCACGCTGGTCGAGAAGAGGTTGTCTCCGGGATGGAACCCGCCGTAGAAGTCGATCGTCGGCGGGTCGGTCACTACATAGACGAGACCGAGTTCTGCATCGGCCGACATCGGGGCCCACGCGGACACGTTGCCGGTGTAGCTCCAGGCGTCGCTCTCCCACGTCTCGTGTCCGAACTCTCCGGGCTGCGGGATCGCATTGAACTTCCACAGGAATTCGCCCGTCTTCGTGTCGTAGGCGAGGATGTTCCCGGGCACGTTCTCCTTCCTCGTCTGGTAGTAGCCCTGCTCGTGGGAGTTTCCGACGACGATGACCCCGTTCACGATCATCGGCGGCGACGAGTTGGTGATGTACCCGATGTCCAGCGGGATCCCCCCGTCGCGCGTATGCGGCCAATCGCCCAGGTCGTCGAGAAGGTCGACCGTGCCGCCGGTGCCGAACGACTCGACGAGCCGGCCGGTCTCCGCATCGAGCGCGTGCAGGAAGAAGGCGGGCGTGACGAGGTAGATGCGCCCCCGCCCGTCGACCTCGTCGTATGCGACACCCTTTCCGTAATTCTTACGCATCGAGTTCTCCCAGCGTTTGGTGGGAGCCTCGCGCCACGTCCAGAGCGTCTCACCCGTCGCCGGGTCGATCGCCACTGCGGTTCGCCGCGATCCGGCGACGCTGTAGAGGGTGCCGTTCGCGTAGATGGGAGTCGCCCGGAGCAGCGGATCGGGACCCTCCGGGCTGAAATTGTCGCCTCTCCAGATCCACGCGGTCTCCAGTTCGCCGAAGTTCGACGCATCGACCTGATCGAGCGGCGAATATCGGGTGCTCCACTGATCGCCACCCCAAAAGCGCCATTCGCCAGGCGGGGTTCCCCGATCCTGGGCGGCGGCGTTGGTGCCGCCGGCCAGGATCATCGCCAGGGCACAGATCGGCGAGAAGCGCTCGAAGGTTCGGCTCATGTGTCATGCCTCGGAGGTTGCTGGTGTGTCGGCCGGGAGGGTGCCGAAACCGCAGCCTCCCGTTCGGAAAGTGAGCGCCCCGACGCCCGCCGACAACGGGTCGCCTCTGGACTTCGAGGCTGCGATGGCGCACGGTAGAAGGAACGTGCGACAGGGAGGCCCCATGCGAACGACTCGACAGTCCACGCTGGTTCACGGTGTCCTCGGCGGTCTTCTGGCCGGAGTGGTCGTCGCCACCTGGTTCCTTGCCGCCGATCTGTTCGCGGGAGATCCATTTCGCACGCCCGCTAGACTGGGCGCCGCGCTCTTCGGCCATCCCGAATTGAGCACAGGAGTGCTCGTCTCCTTCTACTCCGTCGTCCACCTCGGCACGTTCGCGATCGTCGGTGGCCTCACCGGCCTGCTGCTGGGGGCGACCGGGGCGGCTCCCGGGATCTTCCTCGGAGCCTTCCTGGGCGTCTGCGTACTCACGGCGATCCACTACGTGGGGATGCTGATCACGGGTCAGCCGCTCCTGGACGTGCTGCCGCCGGTGCACGTGGTCGGGGCGAACATCGTAGCCGGCATGGTCTTCATGGCGTACATGCACCGTGCGGAACGCGAGGAGAGGCCTCTGGGAATTGCGACCCTGCAGCACCACCCCATCATCGCGGAAGGTCTGAAGATCGGCCTTGTCGGCGCGGGGGCGGTGGCCGCCTGGTTCTTCCTGATCGATGTGCTGGCGGGAACGCCGTTCCTTACACCCGGTGCGCTGGGATCCGCGGTATTCCTGGGTGCGGACGATCCGGGCGCCGTCTCGATGGCGCCCGGTCTGATCATGTCCTACAGCGTCCTCCACCTCGTCGTGTTCAGCGCCGTCGGCGTCTTCTTCGTGGCGGTCGCCCACGGCATCGAGCACTTCCCCAGTTTCGCATACCTGACGACGATGTGCGCGATTCTCCTCGAGGCGATCAGCTTCGCGGTGCTCGTTTCGGTCGGTCAGGCCGTACTCGGGTCGATCTCGCTGTGGTCGATCGGCGTTGCGAACATCATCGCCATCGGTTCGATGGCAGGCCTGATCTGGAAGACCCACCCAAAACTGCGGGAGAACGTACTCGCACAGGGATTCGCGTCTCTGCCGTAAGAGGCTGCTGGAAACCCTCTGGCGAGTCAGGCGTGGGGGGCAGCCCGCGCACAGCTACGCGGCCTCCACCGCACCCAGCAGGTCCGTCAGAATCCACCACACACCGACCAGCAGGATCGCCGTCGGGATTACGTAGCGCACCCAGAAGAACAACACCTTCCCCCACGCTGCGTCGCCCGCGAGTTCGCGAATGGCGTCGCCACGTTTGAACGCCCACCCCACGGTCACCACGGCGACGAGGGCGCCCAGCGTCTGCATCCCCGACCCAAACGTGAGATCCCACGGCACGAACACTTCCATGTTCACCATGGGGGCGAGCGAGAGGACCAGCACGACCGCCGCCATGGTCCAGATCGCACGCCGCCGGGTGAGCCCCGTGTTGTCGGTCAGTCCGGTCACGACGACTTCGAACGCGGCGATGTCGGACAGGAGTGCGCCGCCCGCGAGGGTCAGGAAGAACAGCACGCCGAACAGCGCCCCGCCGGGCATCGCGTCGAACGCCAGAGGAAGCGTGTCAAAGAGGAGCGCGGGCCCTGATCCCGGCTCCAGCCCCAACGCGAAAACCGCGGGGAAGATCGCCAGACCGGCGAGCAGGCCAGCCGTCGTGTCGCCGAGCGCGGTGAGGACGGCATGCGGGCCCAGACGAGCGTTCGCGGGCAGATAGGAACCGTACACCACCATGAACGTCCCGCCCAGCGACATCGAGAACACGGCCTGCCCGAGCGCTCCCAGCACGACGGGCGGGCGTATCGCGGCCCAGTCGAGCTTCCCCAGATACCACGACAGTCCCTCGCCGGCGCCGGGCAGCGTAAGAGACCGCGCCACGAGCACCAGCAAGGCCACCAGGATCATGGGCACGAGGACGGTGCTCACGCGCTCGGCCCCCCGCCGCAGTCCGCGAAGTAGAACCGCGGCGCACAACACGATCACGAAGACCGTCATCGCGAACTGACGGGCGAACGCACCGGCGTCGAACCCGTCGTCGGGCGGGATGATCCGCGCTGCGTCCATCGACCCGCCGAAAAGCTCGACGACATCGGCCGCGGCAAAATACAGCACCCAGCCGACCACATTCGTGTAGTACGCCGTCGCGGCGCTCACGACAAAGAAGAAAAACCACCCGATCAGGCGGCCTCCGGGAAGGCCGCCGGCTTCGAACGCCCCGACCGTGCCGCGCCGTGTCCGCCGGCCGAGCGCCCACTCCGCCATCAGGGCGGGAACGCCGACGCCGGCCACCATGATCAGGTAGAGGAGCACGAACGCGGCACCACCGAACTCGCCGACCATGTACGGGAACCGCCAGACGTTCCCAAGGCCGACCGCGACCCCGATGAGCGTGAAGAGCGCCCCGACCCGCGAGTCGAAGCGCGGCCGATCTGTGCTCAACAGTCGGTCAGCCGGGCCGCTCGAAACTGATGATGTTTTCCCACTCGCGCGCGTCCGACCGGGCCACGACCGCCATCACGGGCTCCGTGTCGCTCATGTTGAACACCTCGTGCGGTACGCCCGGCTCGATGAAGATGAAATCGCCCGCTTCGTTCTCGAGCACCTTCTCCAGCCGTGGGCCGTACTCGTGCCGGACCCTCCCCTGCAGGATGTACAGCATGACCTCGAAGTCCACGTGGATGTGCGCCTTCGCCACGGCTCCGGGCGGGATCGTCGCCACGTTCATCGAAAGTGCGGTCGACCCGACGTTCTCCGCCCACATGCCGGTCTTGTAGCGGATCCCGTTCCAGCCGCGGGTGACGCCGCTGCCGCGGACCACCGTGATCCCGTCCGCGTCCTCGACGATTCCCTCGTGTTCGTCCGGCCCGTCCGACATTGTCGCGCTCCGTGTTCGAGGTTCTACCAGGCAGTGGGGAGGGCTCAACCATAACGACCGCGCGGAACTTCCCTCAAGGGCCGCGGAGGAAGCGGCGCCCGGGCGGGCCGGAGACGGGCGGCTTCGAGTGCCGGACGCTACATTACCGCCAGATAAAACTGGGCCTGAAGGTCGGCCTCATGACACCATAACAGGGTGATTGCATGACGACGGTACGTTCCGGTTTCCAACACTCCGACAGCGCAGAACCTCATCGCGCGCGTACGCAGGCGATCGCGCGCGAGCACCCCGAGATTCGCGAATTGAACGGCAAGAACGCCTGGACGTTCGTCCCCACCGCCGGACTCGTCGCGATACAGCTCGCGGCGGCGTTCTGGATCGTCGGGAAGCCGTGGTGGGTGTTCGTGATCGTGGCGTACACGCTCGGTGCGCTCGCGAACCATGCGCTTCTGGTCGTGATCCACGAGTCCTGCCACAACCTCATCTTCAAGCGGAAGATGTCGAACATGCTCAACGGGATCTTCGCGAACATCCCGGGTGTGCTGCCGTACTCCGCAACGTTCAAGAACTACCACCTCGTCCACCACTGGCATCAGGGCGAGTACCATCTCGATGCGGACATCCCGTGCGAATGGGAGGCTCGCCTCGTTGGAAACTCCCCGATTCGCAAGGCGATCTGGCTGGCCCTGTTCCCCCTGCTTTCCATGCCGCGGATCATGCGCATCAAGGAAGTTCGGTCGGTCGACAGCCACGTGGTGCTGAACTGGGCGATCATCCTGACCACCAACGCGCTCATCTGGTTCCTCGCCGGTCCAACGGCGATCCTCTACCTGGTTCTCTCGTTCTTCTTCTCGGCCGGGATCCACCCGGTCGGGGCACGGTGGATCCAGCGCCACTACCTCATGGAGCAGGGGTCGGACCAGGAGACGTTCAGCTACTACGGACCCATGAACGTGTTCGCGTTCAACGTCGGGTACCACAACGAGCACCACGATTTTCCGCGTGTCCCGTGGCACCGGCTTCCGCAGGTGCGAGCCACCGCGCCGGAGTACTATGAGGATCTGCTCGCGCACCAGTCGTGGGGGAAGCTCTTCGTGAAATTTCTCTTCGATCGGAACCTCGACCTGTTCGCGCGAGTGGTCCGGGATGGAACGGAGAAGGTTCGCCCGACCGTCGAGCTGGAGCGGTCGGAAGTGTACGAAGGGGTCGCGACCGAATTCGACGGTGACGCGGTTCCCGAGTCGGCTAGCCGGCTGACCGGCTAGCCCACACGTGTCATCCTCAAGCCGGGAGATTCATCTCGCACGGCGGCCGGTCGGGTTGCCGACCCCGGAAGATTTCCGCGTCGTGTCGGTCGACGTCGGCCAGCCGGGCGACGGGCAGATCCTCGTGCGCAATCTCTTCATGTCGGTCGACCCGTACATGCGCGGACGCATGATCGACCGGGAGAGCTACGTGCCCCCGTTTCAGATCGGCGAAGCGCTGACCGGCGGATGCGTCGGGGTCGTGGAAGCATCGAACACCGATCGGTTCGACGTGGGCGATCACGTGCTCGGGATGAACGGGTGGCGCGAGTTCTGGATTTCGGATGGAGACGGCGTCGAGAAGATCGACCCGGGCGTGGCGCCGGTGCAGTCGTATCTGGGGGTCCTCGGGATGCCGGGACTCACCGCCTACGTCGGCCTGCTCGAAATCGGCGCGCTCCGCGACGGAGAAACCGTCTTCGTGTCGGGGGCCGCCGGTGCGGTGGGCTCGGTCGCCTGCCAGATCGCCAGGATCCACGGATGTCGAGTGATCGGGAGCGCCGGCTCGGCCGTAAAGACCGAATGGCTGACCTCCAGAGCGGGAGTGGATGAGACGATCGACTACAGGGAAACCGACAACCTGCGCGGGGCGCTGGCCGCCGCGTGCCCCGACGGACTCGACGTCTACTTCGACAATGTGGGCGGCAGCCACCTCGAGGCCGCCCTCGACCTCCTGAACACGCGAGGCCGCATCGTCGCCTGCGGGAGCATCTCCACGTACAACGCGACGGAACCGCCGCCCGGCCCCCGCAACCTCTTCCGGATCGTCACCAACCGACTCACCATGCGTGGCTTCATCGTCACCGATCACTGGGACCGCTATGGCGCGTTCGTCGCCGACGCCGCCGGCTGGATCGCGTCGGGGGCTCTGGTGTGGGAAGAGACGATCCACGAAGGCATCGAGGCGGCTCCGGACGCGTTTCTCGGGTTGTTCAGCGGTGAGAATCTCGGGAAGATGCTCGTCCGGCTGTAGAAGATCGCCCAGAAACCCGGGCGAGTGGCCCGCCCGGATCTCGCGTCACTTCGCGATGAACGTGATCGGCTGCGAAATCCAGACAGCCGCCGCCTTGTCCCGCATCAGGGCCGGCGTGAACTGCATGGAGTAGGCGACCATGGTCGCCGCCAGGTCCAGATCCTCGTACCCGCTCGACTCCGCGACGCGTGACTCCCGCACCACTCCCGTCTCATCGATGTAGATCCAGAGCTGGACGCTACCGCTGACCCCCGCGTCTCGGAGGACGCTCGGATACACCCGCTCGAGCATCGCGGCGGCGGCCGCCCGGTTCTTCAGGGTGGGGGCCACCTCGAAAGGGATGTACGGCGGCCGGCCGTCTTCCGCCGCGATGGGCACCGGCGGCGGGGCCAGGTCCGATCCGATCACCGGTTCGAACGCATCGAACGTCGTCGGCTCGATCGTCAGCGAAGACGCCACGGCCGGTGCGGCCAACGTCGGCCGCGCGGGCCGCGCGACCGGTCGAGGCGGCGCCGGCACGGAGACCCTGGGCGGAATGTCGATCGCGGCCAGTCGGCCGCTCGCCACCGGCAGCTCGACCCTGTCGAGCGCGGGGAAGAGCGTGATGATCGCGTAGTGAGC
Organism: Gemmatimonadota bacterium; assembly: GCA_048060725.1. GTDB lineage: Bacteria > Gemmatimonadota > Gemmatimonadetes > Palauibacterales > Palauibacteraceae > Palauibacter. Next base: position 2,716 of record JBGMQU010000017.1, on the reverse strand, counting down.
CGCAATCGCGACGAACAGCCCGACGCGGAACCGCGGCCCAAACGTCTCCTTGAACTTCTCGTTCGCCGTGACCACGTGCTGTCCGCCCAGGTCCGTCCGCTGGGCTGGACGGATCCGGAGCACAGGCTCACTGTGCTTATATACGGCGAACACGCGTTTGGGCACGACGCCTCCAGGTACCGACGGCAGAGCATCTGTTACACCATGAACGCGGATTCGCGCCACGCTGGCACACTCAGCGCGAACATCCGGGGCCGATCAGCGTATCATTCGTACTCGTAACTCAACAGGCGGTGGGGATGGACGAGCACGCATCACAGGTTCCGATGACGACGGGAGACACCGCGCTCGTGCGGTTCCTGTTCCCGAAACCGGCGGAACGCCGGACGGGCGCCATCGTCGCATGGTGGGAAAAGCGCCGGATCGCCTACAATCTCATAGTCGGCGGCGCGGGGCTCGCCACCATGGGGCTCGCGACGGTGGCCTCGCTGCTGCCCCCGGATCCGCCGCGTTTCTACTTCTCTTTCGTACCGATCGTCGTCGTCGGGATCCTCGCCAACGTGTGCTACACGCTCGGCCCGATCGTCGAAGTCGCCACGAACCGGTTCTTCGGCAGGAAACTTCTCCCTATCGGGCCCACTCTCTTCCGCAACGGCCTCGTCTTCTCCGTCGGGGTCGTCTTCGTGCTCCCGACGATTATCATGACCCTGGCGTGGCTGGTGCGGGTCGTCTTCGCGATCTTCTAGACCAATCCGCCGTACTTTTCCAGCAGGCTGTTAGAAGAAGTAGCGAAGCACCAGGGACGCCGAGTTCGTGTCGAGGAGATTCGACGTGGTACCGGGGATGGGATTTGTCAGGGTCACGCGGTTGAACCCCAGGTCCAGTCCGATAAAGAAGTCTTCGCGGCCCGTGTATCCGACCAGGATGCTGGTCCCCCAGATCGAGTCGAGGATGTCGGAGTTCTTGTCGCTGTAGTTGCTCCAGCGGAACGCCGTCTGGATCCCGATGGGCACCGAGATGATCTCACCGAAGTCCACGTCCCCCGACAGCCCCCCGGTAAAGACGCCCCGATTATTGCTGTCATCCGTGAACGGCGAACCGCCGCCACCTTCCACCGACGCCACAACTCCGAGCCAGCGCCACGGCGAATAGGCGCCCTTGAGGCCGGCGGTGAATAGATCGCTCGGGCCTGACGTCACCAGCGCGTTGTCACCCTCCGGGTCGAATCCTTCGTTGATCACCTTCTTGACGAAATCGAACATGTTGAACGAATAGATCTTGTTGGTCTTGAAGTCCCCGACGGCCGAGAGCATCAGGCGTTCGGATTTCAGGAGCTTTACCGTCGCGCCAAGATTCATCCCGTAGAGCGCGTTGATCCCCTGAGCGAGGATGGTCTCTTCGTTCACTCCCGCTCTCGCCGACGCGGAACCACCGAGTCGCAACGCCATCCATGAGTTCAGCGCCTGCTGGTATTCGAACTCGAGGAGGAGAAAGACGAGTTCGCCATCCAGGACGGCGAGGACGTTGCCCTCCACGTCCCGAATCGGAATCTCAAGCCCGCTGGCGGCGCCGACCCCGGTGCCCGACCGCACGTAGGAGGTGATGAACGGGTCGGAGACGACCGCCGAGGGGATGAAGGTGTGCCCGCCGAGTTCACGGCGGTTGTTGAACTCACGCCCCTGATCCTGAGCGGACGTGGGGGTCGCCGGAGCGAGGGCGAACGCCGCGAGTGCCAGCAGACCTGCGCCGGTCCTGCGTGTCGGGGCGGGCATCAGTTTTCGAAGCTCCGCGCGATGACTTCCAGTTCCTGTTGGATCTCCGCCTCCGATTTCCAGACGCCGCGAATCATCACCCCGGCCCGATCGGCCACGTTCGCCACGTCATCCAGTGGGTTGGAATTCGTCATGATCAGATCGGCGCGGCGGCCTGCCGCGACGGTCCCGAACGAATCGTAGGCCTGAAAATACGTGCCGACGTTGCGAGTGCCAGTCACCAGGATCTCGAACGGCGACATGCCGGCATCGGCCATCGACTGCATCTCGCGGTGGAGCGAGAACCCCGGCACGCTGAACATCTGGGGAGAGTCTGTGCCCATCAGAATCCCGACCCCGGAGTCACTCATCATCTTCAGGAGCCGCGATCGGTTCGCCGAATGGGCCATCGCCGTTTCGGCGTCCCACCCGCCCCTGGATTGCACGGACCGCATCCTGTTTGCCCAGCCTTCGACCCCCTGCCGCGGCCAGTAGCGCATTTCGGGCGCGGCCGACAACGCATCGACGTCACCGAGCCCGATCACCCCGACCTCCCACAAGACCATCGTCGGGACCACCCACGCCCTCGCACCGATCGTCAACTCGATCAGCTCGGCCGCTTTCGCCTCATCCATCGCCCCCGCCACACCGCCCGCGTACTCGAGGTAGCCGTCGAGGTGGTCGAAGGTCTCCTGCCCCATCTGGATCGCGTGCCGGATCCCGACATCGGCCGGCACATGGCCGCCGAAGCGGATGCCCGCCTGGCCGGCGGCCCGCGCGAGCGCGTCGTACTGCGGCACGGTCAGGCCAGGGTGGATCTTGAGATGGTCCCAACCCTCGTTCTTCTGCTCCCATACGCGTGCGGCGGCCTGCTCGGGCGAGGTGACCGTATTGCCGTTGAAGCTCGGGCCCGCCAGGTAGAGCGTCGGCCCCCAGATCTCGCCGGTGTTCGTCCTGGACTTGAG